>JBAYFJ010000025.1:0-21162 GCA_041667245.1 Bacteroidales bacterium | reverse complement strand
CCTTAAGTTTATGCCTGATTTCGTTTTCTTCCATATTTATTTAATTGCCTTCACCAATTTAACGCCTTCTATTAAAGAACGACCGGGAACAGCCGACTACGTAATCGGCATCAGAAATATTTGCCGGCGTTTCGAGGATTATCCTCAGGCATACCTATAGGCGTGGCCGCCCCCTCTTTGTCCAAAAACCAATTACCGACTGCTGTCGGGCAAAAGGGCTTGGGAAGGTTGACAGATAGAACACACCCGAGGTGGAGAATTTTTCAAGAGACGGTGGCCGAGAACGGAAAAGAAAGCCCGGAAAGGTGGGCGACTGGGCGGCTAAACGTATACTATAATGTAGTAGAACATCACGAAGGAGGCGGCGAGTTTGAGGCCGGTGCCGAGAATGAAGCCTATGAAAGAGCCGAAAGCGGACTTGAGGGAGGATTTCGTGTCTTTCTGAGCGAGAATCAGCTCAGCTATGAAGGCTCCGATGAACCCTCCTAATATCATTCCCACAGGCTGAGGGAGAAACAGTCCCGCGACAAGGCCGATGGTGCAGCCCCATGCCCCGTATTTACTGCCGCCGGAAAGTCTGGTGAAATAGATGGGGACAATGTAGTCCACAACCGTGACCACAATAGTGACCGCGAGAAGAGAAAGCAGAATGGTCGACGACATCGGATCACCGTTCCCGTTGGTGCCTCCCCAAAAATACAGAAGCAGAATCCCGATCCAACTGACAGGCGGCCCGGGGAGAGCCGGGAGCACACTCCCGACAATCCCTATCAAACCTGCCAGCACGGCCATTATGGCAATGAATATGTCCATAAGAAATAATTACGACATTGCGGCCTCAACGTCATCAGGAGCAATAGGAAGACGATTCGGCCCGGTTCTTCGGGCACCGTCCGCCGTCACGAGGACATCATCCTCAAGACGGATTCCTCCGAAATTGAGATAAGTCTCAAGCCTGTTGTAATTGACAAACCCCCTATCCCTCTTCTCAGCCTTCCATTTGTCTATGAGTGCGGGAATGAAATATATACCCGGCTCATCAGTGATCACGTTGCCCGGAACTAATCTTCTGGCCATCCTCAGACTGCCGAGACCAAGTTGGTCGGAACGCTTCTGATCAGGATCGTAACCTACAAGATTCTCATTGAGATCCTCCATATCGTGAACATCCAGCCCCATGTTGTGTCCGAGACCGTGAGGCATAAACAGCCCTGCTATGCCAATCTCAACCATATTGTTGATGTTGCCTCTGACAATGTCAAGAGCGCGCAACTCCTCAAGCATCTTCTTGCAAGTCGCAATGTGCACGTCACGATAAGCAACTCCAGGTTTGGTTAGAGAAAAAGCATACTCATTGCAATCATAGACAATCGAATAAATGTCCCTCTGCTTCTGAGTGAATTTCCCGGACGTCGGAAGTGTCCTCGTGAAATCGGAAGCATAATGCATATTGTTTTCCGCACCCGCGTCAATTACCATCAGTTTGCCCGGCTCGATGATCTTGTCGTGAAGATGGTTGTGGAGCGTCTCCCCATGCTGAGTGAGAATGGTAGGAAACGAGACCCCCCAACCCTTGCTGAGCGTAAGCCCCTCCATTTTTCCGACAATCTCCTGCTCAACGATGCCGAGTTTCACACTCTTGCGACCTATGGTGTGCATCTCCTGTCCGATGGCTCCGGCCTTGTCCAATTCCTCAATCTCACAAGGCTCCTTGACAAGACGCATTGAGATTATGGCCTTGACTAATTCCTCAGACGGTTTTCTGTTGCCAAGCAAACGGCTGAGCATCATAGTGTTATAATATCTTGAAGGAGGAGCGAAATGAACCGTTCGGCCTCCGGCGACGGCCTTCTCGACTGCTGCCGCAAGCTCTCCGTAAGATGCGGAATTGTCCACGCCCGAGCTCTCGGCAATGGAACGCACGCTCGGCTGAGGACCCATCCAGATTATATCACCGATCTCAACATCGTCCGCATAAATGGTCTCTTTACCGTTATCCAAATCAATGATTGCGGCATAAAGAGGTTTGTCTATGCCGAAATAGTAGAGCCAGACGCTGTCCTGGCGAAAAATATAACAATTGTCCTTGTACTGAGCCGGAGCTTCCGCATTCCCCAAAAACAACGCAATCCCTCTTTTTCCTTCCGGCAACGCCTCTGACATCTTCTTCAGAAGAGTACGGCGCCTGCTAACATAAACACTTTTGTCGAACATAATCTTTCATTATTTGAGATCAGACAGATGGCAAGACGCCACCGCCATCCTCAAAAATACAAAAAAAATGTTCCAATTCGGCAGAATCAGGCCTTTTTGTGGAAAAATTTATTAATAATCAGAGCAATCGCCCCGTCCCCTGTCACATTACAAGCCGTACCGAAACTGTCCATTGCGATGTAAAGCGCAATCATAAGAGCCTGAGCGTCAGACCCAAAGCCAAGAATACCGGCAAGAGGACCCAATGCCGCCATAATCGCACCGCCCGGCACACCCGGGGCCGCCACCATACACACAGAAAGCATCAGGATGAAATTCAGAAACAAAGGAAAAGAATGCGGCAAACCGTTCAAAAGACATATAGTTAAGGCACAAGCCGTAATCTTCATAGCGGAGCCTGACATATGAATGGTTGCGCAGAGGGGAACCGTAAACCCGGCTATATCCTCGCTTACCCCGTTCTTGATAGTCTGTTTGAACGTCACCGGAATGGTAGCCGCCGAAGAAGAAGTCCCGAGCGCGGTCATATAAGCCGGAAGCATATTCCAAAGCAGCCTAAAGGGATTACGCTTGGCAAAGAGACCAGCCACACAGAACTGATACACAAGGATTAAGACGTGAAGAGCGAAAATGACGCAGATAATCTTGGCAAAAACGGAAAGGATTCTCATCACCTGTCCTGTGACGGTCATATCCAGAAATATGCCGAAAATGTAAATCGGCAGAAGCGGAATTATGACCACACTTATCGTCTTGGAAATGATCTGCTTGAATTCCTCAAAAAAATTCTTCAAGTTCGGCGCCTTGCCGTAGGCCACGCCCAGCCCGACCATAAACGAGAAGACAAGAGCCGCCATCACGTCAAGGATGGGAGGAATGGATATACTGAAATACGGTTGAGTAGCTACGGTCCGGCCGATTTCGAAACCTTCAGAGGTGGATGCTACCATTGAAGGAAACAGCCACGAGCCGATGCCGTAAGAGAACAATCCGGAAAACACCGTGTCGAGATAGGCAATCAGGACCGTGACAAGCAGCAGTTTTCCAGCTCCCGAGCCGATGTCCGCAATGGCAGGAGTGACGAGACCCACTATTATCAGAGGTATCATAAAACCGAGGAACTGGCTGAACACGCTGTTGAAAGTAGCGAACACCCGCACCCATCCCTCCGGAAGGAACTGTCCGAAAACAATTCCCAGAATAATGGCCGCAATCACGCGCGGCAATATGCCAATCTTGAACTTTTTCAAAAGCATTATGAGTTTTTAGATGCCCGGGATTTCTTTTTTTCGTGGAAAAGATTGATCAGAAGACTGCCCGCCAGACCGGCTGTAATGGAACCCATAAGAACAGCAATCTTGCCGGCGTCCCTGAACTTCATGGTGAGTTCAGGTGACAGATCCCCGAAAGAAAGCGTGTCAACGAAGATTGACATAGTGAAGCCTATTCCTCCGAGACAAGCGACTGCGAACAACATTTTCCAAGAAGACTTGGCAGGCATATCGCAAAGTTTCGACTTTATGGCTATAAGGCTTGCCAGAGTGATCCCGAGAGGCTTCCCCAGCAGCAGACCGAAGAATATCCCCATCCCCACGCTACCGTAATCAGCGCTAAACCGGAATATGTTGAAGTTGGAAGGATCAGTGATTTCCACGCCCGCGTTAGCTAAGGCGAAAACAGGCATAATCAGGAAATTGACCCAAGGGTTCAAAGACCTTTCCATTCTGTAACTCATTCCTACAGAATTCTTTGACAACTTGCTCAGGCCAAGAAAGGCGAAGCGCTGCTTCTCGGTAGGAAAGAAAATAGATTCCCTCTTCGGCTCCTCGTTGTTAAGGATTTCCTCGTAATGTCTTCTCCTCCTTGCCGAGAAGACAGTGCTGAAACGAGGCTTCATCGGAATAATGAACGCCATCACCACTCCTGACATCGTGGAATGTATGCCGGAATAATAGAACAAAGTCCAGATCGCAATTGCCGGAACAACGTAGAAGAAGACTCGCTTTTCTCCCAATTTGTTCATTATGATTGTCAAAATGATGATCAAGACCGCAATCGCAAGAAGAGTAAAATTGATCGAGCCTCCGTAGAAAAGGGCCACAATCAGGATGGCCACAAGGTCATCCGCCACAGCGAGCGCTGTAAGGAACACTTTTAAGGACACCGGCACCTTGTCACCCAAGATAGACAATATCCCAACCGCGAAAGCGATGTCGGTAGCCGTGGGTATCCCCCAACCTCCTGACACAGCCGTGCCGTGATTGACAAGAGTGAAAATCAAGGCCGGCATTACGACTCCTCCGAAAGCGGCGATGACCGGAAGCAGAGCCTTCTTTGGAGATGAAAGCTCTCCATAGGCCACTTCTCTTCGGATTTCAAGCCCGACACAGAAGAAGAAAATCACCATCAGGATGTCGTTGATGAATTTCTCCACCGTCATGTCGGCCGGAAAAATAGTGTGCCCGCCATTCGGAGAGGCGAAATTCAGACACAGACTCGTGTCCAGAAAATTTCTGTAGACCTCTCTTGTGAAAGGAAGATTAGCGAGAAGCATAGCTACGACAACGCAAACCATCAGCAGAATGCCCTGAGACCAAGGTTTGCCTATGAATTCATTCCTTCTGTAATTAAAATTCCAGATATGTCTCGTCCATGAGAACTTTGAAAAACCAGCCATATAAAATTTAACCTAAACTATTAATTTTCAGAACCATAAAGATAATCGCTCTGAGCCTTTGTCAGGGTGTCTATCTCCACTCCCCAGTCAGCGAGCTTTCTGAGAGCGACTTCAGAGTCTATCTCAGACGGGATGTCATTCAACATCCTGCCGCTCTCTCTGACAATCTTGTCACGATGATCCACAAGCCATTTCGCACTCAGGGCCTGTATAGCGAAAGACATATCCATAATTTCCGCCGGATGCCCGTCTCCGGCAGCAAGATTCACCAAACGGCCTTCCGCTATAACGTAAACCGTGCGCCCGTTGGAAAGCCTATAGCCCTCAATGTTATTCCTCGCAGGTTTGTGGTCAAGGGCTATATCTTTGAGGGCGGCCACATTGACTTCCACATCGAAATGGCCTGCGTTACAGCAGATTGCCCCTTCTTTCATCTTCAGAAAATCCTCCACACCTATCACATTGTCGCACCCCGTCACGGTCACGAACACGTCCCCGATTCCGGCTGCCTGACTCATCTTCATAACCTTGAACCCGTCCATAACGGCCTCCATAGCCTTTATCGGATCTATCTCCGTAACTATCACATCAGCTCCCAAGCCCTTGGCTCTCATCGACACGCCTTTTCCGCACCAGCCGTAACCCGCCACTACCACGTTTTTGCCTGCCACTATAAGATTGGTCGTTCTGTTGATGCCGTCCCAGACCGACTGGCCTGTTCCGTAGCGATTGTCAAAGAAATGCTTGCAGGCGGCATTGTTGACCAGCATCATCGGGAACATAAGTGTTCCGCTTCTGTTCATCGCCTCAAGACGCATTATGCCTGTCGTGGTTTCCTCACATCCTCCGATTACGTTCGGAATCAGATGTCTGAACTCAGTGTGAATCATATTCACCAAATCCCCTCCGTCATCGATAATGATGTCCGGTCCTGCGCTTATCACCTTTCTAATGCACTCAGTGTACTCCATTTCAGTGGCTCCGTGTTTTGCGAACACGTTCAGACCTTCACTGGCGAGAGCCGCGGCCACATCATCTTGAGTCGAAAGGGGATTGCTTCCGGTCACGAACATTTCCGCACCGCCGTCAGCGAGCACTTCGCAGAGATGGGCAGTCTTGGCCTCAAGATGGACAGACAGAGCTATCTTCTTGCCTGCGAACGGTTTGCTTTGTTTAAATTCGGCATCAAGGCCGGCCAGAAGCGGCATGTGGCTCCTGACCCAGGAGATTTTCAACTCGCCGCTATCCTTCAATTGAGGATCCAATATTTCACTTGACATAAATAGTAGATGTTTCAGTACACTTATATAAAATGCAAATATAAGCAATTCCGTCCGTTAAAAATATTCATTATCTTCGCATCATTATTAAAATTCCGGATATGAACAATGCTTTTCTTGTTATAATGCTTGTACCGCTGCTTGGCACCACTTTGGGCGCCGCAAGCGTGTTCCTGATGAAGAAATCCCTGCCTGACCGTCTTCAGAAGACCCTTTTGGGATTTGCGTCAGGAGTTATGATCGCGGCATCGGTGTGGTCGCTGCTGATTCCGTCTATGAACATGGGCACGGGCAAGGCCGCCGTGTTACCGGCCATAATCGGGATGATGGCGGGAATTGCCTTTCTCCTGATCATAGATAGAATAATCCCGCATCTGCACATTGACAGCGACACACCGGAAGGTCCAAGAAGCAAAGCCTCCCGTACGGCTATGCTCGCTTTCGCGGTCACGCTCCACAATATCCCTGAAGGTATGGCTGTCGGCGTTGTTTTCGCAGGCGCGCTTGCCGAAAACGCCCTAATCTCAATGTCGGGAGCAGCCGCGCTTGCAATAGGAATAGCCATTCAGAATTTTCCGGAAGGGGCCATTATCTCAATGCCTTTGAGGAATGCGGGCAACAGCAAGGCCAAGTCTTTCGGAATTGGTTTTCTGAGCGGTGTGGTTGAGCCGATAGGAGCGTTCGTGACGATACTTCTGACATCTCTCGTGGTTCCGATTCTGCCTTATCTTCTGTCTTTCGCAGCGGGAGCGATGATATATGTGGTAGTGGAGGAACTTATTCCTGAAGGGTCTGCGGAGCCTCACTCCAATCTCTGCACCATCGGATTCGCAATCGGGTTCGCTCTGATGATGGCGCTGGATGTGGTGTTCGCCTAAAACAGTCGAATCTGCCACCAATATGTCCGTTTAGCCAAAATCCGCCCGTAAAATTTGCCTTTCAGAATTAATAAGGATATTTTTGCAGGAGAAATCAATCATAAAAACTTACAAAGATTATGGGATTATTAGATGGAAAGACCGCTCTCGTCACAGGCGCGGCCAAAGGAATAGGAAAAGCAATAGCTTTGAAATATGCTTCCGAAGGGGCTGATGTCGCATTCACTGACCTTGTGATCAACGAAGCGGCCGAAGAGACTATCAAGGAAATCGAGGCTTTCGGGCACAAATGCAAAGGATATGCTTCAAATGCCGCAAGTTTCGAGGACAGCCAGAAGACTGTAGACGAGATAATGAAGGATTTCGGACACATCGACATTCTTGTCAACAATGCCGGAATCACCAAGGACGGTCTTATGCTCAGAATGTCAGAAGGACAGTGGGACGCAGTGATTGCCGTGAATCTCAAATCCGCATTCAATTTCATCCACGCCGTAGTGCCGGTTATGTCGAAAGAGAGAGGAGGCAGCATTATCAATATGTCTTCCGTTGTTGGTGTTTCCGGCAACGCAGGCCAGTGCAACTACTCAGCATCAAAGGCGGGTCTCATCGGTCTCGCCAAATCTATCGCCAAAGAGATGGGCCCAAGAGGTATTCGCGCCAATTGCATCGCCCCGGGTTTCATCGTTTCCGATATGACAAACGCTTTGCCTGATGTTGTTCGCGATGAATGGATCAAGACTATTCCGCTTAGACGCGGCGGCACTCCTGAGGAGGTTGCGAAAGTGGCTTTGTTCCTCGCGAGCGACTTGTCTTCTTATGTGAGCGGACAGGTTATTCACGTCTGCGGCGCGATGAACTGCTAAAAAACAGAAATTTCTTTAAAAAACCCACATTTCTTTTATCGGAGATGTGGGTTTTTCCGTTTCTTAAAGACATTCCGCCAATTTTTTGCGACATTTCAGCGTCAGGGCGTTCCTGATTCGGAACAAAAAAATCCCGGACGCTAAAAAAAATGAAATTGGAATTATTGAGGGACGCAGCGGTGGCGCTGAGTGACCTTGCGCTTCCCAGAGAATGCGTCGTGTGCGGAAAAAGACTCGGAATGAAGGAAAAGCATTTGTGTATCTACTGTATGGCACATTTGCCGCTGACCTACAATTGGAGTTACGCGCACAACCCTATGGCGGACAGATACAACGATATGATTCAAAGGGACATATCTTCCTTCGAGCCTTACTCTTACGCCGCCTCTCTGTTTTTCTACAAGCATGGGGACAATTTCAGAAAGATCACGCAAAGCCTTAAGTACAAAGGTGATGAGGACACCGGAAAACTATTCTCAGGATTGCTTGGAAAGGAATTGCGGGATTCGAATTTGTTCAGCGACGTGGATTGTGTGGTGCCTGTGCCTCTGCATTGGTCCAGACATTGGGAGAGAGGGTACAATCAGGCTGCGGTGATCGGAAAAGCCATCGCTTCGCAGCTCGGTGCGATAATGCTACCGTCCGCTTTGAAACGTGTGCGACGGACGAAATCGCAAACGACTTTGGACATTGAGGGTAAAAAACGGAATGTCGCAGGCGCATTCTGCGTCAACGAGAAACTGACAGAGAGCCTCCGACATTTCAGACACATTCTGATTGTCGATGACGTGTTCACGACGGGGGCCACGATTAACTCCTGTCACAAAGTGATCCGCGCGTTGGTCTCGCCCGCGACTCGCATCAGCGCCGCAACCCTCGGTGTCGTGGGATGAGACCTTGGCTAACGAGGCACTCGCACTTTGAAAATGGCTTTGCGAATGGTGCCTTCTCCTATTAGCGGAGCGTGGGCCGTGTCGGGGGCGAAGGTAACGCTCTCTCCGGCCTTTACGGTTATGGTCTTGTCGATTGTGTCTTTGAAGAATTGTATGTCCTTGACAGAGTTGAAATCTCCGTCCGGATCTTTGCATTCCTCACGCGGCTTGATGCCGAAAGTCTCTTCTTTCGAGAGAGGCACTTGGATGTCAATGTAGTCATTATGAACCTCATAGCGAGCCTGCTGAATGGTTTTCATCTGGCTGTCCACTATGGTAAAAAAGAGATTGTCCCCGTCAATTATATGTCTTCCCGGTTCCATTTTGGCGAGGTCGTGCGAGTCGATATAGCTCATCGCCTCCGCATAATAAGGGTTATTTTGTAGCTTCAAGTCCATAAGCGGTATTTTATTTTTGCTAAGATACGAATTTTCTGACTATATTTGCAGTCACAAGCTTTGGTGGTGGAATTGGTAGACACGAGGGACTTAAAATCCCTTGGGCAGCAATGCCTGTACGGGTTCAAGTCCCGTCCGAAGCACAAAAAATACTAATTATCAAACGGTTACGGAACTTTATTCCGTAACCGTTTCCGTTTCTCCGGATTTCAAAGCGCGGGATCGTCAACGGGCTGTAGCGGAGACAATGTTCGGGACAACGCGGCAGCCTTCGTGGTCAAAACGGTGATTGTCATAAGGATGGTTGATCACCCCGGTGTCCGCGGACCACAAAGTGGAAGAACCTCCGCCGTCAAGATTAAGCGAGTGACTCAGACCCAGATAGCGGGACATCAAAGCAAGCTCTCTGACTGTCATTCCTTCCCCCTGACCCGGAAACCTGCCGTCCACCACAATGAAATAACAGAATTGTCCGCCTTTATTATGGCGCGACCTGTCTGTGACACCAACCACGCTGCGAGGATGCCTCTTGTCATTGAACGACTTATCGTGACGAAACGACTGCACCACTCCGTCCTTAAGAAGAAGAGGTCCGGCGGCTATGGCTGAGTAATAATGCTTGCTGTAGAACTCATATCTTGCAGTGTCGCAATACATTATGTCAATCTTGCGCCCGTTTCTTCCTTTCAACGCCATTAACCCGTTCACTCTGAAGAGTTCGTTGGGAGAAGTCTTCCCCACGATCTTGTGGCCGCAAGAAAAGAAAGTGGTCGGTGTCAGCGCCTTGACATTGAAATAGCTTCCGTTGATTGCCATTTTCGCTCCGCATCTTAAAGCAAGAGAGTCAGTTGCGGACGCTTCCCGTCCTGGATTGTGACTCAACGATGTCCTGAACTTTCTTATCGGGTACTTGACTATGGATATGGTCTGCACGCTGTTGAACAACCTTATCTGAGCCCAACCAGCATGAGCCCCGTCTCCCAGATCCGTCCAATGCCAATCAGCATCGGAGAGAGCCGTAGAATCCACTTTCGCAACAGCGGCCGAATCCGTGACGGAACTTGCCGAAACCACATTAGATGCCGCCACAACGGCGAAAAACATCAAAAGGATAAATTTATTCATCATAATAAAAATTAAAAGTCTTTCACAAAATCTCCGAAACGCAACACTTTCTCAGCATTTTCCTTGTTAAACAGCAAATGCTCGAAATCCTTGTATCTCATTTTCAAATCGGTCGTATTGACAATCTGAGTTAATGCGACTTTTAGTTCCTCTTTATTACGAATCCCCTTTTTTGCCGCCAAGTATTCATAATCGGGAACCCCCTGACCAAGCAGGAACCTCGCATCGTAAAAATCTCTTCCTTTATTGCGTGTCAAGTTATTAGTGTTGAACCGGGATACTGAGCGGCAATCTGATGGGTGTCCAAACAACCCGGCTCAATAAAACTATTTCTGACCTCAATGAAATCCATTCTATTTTCATTTTTCTACGAATATAGTGATTTTCGGAAACGAAGCAAGAGAAGTGAACAGCCCTCATCTTTTTATAATTGTCAGAAAATTTGTACCTTGCATAAAATTATAACGAGTAAATGGCCACAACTCACAATAAAAAAGAAGAGTTAAAACAATCCTTCAAAGATTTCCTTGACAAAGAGACTCTTAAATTAAGTGATTCTATCTCCACATCAAATGGAGATTGGGTTGTCAAGGGCTTTATTGATGTCGCAAAAAACATTTACACAATTTCCATTGACACTAAAGTCATTTCTAAAGTAATGGAACTTCTTATTTTTCCTCACATTTGCTCAATTGCAGAAAACAACGGATATAAATGGGAAAGGTGCGAGGAACAAAATTTTTACCCTGATATGACTTTCATTGACAAAAGCGGAAACAAATTCGCTGTTGACATTAAAAGTTCCTACCGTAAAAATGAGAACAGCATTAATGGAATGACATTGGGCGCATATACAGGATATTTCAGAAATAGAACAAGCTCGAAAAACGTATCTTACCCATACAATGACTATGTGGGACATTACGTACTTGGAATTATTTATTCTAGGTCAGCAGACATTCCTGTCGAAGGTAAGATATACCGATTAGAAGATTTGAAAAGCATTTCTTCGGTTGTGAATAATGTGTCCTTTTTCGTTCAAGAAAAATATAAGATAGCATCTGACAAACCGGGAAGTGGCAACACCAAGAATATCGGTTCTATTTCAGACATCAAAGAGTTAATTGACGGCAAAGGTCCATTCAGCTCATTGGGAGAAAAAGTGTTTGACGATTACTGGATGTTTTACTTGACAAATGATATGGCAAAAGCAGCTGAGTTGGCAAAAGCGCCATATTCCAACTTGGCACAATTTAAATCATTAAAGAACATCAAATGAGTCAATTAGCGCTATTTGATGATGTGGAGACTGTCGCTAAGTTCCCTTCAACGAGATATCAAGGCAGTAAATTAAAATTCGTCGATTGGATTTGGAACTGCATTAAAGATGTCCCGTTTAACACTGTCTTGGATGCATTTGGTGGCACCGGATGCTTTGCGTATAAAATGAAACAAGAAGGAAAACAGACAACGTACAATGATATTCTTCATTTCAATTCCATAATAGGAAAAGCCTTAATAGAAAATGATTCTGAAACATTAACCGACTTTGAAACAGGATCATTGTTTTTCAAACGTAAAGACATATTGTATCCTGATTTTATTGAAAAAACCTTTAAAGACATATATTACACTGACGATGAGAACAGATGGCTTGACGTTATGTCAACGAATATCTCATTGATGACGAATCCTTACAAGCAGGCAATAGCATGGTTCGCACTTTTTCAATCCTGCATAATAAAACGCCCTTACAATTTATTTCATCGTAAAAACCTTTACCTGAGGACACAAGACGTCTCTCGCTCATTTGGAAACAAAACAACTTGGGACACACCCTTCGCAGTTCATTTTAAAAATTTTGTGGAAGAGGCGAATAATGCCGTATTCTCAAATGGGCTTGCAAATAAAGTATTAAACAAAGACGCATTCGACATCTCACCAAATTACGATATGGTTTACATCGACACTCCGTACGTTTCAGATAACGGAACGGGAGTGGATTACCTCGATTTTTACCACTTTTTGGAGGGTATCACTGATTACAAAAATTGGACTAATCGCATAGACGAGAATAGTAAAAACAAGAAACTGAAACATCCTGCTTCAGACTGGACATCAGCATCTCGCATTGAAAACAGTTTTGCTCACCTATTCAATCAATTCAAGGACAGCACACTTGTCGTATCATATCGTTCGAATGGGATTCCAAGCATTGACAGACTTAAACAGTTACTGGAACAGAACAACAAGCACGTGAAAATCTACGAAAGCCAAAAAATCAAATACGTCCTCAGCAACAAAACCTCAAACGAAGTATTAATAGTAGGTTTTTAATAAAAATTTGTTTTTCTGAGATGATTCGGTATATTTGCCACCGAATATGATGAGTTCTTCACACATAACAATTACGTCCACGCGAATGCATCGCTAAGATGCATCCACACTTTTTTCGTATTTACCCATATTATATCTATTTTTCAGACTGATTCCGAAAGACTATCAGGAACAACATTGTTATGACATCAAACACTTACACACATACAGAACCATTTGAATTCGAGGCCGGAGGCAGCATTGAAGGACTCAGGCTTGAGTACCACACCTCTGACAGACCCTATCAAAAAGACAAGGACCAAAGAAAAGTCATCTGGATCTGCCACGCGCTCACGGCGGACTCCAATGTACAGGCTTGGTGGCCGGAACTCGCCGGAGAAGGAAAACTGTTGGACACAGAAAAATATTTCGTAGTCTGCGTGAATATGATCGGCTCATGCTACGGATCGTCAGGCCCCTCATCCATAAATCCGAAGACAGACAAACCCTACTTTTTTGACTTCCCGAAAACCACGGTAAGAGACATCGTAAGAGGTATTGACCTTGTCAGAGACCACCTGGGAATCAGAAAGATAGACCTGGTAATCGGAGCCTCTATCGGTGGCTTCCAAGCGATAGAGTACTCTCTGATGTTCCCGAATCTGATAAGAAAAGCAGTTTTCTTCGCAACTGGGGACAGAGTCCTGCCTTACCTTTCCGGATTCAACGAATCCCAGAGACTCGCGCTCGAGGCGGATCAGACATTCCGCGAATGCAAAAGTCTGAAAGGAGGGAAGAAAGGCCTTGTCTGCGCCAGATCCATTGCGATGCTCTCCTACAGAACAGCGGTCGGCTACAACATCACGCAAAGCGAAAAAGACGATGACACCGTTTTTGCAGACAGAGCCTGCTCCTACCAGCGCTACCAGGGAGGCAAACTCTCGGACAGATTTGACGCCTATTCCTACTACTATCTGTCCTTCTCTGTGGACAGCGAGAACGTGGGTAGAGGAAGAGGAGGAGTGGAAAAAGCGTTGAAAGGCATCAAGGCCGAGACCACCGTGATCTCAATTGACAGCGATCTTCTGTTTCCGCCTTCAGAAATGGAGAAAATGGCAAAAGGAATCGACGGCGCAAAATACTATATGATAAAATCAGATTTCGGTCACGACGGTTTTCTTTTGGAAAACAAACAAATAAAGACGATATTGGAGCCGGTTGTGAATAGTTTGTAATGTTAACAAAGTTAGAGTTATGCAAGTTCTAAAATTCGGGGGCTCATCAGTAGCCAATGCGGAGAATATGCTCAAAGCCGCGGACATAATCGCAAAAGCGGTTGAGAGAGATCGTACTATAGTAATCGGCTCGGCCATAAGCGGTTGCACGGACACCTTAATCCGAATCGGGCATCTCGCGGCGTCCGGGGACTCCGAGGGCTATCTTAAGCTGATAGACTCACTTCAGGAGCAGCACATAGAAATCATCAAGGCATTGCTCCCCTACGAGAAGCACGCCGATTCCATAAAAGACTGCGACAAGACATTCGACTACCTCAGAGGAATAGCTCAGGGCGTCTGCCTTCTCGCGGAACTAAGCGACATAAGTCTCGATGCTATTCAGGGGTGCGGAGAGCTGCTGTCCACGAGGATATTAGCCACCAAAATGGCATCCATAGGCATCTCCACAATCTGGATTGACGCCAGAAAGATAATCAAGACACACAGCGAACGCGGCAAGAATGTGGTTGACACGAAAATTACTTACGCCAATGTGGAAAAGGCCATCGAGGACAACCCTACAAAATCGCTTTTCATCACCCCCGGCTTTATTGCGGCCGATGAGAACGGGCGTATGACAACACTTGGAAGAGGTGGTTCGGACTACTCTGCCTCACTTTTCGCAGTCGGCAGCAAAGCCAGGGCACTTGAGACTTGGAAAGACGTGCCCGGAATGATGACGGCCAATCCCAAAATTGTACCTGAAGCGAGACCGATTCACCACATCTCCTACAGAGCGGCCCTGGAATTGTCCCACTTCGGGGCCAAAGTCATATACCCGCCAACAATCCAACCTGTTGTGGCTCAGCGTATTCCAATATACGTAAAATGCACTTTCAACCCTTCGGCGGAAGGTACTCTCATCGAGCAGAACCCGCCACGCGGCACCAACAAGATCATAGGCATATCCAATTCCGACGAGATCGCGCTTCTTTCGCTTGAAGGCAGCGGAATGGTCGGAGTCCCTGGCTTCTCGTCAAGACTGTTTCAGACTCTCAGCGAGAATGACATCAGCATCATACTCATCACCCAGGCGTCATCGGTTAACACGATGTGCGTTGCCGTGATGGAGAAAGACTCGGCTAAGGCAAAAGAGGCCGCCGACAAATGTTTCGCCTACGAGATTTCTCTCGGCAAGATAAAACCGCTCAAAGTCGAAACCGGATTCTCAATCGTGTGCCTTGTCGGGGACGACATATTCAGTCAGAGCGGCACCACCGGAAGAATGATGGACGCCCTCGGACGCAGAAGCATCGGTATCAGAGCTGTAGCTCAAGGCTCTTCCGAGAGGAACATCTCCGTGATCCTCTCTTCCGAAGACACCGTGAGCGCCATCAGATGCATCCACACCGAATTTTTCGAGAAATCGACCTACAAAGAAATCAACATTTTCGTTGCAGGCTACGGCACCGTGGGGAAAGCCCTGATCAACATTCTCGCCGAGAACAGAGACAAAATCGCAAGCAGGACAGGCAAGAGAATCCATCTCGCGGGCATATCCAACAGCACCAGATACCTGATTGACAAAGAAGGAATCAAATTCGCAGACGTGGCTGAATCGCTCAAAAACGGAAAAAGCGCCGCGGACGAAGCCTTTTTTGAGGATATATCTGGAATATCCCTTCAGAACTCCTATTTCGTGGATTGCACCCCGAGTTCGGACATATCCTACAAGTACATTAGCCTTCTGAAGAACGGCTATTCGATCATCGCCTGCAACAAGATTCCTTTCTCCGCTCCCTACAAGCTTTACAAAGCGTTGAAAGACACGGCGATAGACAACAGCGCCTCCATAAGGTACGAGACCACTGTCGGGGCCGCGCTTCCGATTCTTGAAACGATTCTCAGATGCGTTAACAGCGGGGACAGAATCAGGAAAGTCGAGGCGGTACTCTCGGGCACTTTAAACTATCTCTGCAACAGTTATGACGGCGGGAAGAATGGAAAGACCTTCGCCCAAGTTGTGAGGAACGCACAGAAAGCCGGTTACACTGAGTCAGACCCCCGTCTTGACCTCGGAGGAAGAGACGTGTTGCGAAAACTCATCATTATGGCTAGAGAAGCGGACATTCCTCTTGAGGAAAGCGATGTGGAGCTTGACCCTATACTTGGACCGGATTTCTTCAATCTCAGAGAGAATGTGGAAGATTTCTACAAGAGACTTGCTGACAACGAGAAAGAAATATCGAAGATATTCGCTCAGAAAGGGAACTCCAGATTCAGGTTCATCGCCTCTCTTACAGAGAATCCGAAAGGAGAAGGCTACAAGGCGAAAATCAGCCTCCAGGCTGTTGACGAGAGCCACCCTCTCTACAATCTGGGAGGGACGGACAATTCCGCTATCATCACAACGGATTTTTACCCTTCTCCCCTCGTTGTTCAGGGAGCGGGGGCAGGTGCCGGACAGACCGCATCAGGGGTTCTGAATGACATCCTCTTAGGATAAAATTAACATTAAAAAATTGATATTATGAAAGTTGCTGTTTTCGGTGCCACCGGTCTCGTGGGCACAAGAATGCTGGAAGTGCTTGCAGAAAGACACTTCCCGGTCAGTGAGATCATTCCCATCGCCTCATCCCGTTCGCAGGGCAAGACGGTTCTGTTCAACGGAAAAG
Organism: Bacteroidales bacterium; assembly: GCA_041667245.1. Classification (GTDB taxonomy): domain Bacteria; phylum Bacteroidota; class Bacteroidia; order Bacteroidales; family UBA932; genus Cryptobacteroides. The sequence continues at coordinate 4,584 of JBAYFJ010000025.1, read as the reverse complement.
AATATGCCGTTTTCAGTGCGGAGGAAGGTCTCGCCAAGAAACCGGATCTGGCCATATTCTCTGCGGGAGCCGGCCCTTCCAAAGAATACGCTCCCAAGTTCGCGGCGATAGGCTGCCGAGTAGTGGACAATTCTTCCTGCTGGAGGATGGACCCCACGAAGAAACTCATTGTTCCTGAGATCAATTCCGACGTTCTCACGGCTGAGGACTTCATTATAGCCAACCCCAACTGCTCCACCATTCAGATGCTTCTTCCTATAGCTCCGCTACACAAGGCATTCACTATCAAACGTATAGTTGTGACAACCTATCAGGCCGTGACAGGGACTGGCAAAAAAGCGGTAGCGCAAATGGAAGCCGAGCGCAGCGGCAAAAAATGGGGAGAATACGAAGCGGCCTACCACTATCCGATTGACCTGAACATAATTCCTCACATCGATGATTTTCTCGACAGCGGCTACACCAAGGAGGAAATGAAAATGGTTAATGAGACTCACAAGATTCTTCGCGATGACTCGATCGGCGTGTCCCCGACGACGGCACGCGTTCCGGTGATCGGAGGACATTCAGAGGCGATTAACCTCGAATTCGAGAAAGATTTCACTTTGGAACAGGTACGCACTATCTGGGCAGAGTCCGACGGAATCACTATTCAGGACGACCCGTCGCACAATGTCTACCCTATGCCTTTGTACGCTTTGGGGAAGGACGATGTCTTCGTCGGACGTCTTCGCAAAGACCCTTCAGTGCGTTACGGGCTCAATTTCTGGTGCGTGAGTGACAACATCCGAAAGGGAGCCGCAACCAATGCGGTGCAGATTGCGGAAGTGCTGATCAAAAAAGGCTTTCTGCCGCGCGCATAACATTTTGACATAAAAAAGAGGATGACTTTTGCAAAAGTCATCCTCTTTTTGTTTCAATTGCCTCAGACCTACTCGTCAGCAGTGTCCTTTTCCGCGTATTCCTGAAGTAGCTTAGTCTGAATGTCTCCAGGGACAGCCTGATAATCAGCAAATTCCATAGTAAAGGTCGCACTGCCTGAGGACAGTGAGCTCAATGCGGTGGAATACTTGTTCATCTCCGCAAGAGGGACTCTCGCCTTGATGACCTCGAAACCCTTGTCGCTTCCCATTCCTTCGATGATGGCTCTTCTGTTCTGAAGATCCGACATACAAGCGCCCATATAGTCGCTCGGGGTCATAACCGCCACATTGTAGATAGGCTCCATAATCTTAGGTCCGGCGTTTCTGAACGCCTCTTTGAAAGCGTTGCGCGCAGCGAGAACGAAAGAAATCTCATTGGAATCAACCGGATGCATCTTGCCGTCATAGACGAACACTCTGATGTCCCTTGCATAAGAGCCTGTCAAAGGTCCTTCGGACATCTTCTCCATTATGCCCTTGAGAATCGCAGGCATAAAACGAGCGTCAATGGCACCTCCGACAACACAGTTGTAGAACTCCAGTTTACCGCCCCATTCCAGATTGTACGTTTCCTGAGTCTTCACGTTCAGAGTGCAATCCTTGCCTTCGATCTTAAACTTGTTGGTGAAAGGAACGCCTTCGACAATAGGGCAGACGAGAAGATGCACTTCTCCGAACTGACCCGCGCCGCCTGACTGTTTCTTGTGACGATAGTTGGCGCTGGCGATTTTGGTTATGGTCTCACGATAAGGAATCTTAGGAGAATAGAGTTCAATCTCCACTCCGAACTCGTGCTCCAGTCTCCATTTCACCACATTGATGTGCTGCTCTCCCTGACCACTGAGAATAGTCTGTTTCAACTCCTTGGAGTACTCTACGATGACTGTAGGATCCTGAGCCGAAATCTTGTTCAGGGCATCGCCCAATTTGGCATCCTCATTCTGAGTCTTGGCCTTGATGGCAGTACGGAACTTCGGCGCCGGGAATTTGATGTGCTCGAAAGCTATCTCGGCACCCGGCTGGGACAATGTGACATTGGTCTTTCCAGCGCGAAGTTTCACAGTGCAGCCGATATCCCCGGCCATCATATCCGACACTTTCTCTTTTTTGTCTCCCGCTACAGCGTAAATCACCGATATCCTCTCGTGATCCCCGCTCTCCGCGTTCACAAGGTCTTGTCCTTCGTTCAGTTCGCCGCTCATAACTTTGAAATACGAGACCTCGCCGAGATGTCTCTCCACGTCAGTCTTGTAGATGAACAGCGATGTCGGAGCATCCTGCTTGCATTCGACCTCCTTGCCGTCCTTGGTCATTGCCTTTGCCCCTATTGGAGAAGCTCCTGTCCTGATAGTGAACTCCATAAGTCTCTTCACACCGATGTCTTTCTTGGCTGAAAGGCAAAATATAGGCATAACTTCCTTGCTTCTGATGCCGATTCCCAAGCCCTTTCTGATCTCATCCTCCGTCAGCGAACCGGCCTCAAAGAATTTCTCCATAAGCGTGTCATCGAATTCGGCGGCCTTCTCGATCAACTCCTGCCTCAAGACATCCGCCTCGTCCTTGTACTGAGCCGGAATCTCAAGGTTCTCTCTGGTCCCGTTGTCGTCCTTGAAATGATAGTACTTCATCTTCAGAACATCAATGAAGCCGTCAAAAGCAGTCCCCGGATTGACAGGGAACTGAATATACACCGGTTTGCTGCCGAAAGCTTCTTTCAATGAATCCTGAACGCCTTCCCAATTGGCCTTTTCGCTGTCCAGCTGGTTGACCGCGAGGATAAGCGGAACATTGTACTGATCGGCATAACGGGCGAATATCTCCGTTCCGACCTCAACACCCTGCTGAGCGTTAATCAGAAGAATTCCGGTTTCGCACACCTTGAAAGCAGAGACAGCCTCTCCGATGAAGTCATCGGAACCCGGAGCGTCGATAATATTGAATTTGTTATCCATAAACTCCGCATACAGCGCAGAAGCAAAAATAGACCTTTGGTTGGTCTGTTCTATTTCCTCTTTGTCGGAAACAGTGTTTTTTTCTTCAACAGTGCCCCTGCGCTCTATCACCTTGCCTTCATAGAGCATAGCTTCAGACAACGTGGTCTTGCCGGACTTCGTGCTGCCCAACAGTACCACGTTTCGAACGTTTTGAGTTTGATAAGATTTCATATCGATTGTTATTAGTAATTAATGTGTCTTCGGGATACCCCGTACTCCACAAATCTAATAAATAAAAACCAATATCAATACGATTTAGACCTGAATGTTGTATTTTTTTGAAATATTCTTAGCCCAGTCATTCCTGTAAGATGTCATCAGCTCTTCTCCCCCGAGGCCGAGTTCCTCTTTAATCAGAGAGTCCAGCTCAGAAGTCGGCACGCCGAGCCATCCGCACACATCCTCAAATGTCAGTTCAGGCAGAAGAAAGACCTTCTCCTCATTCATTAGTTTCTCGAAAACTCCGTAAGCTTCACAAAATGTAAACATTTTATTATCATTTTGGCGGAAATGTAAACATTTTATTGTCATTTAACAAAAATCAGCCTTCGCTTGAAAAGGGATTTCAAGTTAATTTGATATTTTTGCAGTCATTATGTCGAATATCATTAGTCTAAGGAGTTTCCTCAACGAGGATTTGCTTGAAGCGGGCTGTGACGAGGCCGGAAGAGGGCCTTTGGCGGGTCCAGTGTACGCAGGAGCGGTGATTTTACCAAAGGATTTCTATCATCCGCTGCTAAATGACTCCAAACAGATGACCAAGAAGCATCGGGAGGAGCTCAGACCCATTATCGAGAAGGAGGCGATTTCCTGGGCGGTTGTCGCAATAAGCGCAGAAACAATTGACAATGTAAACATTTTGTTTGCATCTATTCTCGGAATGCAGCAGGCAGTGTTGAAACTCGACCAGAAACCTCAGTTCTTGCTCATTGACGGGAACAGGTTCAGACCTTTTGACGCTTTCACGGCATCCGACTACAAGACTGTGGTGAAAGGTGACGCCACATTCGCATCCATCGCGGCGGCTTCCGTTCTGGCCAAAACCTACAGAGACGACTGTATGATGGAACTGGCGAAACAATATCCCCAGTATGGATGGGAAAGGAATATGGGCTATCCCACCAAAGAGCACATTGAGGCTATCCGGAAATATGGCCTAACTCCATATCACCGCAAAAGTTTCCATCCGAAGGAATTGGAGCCCACGCTATTCTGATTGTGACACTATTTTTTGCTATCTTTGAGGTTTGAATAAAAGTAAGTGTATGAGAAAAATATTATTTATAATTTCGGCTCTTATGATGCTTGCGACTGGCGCGAGAGCTGACGAAGGGATGTGGCTTCTCCCTCTTCTGCAGAAGATGAACGCCAACGCTATTAAAGAAGCCGGATGCAGACTGTCGCCCGACCAGATTTACAGCATCAACCACACGTCGCTGAAAGACGCTATAGTGATATTCGGAGGAGGATGTACGGGAGAGGTCATATCCGCTGAAGGCCTTCTGGTCACGAACCACCATTGCGGCTACAGCTCAATCCAGAAGCTCAGCACGGACGAGAACAACTATCTTGAGAATGGCTATTGGGCTACGACTCGCGACAAAGAGTTGCCTGTCAGCGGTCTGAGCGTGACTTTTCTGAAGAGTATGACAGATGTCACAGGCCGT
>JBAYFJ010000024.1:0-22054 GCA_041667245.1 Bacteroidales bacterium | reverse complement strand
TCCAAAGGCAGCGGGATAATGGAGATACCGATCAGCGGCACTCCTTCCAAATACGGAACTGTCAATTTCGAGGTCATAGTGGACGGTTCTTCAATCGGTTCCTGCTCTACCAAAATCATTAAGGACCAGAGCACCAATCCATACGGGCTTCCGGTAGGATGGAATTTCTACGAGGTTGATGGGCTTGAGTCGGTTCCCGGGTCACAGTACGATTTCAGCTGGACGACATCGGCTCTCAATCCGAACAGCAATGCTTCTCCTTACGGGAATCACAAGGTTCTTCCTTCCACGGGAAATGCCGGAGCCTTCCTGACGGCGAACAGTCTGAGCGGAGGAGTGTCAAGCATTAGTTATTATGCCTTCAATCCGTCCATTCAGATTAAGGGCTTGCACAAGGATGACAGTTTCGAGGCGGTGATTCCGGTCAAGAACATTGAGCCTGAGGACACGTTGACTGTCGAGGCTGCGTTCGGAGCGGCCGGATCAGGCCCGGGATGCTATATTATTGAGTATTCCGACGACAACTCCAACTGGTTCACGGCTGCCGGCGCTCGTGACACGACCATCCAGAAAGCGGTTTCAGGTCAGTACCATTATTATGTCCCTGCTGAGAACACGTCAGGTTCAAGAAAGACTTATGACAAAGCCACGGACAAGGGATATAGAAAATACACATTCCAGTTGCATGGAATCCATGTCATAAAGGACGGCAATCTTTACATTAGACTAAGGGTTTCCATCGACGCTCGTGCGAACACGTCAGAGACCACTTATGCTATCACGGGTACTGCCTGGGGTGATTTGAAAGGTTTGGAAATAGGTTATAGCGAACAAGAAATACAATAATATGAAAAGTATGAATTTCCTTTTAGGTGTTTCACTGCTTGCCGCTGTCTTAGGATGTTCAAAGGTGGAGACGCCGGAGAACATACCGGACAAGGGCGAGGAGAGCACTTCTGAAGTGTACAAAGTCGTGGCCCACAGGGGCGGGTATCTTGAGTGCGGCTCTCCTGCCAATTCCATCGCTTCGTTGAAATATGCGATCGGTCAGAGGTGTTATGCGGCTGAATGCGACATCGTGCTGACTAAGGACAACAAGGTTGTCGTCCAGCATCCTTCGCGCGGATGTTACCTGAACGGATTGGTTTCCTTCGAGCACACTCTTGCCGAGATCCGCTCTGCCGGCACTTTGGCGAACGGGGAGAAGATTCCCACGCTGGAGGATTATCTCGGCGTGCTGACTTCCAAGTCGTTGAACCCTCTAAAGATGAAAATATACATTGATGTCAAAAGGCTTGTCAAGGACAGTGACGGGGATGGGAATTATGAGACAAATCTGGATGCCGCCTATTCTATAAATGCTTGCTTGAAGGCTTGTGAAATCATAAAATCAATGGATGCCGAGGCTTATTGCGAGTTCCTGATTCCAACCGGAACCGACATATTCTTGGCGGTGCGTGACAAAGTGATCAATGACTACAAGATTTCTTTGGGATGGGCGACTTGTACGTCTCCGGACAAGTACGGAAAGGCATTCGCAAATCTGAGTTACACAAAGATTTTCGGATCTTCGACCTCCTTCGGCCCGATGGACTATGTCAATGCTTCCGTTCCTCTTGGAATCTACGGTACCGAGACAGATGCCCAGATGGATCTGGTGCTTCCTTTTTACTCCAAGATGAAGTCAATCACCACCGAGTACCCTCGACTGTTGATTTCCAAGATAAAGAAAGCCGGTTACGCCAAATAACCGCTCCCGGATACATCCCGTTGTCGCTATCTGATTAGGTTCGGCGACGCCATTTTGTGACCGTCTCTACTGTTGAGTCGGTCACTTCTCTTTTAATTGCTTTTCTGAGAGTGCCGAATTCCACATCGATGGCTTTTGCAAGATTACCTGAAACGCACAATTCCTTCGTGCTTACCATTTTTGTCACCACACATAGTCTCTATCATTTCATAAGTGTCGGAAAAAGAAAGACCGGCAAATTGTTCGACGTCTGCAAAAGGTAGCTTTCCGAGTAATTTGCGGATTGCGATTGTGTGTATTTTTATTTGAATTTGTGCTGAATGAATAATGACGAGCGATAATTTTCAGATAATTGTTTGGATTAAATACAAACGTTTGTATCTTTGCGAAGAGGGACATAATGCGAAATGCGAGGCCTCAAGAGCATAATGTACGTAACCATAGATGCGAATTAAACCACATACGATGCAGAAGACCACTATTACAGACATAGCTAAAGAATTGAACCTGACGCCATCCACGGTGTCAAGAGCGCTTGCCGGCAGCTCGAGGGTCAAGGAGAAGACGAGAGTTGTCATTGAGGAGAAGGCAAGAGAGATGGGCTACGAGCGAAATCTTATGGCATCTAATCTCAGACGAGGAGTGGCGAATGCCGTCGGAATCATTGTGCCGAGAATCAACAGACAATTTTTCAGCAATGTCATCAGCGGAGCCGAATCAGTGCTGAACGAGGCTGGTTACACTGTGCTTATCTGTCAGACCCACGAGAAACTTGAGGATGAGAAAAAGGCATTGAGCACACTCCTTCGCAACCAAGTGGCAGGAATTCTGATTTCACATTCCATTGAAACCTCGGAGGAAAATCACATTGCGCAAGCCGTGACCGGGGACGTACGGCTGGTTCAGTTCGACAGAGTGTTCTACGATCTGCCTGACGCCAAAGTCGTGAACGACAATTACCAGGGAGCATATCAGGCTACAAGTCACCTTATCCGGCAAGGCTACAAACGAATCGGCACTTTGGCAGGCTATATGACCTCGGAAGCCTACAAAGAAAGGCTTGAAGGCTATAAGCAAGCGTTGAGAGACGCCGGTATGGAGATTGACGATAGCATTATATTCAAAGACACAATCGTGAAAGAAACCGGTTACTCCCAAGGTATGATTGCTCTGGAAAGAGGATGTGACGCTCTTTATAGCGCAGGTGACTTCTCGGCTCTTGGGGCGGTGGAAGCAGCCAAAGAGAAAGGTCTGAGTGTTCCCGAAGAATTCGGGATAGTGGGCACCGCTAACGAGAATTTCACGGAGATAATGTCCCCGACCCTTAGTTCTCTTGAACTCAGTCCGAACAGAATGGGAAGACTGGCGGCAGAGGCGTTCTTGCGGCCTTGCACTGAAGAAAACGAAATAGTGACTTTGAAAATGGAATTGAAAACAAGGGAGTCGTCACAAAGACTTTCAAAAATAAACACAAAATAATTATGGTTAATTTTTCACTTGAAGGTAAGATCGCTCTTGTAACAGGAGCCTCTTACGGTATCGGAATGGCAATCGCTACGGCATTCGCACAGGCAGGAGCTAAAATCTTCTTTAATGACATTAAGCAGGAGCTTGTGGACAAAGGAATCGCTGAGTACAAAAACAGAGGCATTGACGCTACGGGTTATGTCTGCGATGTTACCAGCGAAGAGCAAGTCAAAGAACTCGTAGACAAAATTGTCGCTAAAGCAGGTGGAATAGACATTCTTGTCAACAATGCCGGCATCATCAAGAGAATCCCTATGTGCGAGATGAGCGCGAAAGATTTTCGTCAGGTGATTGACGTTGATTTGAACGCACCGTTCATAGTCTCCAAAACCGTTATCCCCGTAATGATCAAGAAAGGACACGGCAAGATCATCAACATCTGCTCAATGATGTCCGAACTCGGCCGCGAGACCGTCTCAGCTTATGCGGCTGCGAAAGGCGGACTTAAGATGCTGACCAGAAACATAGCTTCTGAATATGGTGAATTCAACATCCAGTGCAACGGTATCGGGCCGGGTTACATCGCCACTCCTCAGACCGCGCCTCTTCGTGAGCGTCAGCCGGACGGAAGTCGTCATCCTTTTGACTCGTTCATCGTGGCAAAGACTCCTGCCGCGCGCTGGGGCACCACTGAGGATCTTCAGGGCCCGGCCGTGTTCCTCGCTTCAGAAGCATCTAATTTCGTGAACGGACACGTCCTTTATGTTGACGGAGGAATCCTCGCCTACATCGGAAAGCAGCCTAAATAAATGACACAACCATTTTTTTTGCATTTGACGAGCGTTCTGTCCGTCCTGCTGGGACTGGCTGGATGCTCGTCTTTATATGACATTCAGATTGCCAACCCGATTGCTCTGGAGAGATCTGACGAAATGGTGGGAATCCCGATGGACTCACTGCCAAATACAAAAGGGGCAGAATTCAGAATAGTCAATGATGACAAAGAGGAGCTTCCCTATCAGGTAACAAGCGACAATATCCTTATTTTCCAGGCAACGGTCCATTCCGGGGGCACTTCCACCTACAAAATTCTGAAAGGCAAACCCCAGCCGGCGGACACTCTTTCTTGCGGCGCCTACAGAGCCGACAGAAAAGACGACCTTATTTGGGAAAACGACAAATCCGGCTACAGAACTTACGGACCGGCACTTCAGGCGGACGGTGACAAAGCCTACGGCTACGACGTGTTCACCAAAAGCGTGGCCTGCCCGGTGATGAAAGCGCGCTTCGACAGTGCGCTGTACAGCAGAAGCCGGCCGAGTTTCCATCTTGACCACGGCAACGGAATGGATTCCTATGGGGTGGGACCGACTTTAGGATGTGGAGCCACTGCCTTGATAGTCAACGATGTGGTCTATTATCCGAGAAGTTGGACCAAGTTCGCCATTTTGGACAACGGACCGTTGAGATTCCGGGTGAAATTGGACTACTATCCTGTGGTCCTCGCTGACGGGAGGACTGTTGTCGAGACAAGAACAATCACTCTTGATGCCGGTTCGTACCTCAATAAAGCGGAGGTGACCTATTCAGTGGCAGATTCCGCATCCGTAGCCGTGGGGATTGTCGTCCACAAAGAGAATCCGGTAGCTTATAGGATGAATCAGGACAAAGGATATATGGCTTATGCCGATCTCGGAGACAGAAACGTCGGCCAAAACGGAGAAATCTATTGCGGAGTCGTACTTCCTGAAAAGACAGACACGCTCGGCTTCCGAGCATTCCCGGAAGAAATCTCCGGAGCAGTTGGTCACCTTTGGGCGACGAGCGAACTTAAGAAAGACACGGCCTTTGACTATTACTTCGGCAGTGGCTGGAGCAAAGGGGAAGTCAAAAGCCTGGACAGCTGGGCCGAGTATCTCAACGAATACTCAAACAAAGTCAGAAACCCGTTGAAAATCACAATAACGAAATAGCGGAACTAAGTCAAATAACGCAATAGCATTACACTATGGAACAATTCTTCAGTTACATCATCGGCCTCGGTGCCGCCGTAATGATGCCAATACTGTTCACCATTCTGGGCGTCTGCATAGGAATCAAATTCGGAAAAGCGTTGAAAAGCGGTCTGCTCGTCGGAGTGGGCTTCGTAGGCCTATCCGTCATAACAGCCTTGCTTACAAGCAGTTTGGGCGGCCCGTTGAAAACGATGACGGAGATCTACAATCTTGAATTGGGGATATTCGATATGGGATGGCCCGCAGCCGCCTCTGTCGCCTACAACACCACCGTTGGCGCATTCATAATCCCGGTCTGCCTTGCCATCAACGTAGTCCTTCTGTTAGTAAAGGCGACCAAGACAATAAACATAGACCTCTGGAACTACTGGCATTACGCATTCATAGGCGCGGTGGTCTATTTCGCAAGCGGGAGCATCTGGTGGGGCTTCTTCGCCGCGATAATATGCTTTGTCGTAACCCTTATAATGGCAGACCTCACCACGGCCAAATTCCAGGCCTACTACAAAGACCTCGACGGAATCTCAATCCCACAGCCTTTCTGCCAGGGCTTCGTCCCGTTTGCCGTCGTGCTCAACAAAGGAATGGACCTTATCCCCGGTTTCGATAAACTCAACATTGACGCCGAAGGAATGAAGAAAAAATTCGGAATCCTCGGTGAGCCTCTATTCCTTGGAGTACTCGTGGGATGCGGCATAGGAATGCTCTCTTGCGGCAGTTGGAAAGAAATATCAGAAAAGATTCCGACAATTCTCGGACTCGGCATCAAGATGGGCGCGGTGATGGAACTCATACCGAGAATCACATCCCTGTTCATAGAAGGATTGAGACCTATTGCCGACGCGACCAAGGATCTGGTCTCAAGAAAATTCAAGAACTCCTCGGGGATCAACATAGGAATGAGCCCCGCTCTGGTCATAGGCCATCCGACGACCCTCGTGGTCTCGCTTCTGCTGATCCCCGTGCTTCTGTTCGTGTCAGTCATATTGCCAGGCAATCAGTTCCTGCCTCTGGCATCACTCGCCGGTCTTTTCTACGTGTTCCCTGCGGTGCTTCCTATCACCAAGGGCAATGTGGTCAAGACCTTCATCATCGGCCTTGTGGCCCTGACAGTGGGACTGTACTTTGTGACAGACCTCGCCCCTTACTTCACTCAGGCCGCCCAAGATGTCTATGCTAAGACAGCCGATGCGGCGGTGAGGATTCCTGACGGATTCCAGGGAGGCGCTCTGGACTTCGCTTCCAGCCTCTTCTCGTGGGTGATTTTCCACTTTGTGCACGATTTTAAGATAATAGGCAGCATTATTCTTGTTGCAGGTACGACAATTATTGCTATCTTTAACCGCAGACAAATTATAAAAGAAACGATATTGGCAAAAAACAGCTCTAAATAATCAGATTATGCAAAGAATATTATTAGTTATATCAGCAGCTTTCATTGCTCTAAGTGCAAGCGCACAAGTCAATTACAAAATTCAAACAGCTTGCAACCCTCAGGATGTGAAGGGCTACGACACCGAAAGGCTTCGCAGCAGTTTCATGATGGACAAGGTTATGGCCGCAGACGAAATCAACGTGACCTATTCGATGTATGACAGGTTCATATTCGGAGGCGCTATGCCAGTGGCTAAGACCCTTGTGCTTGAGACCATAGACCCGCTGAAGGCTCCATATTTCCTTTATTCGAGAGAGCTCGGCGTCATCAACATCGGCGGTGACGGAGTGGTCACGGTGGACGGCAAGGATTACGCATTGAAATTCAAAGAAGCCATTTACATCGGCAGAGGCAATCAGAAAGTCTCTTTCAGAAGCGTGGATGCGGCAAATCCGGCTAAATTCTATCTCAATTCCGCCACCGCTCACAAAGCCTACAAGACCCAGCTTATCACCATTGACGGGCGCAAAGGATCGCTAAAAGCCAATTCTTTCCCTGCCGGCAAAATGGAGGAGAGCAACGACAGAGTCATCAATCAGCTGATTGTGAACAACGTTCTGGAGGAAGGCCCTTGCCAGCTCCAGATGGGACTGACTGAACTGAAGCCGGGAAGTGTCTGGAACACTATGCCGGCCCACACTCACGGACGCAGAATCGAGGCTTATTTCTATTTCAATGTCCCTTCCGGCAATATGATCTGTCATCTGATGGGAGAGCCTCAGGAAGAAAGACTGGTCTGGCTTTCCAATGAGCAGGCGATTATGTCGCCGGAATGGTCCATTCACGCAGCCGCAGGCACAAGCAATTATATGTTCATCTGGGGTATGGCCGGAGAGAATCTGGACTACACGGATATGGACAAGATCAAATACACTGAAATGAGGTAGCTTATAATTATCATAAAAAATATGAACAATAAAAAAGTTGTAACTTTCGGGGAGGTTATGCTTCGTCTTTCTACTCCCGGATTCCTAAGGTTCTCACAGACAAAACAGTACGATGCCACGTTCGGCGGGGGAGAGGCCAATGTCGCCGTCTCGCTTGCGAATTACGGAATTGACGCAGAGTTCGTCACCAGACTGCCTGAAAACGACATCGCGGCCTCGTGCGTGCAGGAACTTAGAGGACTGGGCGTGGACACCTCGAACTGTGTTTACGGGGGTGACAGATTGGGAATTTATTTTCTTGAGAACGGAGCTGTCGCGAGAGGCAGCAAAGTCGTCTATGACAGGGCGCACTCATCCATATCCACAATTGAGAAAGGGATGATCGACTGGGAGAAAGTCCTCAAGGGAGCTGACTGGTTCCATTGGACGGGTATTACGCCAGCCATAAGTCAGGGAGCCGCGGACGCTTGTCTGGAAGCCATAAAGACAGCCAACAGACTTGGCGTCAAGGTCTCATGTGATCTCAACTACAGAAAAAAACTTTGGAAATACGGCAAGACGGCCTCGGAAGTGATGCCGGAACTGGTTGAGGGATGCGACCTCATTCTCGGAAATGAGGAAGACGCCGAAAAGGAATTCGGCATCAAGCCTTTGGGCTTCGACGCTGAGAAAACCGATGGAGAAATCGATCAGTCGAGATTTGAGAGCGTGTGCCGTCAGCTGATGGAGAGATTCCCTCGCTGCCGGAAAGTGGCCATTACGCTTCGCGGCTCAGTGAACGCCAGTCACAACACTTGGGGAGGCATCCTTTTCGACGGAAAGAAGCTGAATATGTCCCGTCGTTACGACATCACCCACATAGTGGACAGAGTCGGAGGTGGGGATTCCTTTATGGGAGGACTGCTCTACGGACTTCTTGCCTACGGCAATGATCAGCAGGCTCTGGACTTCGCCGTTGCGGCGTCTGCTCTCAAGCACACCGTTTTCGGAGACTACAACCGCGTGAGCGTGGCCGAAGTCGAGGCTTTGATGAAAGGAAACGGCTCAGGAAGAGTCTCAAGATAACATTTTTATTATGGCAAAATTCAAAAAACTGCAGACGCTCGGCGCCTTCCTCAAGACAGGAATCGTCCCGGTGTTCTATAATGCCGACCCGCAGGTCGCAAAAGATGTCGTGAAAGCTTGTTATGCAGGAGGCATAAGAGTTTTCGAATTCACAAACAGAGGCGATTTCGCCCACAAGATTTTCGAAGAGCTAAGTCTCTCGCTGTCAAAAGAATGTCCTGAACTGATACTTGGCGCGGGGACTATATTGGATGCCCCCACTGCCGCTATGTACATTCAGACGGGCGCTAATTTCATAGTCTCTCCGTCTTTCAATCCGGAAGTCGCGAAACTTTGCAACAGGCGAGGAATACCGTATTCCCCCGGCTGCGGCTCTGTCACTGAGATCTGCAACGCTCAGGAAGCGGGTTGCGATCTGGTTAAGGTCTTTCCGGCAGGAAGCGTGGGCGGACCGGGATTCGTGAAAAGCGTTCTCGCTCCTTTGCCTTGGTCAATGATAATGGTCACCGGAGCAGTGGAGCCGACAGAGGACAACCTGAAGGCCTGGGCAGCGTCAGGAGCCGTTTGCGTGGGAATGGGTTCCAAACTTTTCCCAAAGGAAGCAATCAAATCGGGAGACTGGCAGTCCATATCGAAACTTTGCTCCGACTCCTTGAAATTTTTCGCTGAAGGCAAAAAATCTTAATTTATTGTGTTATGAAAAAGTTCTTCCTTATTATGGCAATTACCGCTGCCGTGGCTTCACTGACAGTTTCTTGCGGGAATGATGACGATGCCCAGGATGACGCAGGCGTCAAATTGGAGGGCGTGGACTATTCCGCAAACTATTTCAAGGCGGGAGTCATCTCTTATCCGCTGACTGCCGGTACTTGCATTTATTTTATTCAACAAAACAATTCCGAGTACTCTATTTGTTTTGTCGGGGGCGGCTTGACAATAGACACTGGTACAGCTGATTATTTTATAGGAAGTGGTTTCTACTTCGCTCTGGATGATATAGATTGCCTGTCCAAAGGGCGCATACCTCCAAGCGGAACTTATGCTTACAGCGACAAGCCAAGCGCTGAATTCTCAATAGGCGGCTTGTATTATTGTGGTAATTATGTAGACAATAATCCGGAAGCGACTCATTTGAAAGACGACTACACCGTGATCATTACAAATCTCGGAGATGAGAAGATTGAGGTTGCCTTCAAGGGAACCGATAAGAACGGCTTGCCTGTGGTCGGACATTACAAGGGAGCGATTACTTGTGTTGAGGAAGATGAATAGCCGTTTCTGAACGAATTCAAAGATTTCTGAAACATATTCAAAACCGAATTGGAGATAACTGAAATTTTTCGGGTGTTTCCTGCCATTGCCGCTGAATTCCAAATGTTATCTTTGTAGCGTAAAAAACCATATAAGATTACATTAAAATTCACAACAATGAAAATCTCTAAATACCTTGCGGTCGGGGTACTGACGATTTCCGCGTTTCTGACTTGTAAAGCGGAACGCACGTCATCCCCGGACAAAGAGAAACCGGTCGAGAGCGTAGCCGCTCCTGTGCCTCCGTCCGAGCATCCGAGACTGTACATAAGAAAGAACGATATTCAGGATCTCAGGCTCAAGCTTCAGACCGAATCCGCCAAGAAAATCCTTCGCCAGATGGAAAAAATGGGGGAGGACAGGACACCTGCTGAAGAAGCTAAGGAGACTGACCGCGGGTTCAGGTACTATGCCAAGATGCGCGGGCTTACCACTAAGGCCCAGCTTCAGGCTTTGAACTATCTGGTCTACGGCACCAAGAGTGAGGCGAGGACCGCCATCACCACTATGCTCGATTCTCTGAAGAAGACACATTTCGGCACCGCATCCGACCTTTCGAGGGCGAGCGGCTCAATGCTGATGGTCGGAGCCATTGTCTATGACTGGTGTTACGATCAGATGACTTCCGAGGAGCGTCAAGCGTATGTAAAGGAGTTCATAAGAATTTCCGGCACTATGGAATCCGGCTATCCTCCGAAAAGGACAGAATCCGTGGCGGGGCATTTGTCAGAGTGGATGATTCTCAGGGATATGCTCTCAGCCGGCATCGCAGTCTATGACGAGTGTCCGGACATATACAATTATGTCATAAGTATGCTGACCGAGGATTACAAGCCGGTCAGGGATTTCATCTACTCAGGAGGCAATTACCACCAGGGGACCAGCTATGTGAACGTTAGATTCGGAAACGATATGTTCGCCCAGTGGATTCTCCACAAGATGGGCGCGGGGGACTTTTTTAACGCAAGCCAGCAGTATGTGATGTACGATTTCATCTACCGCCGCCGTCCTGACGGTCTTGTCCTGCCTGCGGGTGACACTAATCACAACCGTAATTCGATGGACTATTATTCTTTGCCTTGTTTCCTTGCAGCAAGCTACTACAAGGATCCTTATCTGCAGTACGAGTTCGAAAGGAAGATGAGTCTTGACGGCAGTTGCATCATATTCAGACTTTTGTGGCAGGATTTTGCTCTCAGGGGGACTCCTCCCGACGATTTGCCTCTATCGCGTTTCAGCGGTACCCCTTTCGGCTGGATGATAGCTCGTACGGGCTGGGGCGATGACAGCGTTATCGCGGAAATGAAGATTAATGAGAATTTCGTGGGTAATCACCAGCATCTTGACGGCGGATCCTTCCAACTCTATTACAGAGGGCCTCTGGCCATAGACACCGGACTTTATCAGGGGACTGACGGAGGCTATAATTGCAGCAACAACAAAAATTACACGAAACGTACGATAGCGCACAACTCTTTGCTGATATATGATCCTTCGGAAGTGTTCGAGAGTTTCAATTACGGTGGCTCGGATCAGACGCCGACTGCGGCGAACGACGGCGGACAGAGGATGCCCGGCGAAGGGTGGAAGACATGCAACTCGTTCAAGGATTTGCTTGGAGAGGAATATACTGTAGGCAAGACTCTGGCTCACGGTTTCGGCCCTGACGCTAAGACGCCTGAATATACCTACCTTAAAGGCGACATCACTAAGGCCTATTCTTCCAAAGTCAATGAAGTGAGACGTTCTTTCGTGTTCCTTAACATGAAAGACAGCGAGGTGCCGGGTGTGTTGATGGTGTTCGACCGCATCGTGGCTTCCGACCCTTCTTTCAAGAAATACTGGCTTCTGCATTCCATCGAGGAGCCTCAGATTGACGACAATTCGTTCACTGTCAAGAGAACTCTTGACGGCGACAAGGGAATGCTCAAATGCGATATGCTTTTCCCTGAGGCCGGAATAGAGAAAATCGGCGGCCGGGGCAAGGAATTTTTTGTGTTCGGGACGAATTACGAGTCTTATCCCACAACGTCAAGGCCCGACCCGACAAAGGAATATGGCCAATGGAGAATTCAGGAGAGCCCGCGTCAGGTTCGTAGCGAGGACATATTCCTCAATGTGATTCAAGTCTCGGACAACAGCGGTGAAGCGCTCAAGAATGTCGCGAAAATCGACACTCCTCAGCTTGTGGGTGCGTTTATCGGCGACAGAGCCGTGCTTTTCAGCAGAAACGGCTCCTCACTTGACGGTACGCTTGAATTCTCGGTGCCTTCCGGAGCGGACAAGAAGGTTAAGGTGCTGGTGACGGATTTGAAACCCGGGATTTGGAAAGTTACCGTGGACGGCAAATCGGTGAAATCCGCGGTAAAGGTTTCTGAGCAGGACGGTGTGCTTTACCTCACCGCGACTCCGGGTAAATACATTTTGTCTTCAAAATAACATCAACTATATGAGAACGGTTATTGGCAGCGTAATGGTTTTGGCATCTTGTCTTTTGTTGTCTTGCAATGATGGCGTCGATGTCGATGAAATGATACATAACGATCTGGTCGTGGCTGGCAAACAGCTTGAGTCGTTTGCCTCAAGGTTTGACACTTCTTCAGTGACGGCTCGTTCCTGGAAAGACGGGGAATATCGCCTCATCAAGCCAAAGGATTGGACAAGCGGATTTTTTCCTGGCAGTCTTTGGCTTTACTACGAACTTTCGGGTGAACCCAAATACAAGGATTATGCTCTAAGATACACGGCTCGTGAAGCGGAGATCCCGTTCAAGACCAACACTCACGATTTGGGATTTATGGTCTTCTGCAGTTATGGAAAACAACAGGAGGTTCTGAAGGACAGCGTTTCGGCTTCTGCCATCGTTCAGGCTTCCAAGTCTCTGATATCCAGATTCAATCCTCAGGTAGGGCTTATCAGGTCGTGGGATTTCGGAGAATGGAATTATCCTGTGATCATAGACAATATGATGAATCTTGAGATGCTTTTCTGGACCGGCGAGTACACCGGGGACCAGGTCTATCGCGAGATTGCGGTGAAACACGCCGACAAGACTCTCGCCAATCATTTCAGGGATGACGCAAGTTCTTACCACGTAGTAAGTTACAATGACGACGGCACTGTCCGGTCCCGAGGAACTTATCAGGGTTATTCTGACGATTCGGCTTGGGCTCGAGGTCAGGCTTGGGCTCTGTACGGCTACACTATGTGCTTCAGATACACCGGTTTCGAGAGGTATCTTTCTCAGGCTGAGAAGGTGGCTTCTTTCATAATGAACAATCCGTCTATGCCTAAGGACAAGGTGCCGTATTGGGACTACGATGCTCCGAAAATTCCGGACGAGCCTCGTGACGCATCCGCGGCTGCGGTCACCGCTTCCGCACTGTTCGAGTTGAGCACAAAGGTCGATAGCGGGTTGTCAGCGAAATATTTCGATTATGCTTTAAGCATATTGAAGTCGCTTTCATCCGATGAGTATCTTGCCAAGCCTGGAGAGAACGGTTTTTTCATTCTTAAGCACAGCACCGGGGCCGCGTCTCTCGGAAGCGAGATTGACGTGCCTCTGAATTATGCTGATTACTATTTCCTTGAGGCGATAAAGCGCTATCAGGATTTGAAAAAATAAGATTCCTAAAGATCGAGCCTGCGGTTGAACCACGACTCGATTTTTTTTAATTGTTCGGGCGATGCCTTGTCCAGAGAGTTGAAGCAGACGAATTTGAAGTTGCCGCCATCGAGTCTTTTCAGCTCATCGTCAAGATGGGCGTAGTCTTTTTTGAAGAAGAATAGATGTTCGTTATCAGGAAGAAGAACGCATCTGCCGGCTTTGTAGTCAGACAAATTTTGCAATTCTTGGACATTGTACTGGTAATGCTGGCGGAATTTGTCTTTTATGTTTAGGATGACGGCCTCGGGATGCTTGGCGAAGAAATCCTCATAGAAACTTTTCCTCAGAGCTCTCGGGCTGTGGCATAGTTTCAGAATAAAGCTGCCATTGTCAATCATATCGGCGGCTGTCACCATAGAGCCTTTCCAAGAGATTCGCTTTTGGCCGTAGCGTTTTGACTTCAGGGCATTCTGTATTCTTATCAGAAGTCTGCTGTATTTCTGCCCGTAACAGATTGTCTTGCCTTCTTTCGTAAAGAAATCCTCCTCGGTTGCGGGGGCGCTTAGAATGATGTCATCGTTAAAATAAATGAAACGATCACTAATTTCCGGAATCCTCCAGAGCATAGTCTCGATTGAGTTTGAGTTGAATGTGGGCAAAAACTGCTCGTAGCCTTTGAAGATCACAGAGTGGTCCACAATTATAATCGGTATGAAACCTTCCGGAAACACTTCTTCCAGTTTTTCCTCAAGATGGGGATTCTGACCGTAGGTCACGATGAAAATCCTGTCTATGAACGGGGCGAAACGGTTGATGGCGACTACACACCAGAAAATTTCTCCGTTATCGGCGAATCTCGTCGTGCTCCCCACATCATCTCTTTTCTGATCATTGTTTGTGGCGTACCGGTTAATTTTTTCTCTGAATGAGGGGTCGTTTCCGTCAACCCAAGTTATGACAGCGTCCATTTTTGACTATTTTTATTTGACAGTAACTTTGAATTCGCATTTGCCGTTCCCGGAGAGCGCCGTCCCTATTATGCTCACTTCTATCTCTATGTCCGGTAATAAGTTATGTAGAACATACAATATGCTTTGACGTGAGCATTCGCAATGCTGAGCGGACTTGACAAGTCCGGAGGCCACCATTGGGCAAACACAACGCGGATAGCCGATTACGTAGATGTGGCCCGGCTCGATTGTTTTCGCAAAGAAGAACTCCGTGTCCCCGTATCTCTCGTACTGAGCGTCAAGACTACCGCCACATTCGTCGAATTGGCGTCTCATTTCTTTCATTACGGTGTCTTTTACGCAATTTTCGGCCTGCGCCCTGATTTCATCTAAAGTCATTCTGTAAGACAGCTAAAGTTTCAGTTTGAATCGCTTCTCTGCAAAGATAGAAAAACCTGAAGAAATCCGGCAATTTAAACGATATTTTGGTTAATCTTTCTTTTCCTTTTACGTCAGTATAATCATTTTGTAGTCTTCTAAAATCGTTTCAAAACATTATGATTGTTTTAGTATTATTGTATCTTTGTAAATATTAGAGATAGATTTATTACTTTTTTTAATTAATGGTATGGGAACAATTATTTATTTAATCGGCTTGGTGCTGTCCATTATGGCAGTGCTTGACATTTTCAAAAAGGACCTTAATCTCGGTTGGAAAATCGTGTGGTCAATAGTTGTGCTTGCGACCAGTTGGGTAGGACTTATCGTGTACTATCTGCTTCTCAAGGACAACATCGTCAAATGGTGTAAATAGTGCCCTCGGGTCGTGTGCCATTGGACATAGGTTTAATCGGAGTGTGGCACTTAATCTATTTAGTGTCAATGCGCTATGTGCATTAGGGATACGCCGGATGGGGGTACCCCTAATTCTGTTAAAACGCTGTGCTACAGTAATTCGCCCGCCACGGACTACCAACCCGCTATTTCTTGCAGCCTTTTTGCTATTTCATCAATCGTGAGGCCGTCAGTGACCAAAGTGTAGTCTGCCGCGGACTCGTAAACGTCTTTTCTGGCGGAAAGCAGAGATTTGATTCTCATTTCGAGGTTTTTCCGATCATTGTCGGCAGCGGTCTGATCTCCGGTTTGGAGCATCGGCCTGCCTTTGCAATTGCCTGTTAGATTGTCCGACAGTGTCTTGACATCGGCTTTAAGGTAGATGCAACAAGAGTTGTCGCGCACAAGGTCGAAGCATTCCTTTGTCATAAGTGTGCCGCCGCCAAGTGCCAGAATGCATTTTTCCTGCGATTCTATGACCCCTTTCAGGGCCTCTAATTCATATTCCCGAAATTTGTCTTCACCTTCGGACTGGAATATATCCTTGATGCGTTTACCGGATTTCTCGGTTATATACTCGTCCAGATCTATGAATTTTATGCCGGTTAGGGCGCTCAGGGCCTTTCCTGCGGTGCTTTTGCCGCAGCCCATAAAACCTGTAAGACAGAATACGCCTTTAGAAGAGAGTCGGTTCATTGTCTTTCTCATCTTCTGATGAAGAATCTTCGGAGGCTTCGTTGCTGTCAGATGATTTCTTTTTGCGAGGTGCCGGATTCTTTTTCTTTTCCGCCGGTACTTCCCCCGAATCATCAGGTATGAGACCGTTCAGCAATATGTCGCTGTCAATCGCTTCTCCCTCAGGACTTTCCTCAACCACTGTTTCCGATGACGGTGCGACATCGGCAGGAGAAACCTTAGAATTCAGAATGTCGTCCGCCGAAATCTCATCCTGCTGTTGTCCGGTCGACCCATCCTGCTCTTCGGCGGTGAATTCCGTCTCTTTTCCGTCACTCTCATCTTCAGGAACAATGTCGTCTTCAGGCTTGTGAAGCGGCTCGATGAACTCGGCAACCTTCAACTCATATTGATGACACATCTTGCCTTTGGCCGTTATTCCCTTTCTTGCTATAAACTCCTCGACGTCAATTACTTCAGCCTCTCTGAACTCATATTTTCCTCCGAAAGTCACCCGCATTTGAGGGTGCTTGTCGAAACTCAGCGCCACCAGTCTGGACCCTTTGCCTTCCGAAATGAAAGACAAAGGATTGTTGTCACTCTCCGTGAAGGAGAACCTCTTGATGTAGAACGTCTTAGTCTGACCGTTGAAATAGATGGCCGAGAATGTCTTTCCCAAGTCCAGTTTCTCAATCAGAAGGACTTCTCCCTGATACCTGTTGCTCAAATCGTAGGAAGTAGTGTAATATGTTCCGTCTTTGAACACAGCCAGAATCTTGTCCCCGTTGTTGAACTGTCCCAGATAATCTCCTCGCGAGTCTTCATTAAGTCTCTGGATGTCAGGATCATACCAAATGTCTTTTCCTCCGATTGTTGAGATTCCTTCCGATTTCATCGAAACCTTGTGGATGGAATTTTTGCTGACTATGTTGCCTCTCGACGCTTTGCCCTTGATTGCCAGTGTGGAGAAATCGTATTCAAACATCAACTTCTTCAGTTTTGACTTCGGTCGAAGCAAAATCTTCACTACCTCCGCCTCACCGTTGTGATTGGCCGAGAACCAGATAATCGAAGAACCTTCCTTGCCTTGTGTTATGTCATATTCCCTATCTCTTGTGACGCTGGTTATTGCAAATCTCTTGGCGAAGTAGGTCGTTGTCTTACCGTCCCTATATATAACATTGTAGATGGTGCGGTTGTCGTTTCTGTTGAAGACTCCGACATATAGAAGGTTCTTGCCGTAGAAAGCCTTGTCGCTCACTTTCGTTATGCTGTACTTGCCGTCATTTCCTATCACCACTATCTCGGACAAGTCAGAACAGTCGGCCACAAAGACACCGTTGTCGTCTTTCTTCAGGCCTATGCCCACGAACCCTTCTTCCATATTGGCAAACAGTTTCGCATTGTTGTTCACGACCTTAGTCACGGCGATACTCTCGAAATTGGTTATCTCCGTCAGTCGTTTGAAAGGCTTGCCGTATTTATCCTTTATATTCTTGAAATACTTGATTGTGTACTCAGTAAGGTGGTCCAGATTATTCTTGACCTCTTTGATCTCTTCCTCGATTCCGGCGATTTTCTCGTCAATCGCCTTGGTGTCGAATTTGGAAATCTTTCGGACAGGCTTCTCGACAAGTTTCAGGATGTCTTCCATAACGATAGGCCTTCTAAGCAGTTCCTGATATGTCTTCATAGTGCTGAAGACATCGTCAAGCTGCTGCTCCCAAGTCTTTTGATCTTGCTCGAGAATCTTGTAAACCCTGTTCTCAAAGAATATCCTTTCAAGAGAATTGTAGTGCCAGGCGTCCTCAAGCTCGTCCAAGCGAATCTGAAGTTCCTGACCCAGAAGATTCTTCGTGTGCTCGGTGTCGTAAATAAGTATGTCGTTGACATTGAGGAACTGAGGCTTGTTGTCTTTGATGACGCAGGCATTCGGTGCGATCGTGGTCTCACAGTCCGTGAAAGCGTAGAGTGCGTCAATAGTCTTGTCCGGCGAGACGTCATTGGGAAGATGAATGACGATGTCGGTCTTGTCGGTCGTCATATCCTCCACTTTCTTTATCTTGATTTTCCCTTTGTCTTTTGCCTTGAGGATTGAATCGATAAGAACCTTTGTCGTCTTGCCGTAGGGAAGTTCCGTAACGGAAATGGTGTTTTTGTCTATTTTCTCAATTTTGGCCCTGACTTTGATCACTCCGCCTCGACCGCCTCTGTTGTACCTTGAGCAGTCGGCATAGCCGCCGGTAGGGAAGTCCGGGTATATCTCGAAGTCCTTGCCTTCGAGTATGGCTATTGATGCGTTTATCAGTTCGTTGAAGTTGTGCGGAAGAATCTTGGATGCCATTCCGACCGCGATTCCTTCCGTGCCCTGCGCGAGAAGAAGCGGAAATCTGACAGGAAGTTCCGTCGGCTCCTGATTCCGTCCGTCGTAGGACGTCATCCAGTGAGTGACCTTAGGGTCGAAAACAACCTCTTTGGCGAATTTGCTTAGCCTTGCCTCGATGTAACGGGGCGCTGCATTGCTGTCGCCCGTCAGTATGTTTCCCCAGTTCCCCTGACAGTCGATCAGAAAGCCTTTCTGTCCCAATTGTACGAGTGCGCCTTCGATGGATGCGTCTCCGTGCGGGTGGAACTGCATTGCCTGTCCGATTATGTTTGCCACTTTGGTGTACGAGCCGTTGTCCATATTGAACATTGCGTGTAGAACTCGTCTCTGGACTGGCTTTAGTCCGTCAACGATGTGAGGCACGGCTCTTTGCAGAATGACATAAGAAGAGTAGTCAAGGAACCAGTCTTTGAACATCCCTGACAGTTTGAACTTGCGGCTGTCCGTAGTCAGCAGCTTGTTGTATTTGTCCGAAGGAGCCTTGCCGGTGTCATCGATAGGCTCTTCATTGGTGTCGTCTTCTTCAATCTCTTGCTCTTCCGGGGCGATGTCGTCCCACTCTTTCTTACTCATAGTATAAAAAAATATGTCTTTTGCTTTGTCTTTTGCTTCTGCTACTGCTTTTGCTGCCGAATAGGATTTAATCCCACCTTGTTTGCGGCCTACGCTGCCGATTTGTGTTCAGTCCGGCCCTGCTCTCCCTACATTCAACTCCGCCTGCGTTCTGTGGGAATAGTTTCCCAGTCCCGTGGAGCTTAACTTGTTATGGGCCAGTGAGTTATGCAAAGTCCTGGTACTGATTATCATACGGGTACTTTATGCAAATTACTGATATACAGTACGTTACGCCCCACGATCTCCTCCGGCCTTTTCCTCCGCAAGCCCCTCTGGCTTCTCTATTCTCAAGTCTCACAAGTTCGAACGCATCAATCATCGTCATTCTGGTCCACCCACTGGCTTTTTCCCAAATCGGTGAGCAAAAGGCCCCTTTTTTCTCACGGAATGCGAAATACTGCATCTAGTTCTTTATTGCAACATCATTCCAATGCTATTTCATCTGAATATGTTTGCGAACTTGGAACACCGATACACCGATCAATCTTGTTCCGTGGTGCTTAAGACGTTGATTCACAACATCTTAAGCAAGGCGAACCCCTCCAAAACCACCGGGGTCAATGTGGTCAACTCGTTGTCCTTTAGGCACTTAGGCTCCACGGCCACACGCTCATTGCCGAGGACCAGTCTGTCTGCCCGTCTGTCCGACCCGTCTTGCTGCTCAGTCGGCATCAGCCGACCGCGGTCGTATGACCGCGCATCGCCCTGAGGCAGCCAGCTTCGCTGGCGGGGATAAAATGACGGTTTCGGCATCGTAAGATGCCGCAATCTCGGTTTGTCCGCGAAGCGGCGAACTGCGCTATGGCGATAGCGCGGAGCTTGCATAAAGGCCGTCTGTCCGACCCGCCTTCAGGGATAGTTGTGCGCAGAGCAACCGTAGCCGCCCGCGGCTCCTTGAGCGGGATGGACCCGCCGTCTCGGTGGGAGGGATGAGCGCCCTGCGCGAAGTTGCCCCGGCGCACAACTACCCTTTCACGTCAATCCTCGTAGCCGAACTTCTTCAACTCTCTCTTGCTCTCCCGCCAATTCTCATCCACCTTCACGAACATACTCAAAAAAACCTTCTTCTGATAGAAATCCTCCATCTCAATCCTTGCCTGAGTCCCGACCCTTTTCAGCGAACTCCCGCCTTTCCCTATCAAAATGCCTTTCTGCGAATCCTTCATCACATAAATAACCGCTCCGATGTCAAATCTCTCCTTTCCCTCCTTGAACGACTCAATCTCCACCTCGCAGCAATAAGGAATCTCCTCCTTGTAATTCTCCAGAATCTTCTCCCTGATGATCTCAGAAGCGAAAAATCTCAAATTTTTGTCAGTGAATGCCTCTTTGTCAAACCACGGAGGTGACACCGGAAGATTGGCAAGAATAGCATTGAACACGCTTTCCAGATTGAACTTCTCTTTCGCTGACACCGGAATGATAATAGCCTTCGGCAATCTCTCTTTCCACACGTCAATCAACTCGACCACCTTCTCCTGTGAACTGATGTCTATCTTGTTGATGGCCAGAATGACAGGACATTCAATCTTCTGCAGTTTCTCAACATACTCCACATTCTTGTCACCCTTCTCCACAACATCCGTAACATACAAAATTATATCGGCATCGCCAATGGCGGTGTCGACATAATTCAGCATATTCTCCTGAAGCCTGTAATTGGGTTTCAGAATGCCCGGCGTGTCAGAATAGACAATCTGGTAGTCTTCGCTGTTCACAATGCCCATGACCCTCTGGCGGGTAGTCTGAGCCTTGGCCGTGACAATGGACAATTTCTCGCCCACCATTGCGTTCATAAGCGTAGACTTTCCGACATTCGGATTACCGATAATATTAACGAATCCGGCACGATGCTGCCGGCTTGTCTTCTCTTCCATCATTAAACGTAAGCTCCCATTTTAAGAACGTTGACCTCGCCCCCTGAAAGGAATCTCCATTCGCCCCTCTTGAGACCTTTCTTGGTCAAGCCTGCGAAGTAGACTCTGTCAAGAGCCCTCACGTCATATCCGATAGACTCGAATATTCTTCTTACGATACGGTTTTTGCCTGAGTGAATCTCAATTCCGAGTTTGCGGTGATCCTCAGCATCGATGAACTCAAGTTCGTCAGCCTTGATCTCTCCGTCGTTAAGTTCGATTCCGGCCACGATTTTGTCGTGATCTTCCTGTGTAAGAGGTTTGTCAAGAATAACCTGATAGATCTTTTTCTTGTTATATGAAGGATGCGTGAGCTTTTCAGCCATTTCCCCGTCATTGGTGAACATCAGCACACCTGTGGTGTTCTTGTCCAGACGTCCTACAGGGAACACCCTTGTCTTACACTCTTTAAGTAAATCCATAACAGTCCTGTCAGCGTGAGGATCGCTCGAAGTGGTAACGAAACCTCTGGGTTTGTTCATCACGAGATACACTTTCTCCTCGCCTTTGAGCCTCTCTCCGTTGAAACGGATGTCATCGCTTATAACGTTCACTTTAGTACCAAGTTCAGTCACTACCTCGCCGTTCACGGTTACGACACCGGCCTGAATGTAACTGTCAGCCTCTCTTCTGGAGCAAACACCTGAATTCGCAATGAATTTGTTGAGTCTGATTACTTCTTGAATAGGAGTGGCGACATTGTCATTGTCCGACAAATTCACATTCTCTACCGTAGCCTTTTTGCTGAGCATCTGATTGATTCCAGCCTCGTCCGTCTCGTCGAACTGTACGTCGTCTCTCTTCTCGAAACGTCTGTCGGTGCGTCCGTGGAATCCGTTCCCCGGGCGACTGTTGTAGCCACCGCTTCTGCGATCACCGTAAGAAGGTCTTCTGTCTCCGTAAGACGAGCCGCCGCGATCACCGTAGGAAGGTCTTCTGTCACCATAAGATGAGCCTGAAGGTCTTCTGTCACCGTATGATGAGCCTGAGCGATCACCGTAAGAAGGTCTTCTGTCTCCGTAAGATGAGCCTGAAGGTCTTCTGTCACCGTATGATGAGCCTGAGCGATCACCGTAAGAAGGTCTTCTGTCTCCGTAAGATGAGCCTGAAGGTCTTCTGTCACCGTATGAGGAGCCTGAGC
>JBAYFJ010000023.1:0-22110 GCA_041667245.1 Bacteroidales bacterium | reverse complement strand
GGGTTGGGGCCTTAAGTATCTGCTGGATAGGAATTTCCATTGCACTCATATTCGTGGCGTGTATTCCCGCGTCTTTACGTGCGGTGACGATGGCTTCTTTTAGATTGGTGTTAGGCTGAAGCCGTACGTTGATCGTGGTGTCTTTCTGAAGGTCAAGTTGAATGGCTTGAGAAGAAAAACCTATGTAGCTATAAGTGAGGGTGACTTTTCCTTCAGGAAGGGTGAGCGTGTAGAAGCCATAGTTGTTGGTTGTGGCACCTGCTTTGATTTTTTCCGCCACTGCTCCGGCGCCTATCAGCGTCTCGCTGCTGCTTTCATCGGTGACGTAGCCGCTGATGGTGTACTTCTTTGTCTGAGCCGTCGCTACCGAAATGATTGATTCTATGATGAGAATCAGTAGTATTGTCGAAATCTTGCCGAACATATATTATTGTTTTATGTGCTTGCCTAAATAGTTAAGAATGAATGCCTCGCTTTGTTTTCTCGCCGAGCACTTGAATCCGTGTCCGGCTCCGTCTATTGTTTTGAGATCAGCGGTTCCATGTTTTTAATTTTCATATTCTTTTCTTTGAGAACGCAAATATAGTCAAATTCAGTATATATGTATATGCGTCAGCCCCACTCACCGGGGATAGTGGTGCCACAGTATGGGCAAATGGCGGTGGAGTCAAGGCGGTTGCGGCGGATTGAGTAGATGTGCCGTTTGACAAGGGTGTGGCCACAGTTTGGACAGAGGGTGTCTTCTCCATCGTATTCTTTAGCGTTGCCGATGTAGACAAATTTCATCCCTTCACTGTTGGCGATTTCTTTCGCTTCCATCAAGGTTTTCAGCGGCGTGGCCGATGGCTCGGACATCTTGTAAGCAGGGAAGTAGCGGCTGAAATGAAGGGGCGTGTCTGAGAATCCGTTGTCGCACAGCCATTTGCACATTTCCCTAAGCATTTCAGGACTGTCGTTCTGCCCTGGAATAAGCAGATTGGTGATTTCCAGCCAGACATCTGCTTCTTTGAATGCTTTCAATGCGTTTAAAACCGGTTTGAGGGTTCCTCCGTTCTGTTTTTTGTAGAGACTGTCGCTGAATGATTTGAGGTCGATGTTCGCGGCGTCGAAAAGGGCTATGTTGTCGGCCAGAGGTCCGGGATTGACGTAGCCTGCCGAGACCAGAATGTTGAGAATTCCTTTCTCACGGGCGAGTCTGGCTATGTCGGCGACATATTCCAGATAAGTGAGCGGCTCGGTGTAGGTGTATGCTATTGCTTTGGAGCAGGTCTGAATGCACTGTTGGACGACTGTTTCCGGTTCCATATTCGCAGTTAGGACTTCTTCAGGCTTGGCTTGTGAGATCTTGAAGTTCTGGCAGTTCAGACATCGGAAGTTGCATCCAGGGCAGGCGATTGAGAAGCATCTCATCCCCGGGTGGAAATGGAACAGAGGCTTTTTCTCCACCGGATCAAAGGCAAGTGAGCAGGGATTGGAGTAGGCGAGGGTGTAGAGTTTGCCTTCTTGGCAGACTCGGCTTCCGCATATTCCACGTTGTCCGTCGCTGAACTGGCATTCGTGAGGGCAGAGGTCGCACTGAACGCCTTTTGAGGTTTGGTGGTAGTATAACGCTTCTTTCATATATCCGGATTATTGCGCATCGCTCTCGCTTTCAGTTCCTAACTTCGCTCTCGCTTTCAGTTCCTAACTTCGCTCTCGCTTTCAGTTCCTTACTTCGCTCTCGTTGAAGACCGCCGCTTCGTAGGTGTAGAGATCCGCCGTTTCCCATCCGTCCGGCCCGATTCCGGCCTTGTCCTGAGCGCAGTGGGACAGAAATTCCTCCTTGCTCCAGCCCGTCTCTTCGGCGACTTGCGGCAGGAATGTGCCTGATCGTCCGTTCTTGACCATATATATACCCTCTTTCCCGTAGTTGAACTCCGCGGCTCCGTTTATGCGTTTCAACGGGGACAGTACGGAAATCTCGATGACGATTCCATCCATTTCTTCTTCGCTGACTTCGTTGAACCTCGGGTCATCGAACGCGGCCGCTCTGGCCATCCGCGCGACAACCCGGTAGACAGGTTCGTCTTCTCCGAAATGGCCGATGCATCCGCGCAGACGGTTGTTTTCGTTCAATGTGACGAAGGCGCCGCATTTGGACTGAAGAAGAGTTGTGAGTTCAAGACCTTTCCAAGAGGCCTGAAGGCTTTGACCTGTGAAGGCTCCTTCGATGCTGCTTCTCGCAATCCGAAGCAGAGTCTTTTTCTCCTCATCGGTGATAGTAAAGCCGCATTGTTTTTCCTCCGTCACCGCAAAGGCGTTGTAGCCGACGACCTCATCCTTGCCTCCGTAGCGGGAGTCGCCTGAATTGTTGTAGAAAAGATGGTTGTAACTGAATTTCCCGCCGTTTTGAGTCATCAGCATAATGGTCATTATCGCGCTCTGTCCGCATGCGCCGGTCTGAAGATTCGGAATGTGTTCCTGATAATTCTCTTGCAGCGCTTTCACAAACTCTACTGGATCGCCGGAACTGATTGCGTTAGCTGTCCTTAGGTCTGCTTTGCGGGCGTCGTCGTAGGCAGGGTAGTGCGAGAAATCGCTGCTGATTACGAAAAGATTGTCTTGATTCAAGTATGGCTTGAGGGCCGTGGCAACGGCTTTTATGATCGAATATTTCTGCGTACCTATTATGATTGGTACTATTTCGGGCATATCCTTAAGTCTCACTTGGAGGAACGGCAGCTGGACTTCGAGGCAGTGCTCCTTGTCGTGAGCGTCAGGTCTGTAGGTAAAACAGTCATTACCGTCGATCAGTTCTTGGCATAACTCCTTGTCCACCTTGACGTTGCCAAGCGGTGTCTCGTAATAGTCGAAGCCGGTGTTGACGGATGCGCCCTCAAGGAAGATGTGATGGCTCGGGCCTATCAGGAATAAATTTTTGAATTTTTTGTCCGACGGTATGGCTGAATATGCTTTCGCTGCCGCAAGGCCTGAAAACACGTAACCGGCGTGGGGGACAATCACCGCGACAATGCTATCCAGTGTGTCAATTTCTGAGCTTTCGTCTAAATAGCCCTTTACGTTTGCCTCCAGCGTCTTTTTCTCGGCAGGATAGAACTGTCCCGCAACTGCCATCTGGCGAACGGACGATTGCCGTTGCGCATTAACATTTTCTGAATTCATAGTCAACAATATAAGAATAGTCAACAAAATTTTCATAAATGCTAATATAGCGATATTAATCGGATGTTATCTGTTTTTATAGGATTTTCAGTTTCACTCCGGCTCGTAGCCATAGTCCCGGCTGAGGGATGTCGCCATAGTCGTAGTAGGTGTGGTCCAGAAGGTTTTCCGCATTGATGTAGAACCATTTCCAGCTCAGTCTCGCGTCCACGAGGGAATAAGGTTTGTAGGTTCCGGTGCGTTCCTGCCAGCGATAGGAGCAGTTGAGTCGGATGCCGGCGGGAAATTTGAAGTCGGCTTTGACAACCACTTTGTTTCGGAGATATTCGAGGGCATATTTAGACTGAATATTTTCTCCCGCGGTCTTGTCCTGGTCTATATGGCTGAATCCCGCATACAGGCTCGTCACGAAGCAGTCTCTTCCGAGAATGGCTTTCGGGTCGAGCGTAACGGAAAGTTCTTCTCCTATCGTGTTGATTTTGGTGTGATTGACAGAGGTCCACAATGCGTCTTCGCCTTGGGACATATCACGTATCCAGTCAATCATATTCTTTCCGTGGTGGTAGTAGAAAGCGCCTTGAATCTGTATTCCGCTATTGAGGTACTTAAGGCCTGCTTCGTAGGAGCTCATTTCTTCAGGCTTGAGGTATTTGTCCGCTTTGTGGCCGCCTACTGAGTAATAGAGTTCGGTGAACGTGGGCATTCTCAGAGATGTGTTCCAAGATGCGTAGGCTTTCCAGTTACTTCCGATTCTGTAGCTTGCGTCTGCCCCGGGGTAGAGTTTGAAGTCCATTTCGTTACCTGTGTTTTTCACTGCTGTGACGCCTCCTGAGAATGTGAATTTCTTCAATATGATGTTGTGCTCCACGTAGAAGCTGATGTTAGTTCTATTGCGGCCCAAGGCATATTCTCTCGCTGAGCCTCGGATGTTTTTTGGAGTGTTGAGCGAGTCGCCGAGGGTAGTGCTGACCACTCCTTCGTTTCTCATCTCTGCTCCGAATGCCGTCTTGCCGAGGCTCCAGTCGATGTGACTGTTGAGATTGAGGCCGTAGACATCGGTTTTGTGATAGTTGAATCTGACTTTTGACTCATCTCCTCTGAAAAGTTCGAAGCGGTCGGTGGAGTGGTTCCAGTAGATTGACGGCTTGAAGTGAAAAAAGCCTTTTGTCTCTGCCTGAACTGCGAAATATGTCTTCGTAGTGTGTTCGTACTGGTCGTCGTACTTGGAACTGTAGAATGTGTTGGCTCCGAAACCTTTGTCGGAGAGGCCGGCGAACCAGTCGATGTCTGCGGCTTGCCCTTTGTAACCACCTTGGTAGAAGGCTTTTACGGCATCGAAATCGCTGCTGTGCTTTCCTGCCTTGTTCTTCAGGTAGCCGTCCGAGCGGGTGTAGCTTCCTGAGAGTTGGTTGTTGAAATTGCCTGATGCGACGCTGACTCTCGCCCCGCCGTTGGCATAGCCGTAGGACCCGCCTTCAAGATGGACGTCCGCACTGCTGCGGGCATATTTTTTCGTAACAATGTTGATGGCGCCTACGAGTGAGGATGTGCCGTAGATTCTTCCGGCAGGCCCTTCGAGGATTTCAATTCTTTCTATCTCATCCATTTCCACAGGAAGGTCGAGGCCGAAGTGTCCTGTCTGCGGATCGCACACGTTCACGCCGTTAATCAGCACTGCAATCTGATCGGATGTTCCTCCTCTTACGCTGATGTCGGTCTGTACTCCCATTCCTCCTCTCTGTCGGACATCGACTCCGATAGCGTATTTCAGCAGGTCATTCACGCTCTGAGCAGTGGAGTTGACAATCGCCAGACTGTCAAGCACAGTTACAATTCTTGCGGACTTGTTTAGCGCCAGAGGCACCCTGCTCCCGTTAACGATAGTCTCCTCCAACTCGTACACAGCATTCCGGTTTACGTCCTGCCCCTCATTTTGCCCCGCGGAACTTTGAGCGCTTGCGCCAAATCCGGCTGCCAAACACAATTCTATTACAATAATCGCTTTGATAATTCTGTTACAATTCATCTAAATGTAGTATTAGTAGTTTCAAATCTCAAAACAAATTTCCAATTGTCTCCAATCCTCTTCCATCATTCTCCAACCTTCTCCTAAATCCCCGTCATTCTCCATCTTTCCCAACCTTCTCCTAATTCCCCGTCATTCTCCATCCTATCCCTACATCGTCCATCATTCATTCAATCATTACCTTCCGTCATTCCCGTCCTTCCCTGACGTTGTCACATTACATCATTCATCGCTTCCTGAGGCCTCCTCACAGACATAACGTCAACCCTCCGAACATCAATTCTCAGATTTTTTCGGGCGCAAAGAAACATCGAAAACTGTTAACATCCAAATTTGATAAATCAATAAATAATCGTATTCGCAACAATTGAAATCATATTCTCCGCAATTCCGTGAGCAAAACCCCGCCTTTTACTCACGAAACTTCATTATTTTCAATTCCGTGAGCAAAACTCCACCTTTTACTCACGAAACTTCATTATTTTCAATTCCGTGAGCAAAACCCCACCTTTTACTCACGAAACTTCAATTTCCATTTTATTAGTCATCATTCTGTGCGCTGAGCGACCTTCTCCTTAAAATTCACTTGACCCTTTGACAGGAAAACGTCTGCAGGGCAGACGTAGATTGCGACATCTGATTTGACAGACCTATATCTTGCCCCCGCCAGCAAAGCAGGCTGCCCCACCCCTCGAAATCCTGTAGAGTCGGCCACGCCAATGTGCCTTGGGTACGTCAGTTGAAATACGCCTGAGGCAGGGCCAGAGAGGCCGAATTGTCGCGGGGTTGTTATGAGGCTTGGGCTGAGAGAGTGGTGTGTATTCGCCCAAATTGCTATACTATTGTGCCAAAATAATAGTGGAATCAGTCCTTTTCGGCAATTATTCGGTCATATTTTCTTATTTTATTTTGAAGATAAAATTTGCCTGCCTACTTTTGCGAAGTTTTTACCAAAATAAACGACTTTAATGAAAAAGATTATCCTAAGTATCGCGGTCATTGCTGCCGCATCCGCAACTGCATTCGCAGGCGGCTATCTCACGAACACAAATCAGAATGTGGCTTTCCTTCGTCAGCCTGCTCGCAATGCGACAATTGGTGTGGAAGGCGCATATTTCAATCCTGCCGGAATAGGCTTTATGAACAACGGTTGGCATTTTGGCCTTGACATTCAGTCAGTCAGGCAGAGACGTTATGCCGAGACCACATTCGCTCCTTTTGCTTACGGCGTGGAGAACAATGGCAAGGACACTAAAAAATTCACGGGTAAGACCTTTGCACCTGCAATACCGCATCTTGACGTGGCTTATGTGCACAACAACTGGTTCGCTTCTTTTCATTTCGGAGTGATGGCCGGCGGCGGAGAAGCGGACTATGACGATGGTCTCGGCTCTTTCGAAGCTCCGATCGCAATGTTGCCGGCATTGATCAACAAGATTTCCGGTGCCACGACAGTCAGCGGTTATGCCGCGGACATCAACTTTGTCGGAGAACAGTATTCATTCGGCGGTCAATTCAACTTCGGTTACAAATTCAACAGTCATTTAAGCGCTTCTGCGGGACTTCGTCTCAACTATGTGAACAACAGCTATGAAGGCGGCATTTACAATATCAACCTTAAATATGGCGGAAATATGCTTCCTGCCGCGCAAGTGCTCGGAGGTATTATATCCAGTGTCTCCGGTGGAAAAATTGATGCTGCCCAAGGAACGTCTATGGCGGGTAAAATCGTCGGTGACAAAGAGTTAAATTGCAAACAGACTGACTTTGCCTACACTCCGATTGTGTCAGTACATTACGAGACTGGAAAATTTGATTTTGCGGCTCGTTATGAGTTCAGGACCAAGGTCGCTCTTGAAAACGACACTGAAATCAACACGACCGGCATCGCTCAGTACAATGACGGTCTCACAGTCAGAAATGACATTCCGGCAATGCTCGCCGTGGGAGGGCAGTACAAGATTCTCCCAAGCCTTCGTTTCAGTTTGGGCTACAATCTTTTCTTCGACAAGCAGACCAAACAGTTCGGCGACAAGCAGGACTACATCGACAACAACACTTGGGAAGGTCTCGCCGGTCTGGAATATGACATAAACAAGTCATTTACAGTTAGTTGCGGCGTGAACACCACTACTTACGGCTACACGGACGCTTACATTTCCGATATGAACCTCACCACTGATTCATTTAATATAGGTGTGGGCGGAAAGTATAACATCAATGACAGAATGAGTGTTGACGTGGCTTTCTATAAGTCTTTCTATTCAGACTACACCAAGACTTCGGATGACTATGCTGGTGTCGGTCACACTTACTACACGGCCCTTTCGTCAATGGCTTCTTTGTTCCCTGGTTTGACCGAAGACGCTTTGAAGACCCCTGGCACAGAGACATATTCCCGTAACAGCTTCGTTATCGGAGTAGGATTCAACATCAGCTTTTAGCAAGTTGAGCTAAAGTACCGGTTCTCGAACTTGGACTGAAGCATCTGCTTTTAGCAAAAAGAGCTGAAAAATAATTATGGAGTCAGCCGGAAGCGAACCCGGCTGATTTTTTTTGTGTAATTCTGAGTGAATGAGTACTTTTGCGTCAAAATAATATCATATATGACAAACATTGCGGTTTTTGTGTCCGGGAACGGATCAAATTGCGAGAATATAATCAGACATTTCAAGTGCTCTGACAAAGTGAATATTGCTGTCGTGATTTCAAATAAGGCAGATGCAGTGGCTCTGAAAAGAGCTGAGTTGTTAGGTGTTCCGACGGAAGTCATACCTAAAGCCGACTTTCTGAATGAGGAAATATTGCTTCCCGTATTAAAGAAATATTCCACTGATTTCATAGTTCTGGCGGGTTTCCTTCTGGTTATCCCTAACTTTCTCATCAATGCTTATGATCACAGGATAATCAATCTTCACCCTGCGCTTCTCCCGAAATTCGGAGGCAAAGGTATGTACGGACATCACGTTCACGAAGCCGTGAAGGCCGCCGGTGAGAGCGAGACAGGAATGACTGTCCACTACGTCAGCGGAACGATTGACGGTGGAGAGATTATTGCTCAGTTCAGCACGCCGCTTCTTTCCGTGGACACTCCTGATGACATAGCCGAGAAAGAACACGTTCTCGAAATGAACCACTTCCCGGAAGTCATCGCGAAAGTCGTCAGCGGTCTTTGATTACTTTTCCAATATGTGAATATATTCGACTGTCCTGGTTCCGCTGTGATGCCTGTTTTCTTCTTTGTCAGCGCGGAATCGCTGATATGACTGTGAAATAACGTCATAACGGCCATATTTCTCCATAATTGATTTAATGGACTCTAAAGGAATCAGACCTTCATTGTTGTAAGACAGTAGGATGTATTTGAAATCAGCGTTTCTAATTAAATCCTCTAATGATGCCGGCACACTTCTTTTGCTGCAATATTCCGAGCGAGTGTAATTGCGAAGTCCCGTTTTACCCCGTGGCTTAAATGGCTTATTTTCGGCAATTGTGTTCAGTAAATGGTAATTGGCGCCGTATTGCCTTGCGTTATATGGTGGATCAAGGTACAATATGTCTCCTGATATAATCCTTATTGCTTGATTGGCATCCATCTGCAACACTTGATGCTCATTACTGTTTATGCTGAAATTTGCAGGTTGGATTGTCAGCGGTTTCAAGGCAGTCGCTTTCAGTTTTTTCAAGAAAGCCCCGTACACGGAAGCAGTGTTGGCAACTTTGTCGGCACTCTCGATAAGACTGCAAAGCAGGAAGAAGTACAAGTCCTCTGAAATTGAGGATTTCCAATTGTCAATTTGTTTTCTTGCGGCATCTATTTTCTTCCCGTTTTCATCTGAGAAATATTGTCTGCAGCTCCCGCTTCCTTCACAGTAATTATTGTAAATAAAACCTGTCTCAATCCCTTTTAGAGAGTTAAGTCTGTCTATATAGGGTTGTTGGTCGCATATGGCGATATGATTGCCGATATAATTTCTGTTTAGAACGTAACTGTAGTATTCCCAATCATTCGCTATCACTTTCTTGACTTTAGGCTTGTAATAGCGGCCGACAATTCCAGTGCCCGCAAACAGGTCGCAGAACACCTTGTCGGACAGGTCTTTACCTGCGACGTTGTCGATCGCTTCAGATATAAACGGAAGCAGCGTGTACTTTGACCCGATATAATTCATAGTCTATTCCTTTGGATACAGTTTCTTCATTATCTTAGTGCAACATCTTTCGCTTCGGCTTGAGTACGGAGGGCGTCGTCGCTGAGCATTGAAAGGGCTTCAGAGATGGAGGAGGCCTTGTCGAGGATTTTGTCGAACTCACGCCATCTCAGGGCGGAGAGCAGAAATTCTTCAATCCAGTAGAGAAAATGCGTCTGAGGGACCTGGGCGGCGAGGCGTTTGGACTTCAGGTAGAGGTCCAGACCATCGTCAGTGCTGTGCCACAAGTCAACGAACGCATAGTCGTAACGGGCGGAGGGCATCACGTCTTTCAGGTAGTCGAACGCATCCGCTCGGACAATGCGAATCTTCTCTTTGAGACAGAATTGCGTCAACACATATTTCTCGAAAAGGGAAATGATCCGCTCGTCAATTTCCACAATGGTGACACTTGTGACAGACTCTTTGAGAGAGGCCATATACGCAAAATACCCCAGTCCGAGACCGAACACCGCCACATCCCCTTTCACGGCCTCGATTGCAGGGGCCATTGAATTGATCTCGCTCGGCTTGATTGCCATCCATTCCCGCCCGCGCTGCATCACAACTGGGTAGGTGACCTTGCTTCTGAAATAGCCAAGAGGGACAATCTCCATATAATCAGGCTTCAGCATCAGGTCATCTCTGACGAAAATCTCATAAGGATTGTAGGACAAATGGCTGAAATTCCATCCGTCCTCTCCATAATCAGGCAATCTGATGTGCTTGTAGTAAGGATTATTGAGCAGCAGCTCCGGTTTCACTTCTTGAAGCCCCTCCTCTATGTAAGCGGGATCCTTCGGGTCTTCGTAATCGGAAACGCCGCAATAAGCCGAAACCAGAGCCTTTACCAAGGTCTCAACACTGGAAGAGGATGTACGTAGAAGGGTGTCAATCATATCCTGACTAACCAGGTCAGGCGTCTCATCTAAAAATTCCGAAATCGCCGAAGCGACATCGTTGTTCATTCCTCTGAGGCGTCGAAGCCCGGCTGTTTCGTTGTTTTCTCTCATAAAGTCTTGAAAATTTATTGCAATTATAAGAATTATTTCTACCTTAGCGAAGTTAAATAAACAAAATGAGTATTGTACGTTTCACAGAGCATCATCATCACCCTTTCACAAAGAAGTAGGGATGCTGACGCGTGTGCGTTATTTTTTACAAGGCTTACCCTACAAAACGGGTGAGCCTTTTTTTGTTGTATATAAATAGTTTAGAGAATGTTGAGAATTGCAATTCAGACAAAAGGAAGACTGAACGAGGAAAGTGTCAGACTTCTTGACGAGGCTGGCATCAGCGTTAGTGATGACAAAAGAAAATTTTTGTTGAAGTCGTCATCTTTTCCGATAGAGATTCTGTTTCTAAGGGATGACGACATCCCTCAGACCGTCTCGATGGGTGCCGCCGACATCGGTATCGTCGGGCTAAACGAAGTGAGAGAAAGAGCGTTTAAGGTTGATGTCCTTCAGAACCTTACTTTCGGAAAATGTCATCTCGCGCTTGCGATTCCAAAGGGAGACAACTATGATTCGCTGAAATTTTTTGAAGGTAAGCGCATTGCCACGTCTTATCCGGGTATATTAACTGACTATTTCAAGGGGAAGGGGATAAACGCAGAGATTCACAACATCGCCGGCTCAGTGGAGATTGCGCCGGCTGCGGGATTGGCGGATGCCATATTCGATATAGTGTCTTCAGGCGGGACCTTGATTTCCAACGGATTGAAAGAGGTAGAGAGAGTCTTTGACTCTGAAGCCGTTCTCATCGGCACGCCTGGACTGGACGGGGAGAAGAAAAGCCTGATAGACCAATTGATGTTCCGTTTCAACGCCATCCTTATGAGCAGAAAAAAGAAATATCTTCTTATGAATCTGCCCGAGAGTTCCGTGGAAGAGGCGGTCAAAATACTTCCGGCATTAAGAAGCCCAACTGTGATGCCTCTTGCTGCGAAAGGTTGGTGTTCAATGCATTCCGTTGTCAATGAGGCTGACCTTTGGGAGAAGATTGAGAAACTTAAGGCTATTGGGGCCGAGGGTATATTGGTGCTTGACGTTGAAAAAATCATTTGCTAATGGAATTAATAATTAATCCTCCTGTGAAGGAATGGGAGACTTATGTCAAGAGGCCTGACTTTGATGAGGTCGAGATAATGCAACGGGTAACTTCCATTGTCAGCCGAGTAAGGGAAAGCGGCGATGTGGCGATTAGAGAATTGTCGGAAGTAATTGACGGGGTGAGACTTGGTGATTTGGAGGTTACCCAAAAAGAGAAACAGGAAGCCGAAAATGATGTCCCGCGTGATGTGAAGTCTGCAATTGAGATGGCAATCGAGGACATTGCGGCATTCCACCGCGCTCAGAAATTCGATGGCATTGAGGTGGAGACAAGGCAAGGAGTCGTGTGCCGTCAGAAGGCTGTGCCTATCACAAAAGTGGGGATATATATTCCCGGAGGTACGGCTCCGCTGTTCTCAACAGTCCTTATGCTCGCTATTCCCGCCAAAATCGCCGGATGCAAACAGATTGTAATGTGCACTCCCACAGACAAAAACGGCAATGTGCCTAAAGTCGTTCTTTATGCTGCTGTGAGATGCGGGGTCGACCACATATTTAAGATAGGAGGCGCTCAGGCCATCGCAGCTATGGCTTACGGAACCGCGACTGTCACGAAGGTTGACAAGATTTTCGGCCCAGGCAATCGCTATGTTACTAACGCCAAAAAACTCGTGGCAGAAAAAGGCGTTGCTATCGATATGGTTGCCGGACCTTCTGAAGTGCTTGTTCTGGCTGATGACAGGGCAAATCCCTCTTTCGTCGCGTCAGACCTGTTGTCTCAGGCGGAGCACGGAGCCGATTCTCAAGTCTGTCTTGTGTGCGGAAGCGAAGGATTCGCTTCAGGGGTTAGTTGTGAGACGGAGGCTCAACTGGAAAAACTCCCGAGAAAGGAGATTGCCGCCAAAGCCTTGAGCCACAGCTATATGCTCGTTTTTGACTCTTTGGAGGACAGAATTGCTTTTGCCAATCTTTACGCTCCGGAGCATTTGATTATAGCGTGCGAAGATGCGGATGCGGTGGCGGAGGAAATCACTAACGCCGGCAGCGTTTTCATCGGGGGCTATTCACCTGAAAGCGCAGGCGATTATGCATCAGGGACCAATCACACTTTGCCTACTTCTGGAACGGCGATTTCTTCAAGCGGCGTGAATCTGGACTCTTTTGAGCGCAAGGTGACATTTCAGAAACTTACGAAGGACGGTCTGTCTTCGCTTGGCAAGACCATAATCACTATGGCTGAGGCGGAAGGGCTTGAAGGACACGCCAATGCTGTAAGAGTCAGACTTTTAAACAAATAGAGATATGAAAGATGTTAGATCTCTGGTCAGGGAAAACGTGTTGAGATTCACTCCTTATTCCGCAGCGAGGGACAGTTACAAAGGGTCCTTTCCGATTTACATGGATTCCAATGAGAATCCTCTTGACACAGGATTCAACCGTTATCCTGACCCGCGCCAGACGGCGCTCAAAAAACGTGTGTCAGAAATCAAGGGAGTGAGTGTGGATCAGATGTTCATCGGCAACGGCAGCGACGAGGCCATAGACTTGACTTACAGGATATTCTGCGAGCCTAAGGTAGACAACTCAATATTCCTTTCTCCGTCTTACGGGATGTATCTGGATTCCGCTTTGCTTAATGAAGTTGAGCCGAGAGTTGTACAGCTCGGTCCTGATTATTCTCTTCCTGTTGAAAAGTTGCTTGCTGCCGCTGACGAGCACAGCAAACTGATGTTCATCTGTTCTCCCAATAATCCTACTGGAAATGCTTTCGCTAAGGATGATGTCCTACGGCTTGTGAATGAATTCAATGGTATTGTGATAGTTGACGAAGCTTACATAGATTATTCCTCCAAGGAAAGTATGCTGAATTATCTTGACACGTATCCTAACCTTATGGTGATGCAGACTCTGTCGAAGGCGTGGGGAATGGCTGGTCTCCGCCTTGGGCTTGCCTTCGGTTCAAAGGAGATGATGACGATTTTCGCTTCGGTGAAATATCCCTACAACATAAGCTCCGCTTCCATCGAATCAGCTCTCAAGTTGTTGGACAGGAACATATCTAAGGAAGTTGCCGAGACTGTGAACGAGCGGACCCGCATGGCGAAGGCTCTTGAGGGAGTCAATGGTGTGGAGAAAGTGTTTCCGAGTGATGCGAATTTCATTCTATTCCGCTGTAAGGATGCCTGTAAGTTATTTGAAAGGCTTATGGGTGAGGATGTTATTGTGAGAGACCGTTGCAGCGTGCCGGGGTGCGCGGACTGTCTTAGAGTGACCGTTGGACTGCGGTCTGAGAATGATGTTTTTTTGGAGATTGTTCGGAAGTTCTACGGAACATTCGGCACGGTCGGAAAAGGTGAAAATGCGTCGAAGACTGCTGACGACAGAATTGCCACGGTCACTCGCTACACAAAGGAAACGCGAATCTCTGCCACGGTGGATCTGGACGGCAAAATGCCGGTATCCATCAACACCGGTCTTCATTTCTTCGACCACATGTTGGATCAGATTGCCCATCATTCTGGAGTCTCTCTTCAGGTGAAGGCTCTCGGGGATCTGGAGGTGGACGAACATCACACAATGGAAGATGTGGCCATCACTTTGGGCGAGGCTCTGTACAAGGCTTTGGGCGACAAGAAGGGTTTGGAGCGCTATGGCTTCTCTTTGCCGATGGATGATTGCAGTGCGATGGTGCTTCTGGATCTGGGTGGCAGAATCGACTTCGAGTGGGATGTGAATTTCACAAGGGAATACGTCGGAGATGTTCCTACAGAGATGTTTAGGCATTTCTTCAAGTCACTCTCGGAATCGCTTCATTGTAACCTGCATATAGTTGCAAAAGGGGAGAATAATCATCATCTTGCCGAGGCTGTGTTCAAGGCTTTTGCGAGGTCTTTGAGACAAGCTGTAAGACGTGACGTCAACAGTGACGAGATCCCAACAAGCAAAGGACAATTATGATAGCGGTCGTGGATTATGACACCGGCAATCTTCGTTCGGTGTGCAACGCTCTGAAGCGTTTGGGAGCTGATTACAAGGTAACAGGAGCCGCTAAAAACATTATTAAGGCTGATCACGTGATTTTGCCAGGGGTGGGAGAGGCTTTCTCTGCTATGGAAAAACTGCGTCAGAGGGGACTTGACAAGGTCATCCCCTCTCTTGAGCAGCCGGTTCTGGGGATATGCATCGGTATGCAGCTGATGTGCCGTCGAAGCGAGGAAGGAAGCGCCGAGTGTCTCGGAATCTTTGACACGGAAGTCTCTCTGCTTAAGCCTGACAAGGCTGATGGCATCAAGGTGCCTCATACCGGATGGAACCGTGTTACAGATCTCGAATCTCCTTTGTTTGAAGGGATTGATGAAGGCCGATTCTTTTATTTCGTGCATTCTTACTCGGCTTCTTTGTGCCCTCAGACTATCGCAAGGTGCGAGAACGGAGTTGTTTTCAGTGCGGCTCTGCGAAAGGACAAATTCTTCGGGGTGCAGTTTCATCCTGAGAAAAGCGGCGAGGCCGGTAGCGAGGTGCTGAATAATTTTTTAAACTTATGATCGAGATAATTCCTGCTATAGACCTGATAGGCGGTCGATGTGTCCGTCTGTGTAAGGGAAGTTACGAGAGAAAGACTGTTTATGATAGCCTGCCTCTGGATATGGCGAAGAGGTTCGCTGATGCAGGCGCGAGTTGGCTTCATCTTGTGGATCTGGACGGGGCTAAGGCTTCCAAGCCGTTGAACCTCAAAGTTCTGGATAGCATCGTTGAAAGCACTGATTTAAAGGTGGAGTGGGGAGGTGGAATCAAGAGTTTCGAGAGCCTGAAGGCGGTTCTTGACTGCGGCGCCACAAGAGTCGTCTGCGGCAGCGTGGCCGTGGAAAAGCCTGAGGAGGTGTGCTCGTGGCTTAAGGAATATGGTAGCGAGAGAATTGTGCTCGGCGCTGACGTAAGAGGCGGTCTCGTGGCTACTCGGGGATGGCTTGAGGACAGCAACCTTAATGTGGGACAGCTTGTGGACAGATTCTTGCCTTTCGGCATTAAACAGGTCGTGTGCACGGACATATCCAAGGACGGGACGTTGGAAGGCCCTTCTTGGGACTTGTACAGGAGGCTGAAGTCAGCATATCCGGGAATTGTTCTCACGGTCAGCGGCGGCGTCAGTTCGGTTTTCGATTTAGAATGCGCTGTGGCTGAAGGACTTGATAGAATTATTGTTGGAAAGGCTTTTTATGAAGGTATAATAACTTTGGAGGATTTGAAGATATGGTGGCGAAAAGAATAATCCCCTGTCTTGACGTGAAGGATTCGCGTACGGTGAAGGGAGTTAATTTTGTTGGTCTTAAGGATGTGGGCGATCCCGTGGCATTGGGGGAGTTCTATGCCTCGTCCGGAGCTGATGAACTTGTGTATCTGGACATCAGCGCATCGGCTGAAGGAAGGCGCACGTTCACTTCTCTTGTTGAGCGCATCTCTGAACGAATCAATATCCCTTTCACTGTTGGAGGCGGCATTTCCTCAATCGAGGATGCGGCAAGGCTGCTGGAAGCGGGCGCGGACAAGATTGCAGTGAACACCGCTGCGGTCTTGAATCCTTCGTTGATTGACCGGATCGCGCGTAAGTACGGCAATCAGTTTGTGGTTGCGGCCATTGACGCCAAGTCTTGCGAGGGCGTTTGGAAGGTTGCGGTGAGAGGTGGCAGGGACTTGACTGACAAGGAGTTGTTCATGTGGGCAAAGGAAGTGGAGAATAGGGGAGCCGGAGAGATTCTGTTCACTTCAATGGATAATGACGGGACACGCAAGGGCTATCCTTGCGAGACTTTCGCTCGTCTTGCTGATGAACTTTCCATTCCGATCATCGCGTCTGGCGGAGCTGGAAGTGTTCAGGACATTGCGGACGTTCTGACCGCGGGTAAGGCTGACGCGGCTCTGGCCGCAAGCATATTCCATTACGGAGAGATAAGGATAGACGAACTGAAACGCCGTCTAAAGGGTATGAATATTAATGTAACTTGTTGAAATTATGAATTTTAAGTATTTTGATCTGTCAAAGAACTCGGACGGGCTTCTGCCTGTCGTGGTTCAGGATTCGGCATCTCTGAAGGTGCTTATGGTTGGATATATGAACGAGGAGGCTTTCGACAAGACTGTCGCAGAGGGGAAGGTGACTTTCTTCAGCCGTTCGCGCAAGTGTCTGTGGACTAAGGGGGAGACAAGCGGGAATTTCCTTACTGTAGTGTCTATGCTGCCGGACTGCGACAAGGACACTCTTCTTGTAAAGGCCGTGCCTTCGGGACCGACTTGTCATCGCGGGACTTTGTCTTGTTTCGACACTGATGACGCTGAAGGGTACATCAGGTCTTTGGAGAGAGTGGTGAAGGAGCGTCACGCGACTATGCCGGAAAAGCATTACACTACTTTTCTTTTTGAGAGCGGCGTGAACAAAATGGCTCAGAAGGTGGGCGAGGAGACTGTGGAAACGGTAATCGAGGCTGTGGACGGGAACAAGGAGAGGTATGTCTACGAGGTCTGTGACTTGCTTTACCATCTTCTTGTGCTGAACGAGGCTATGGGCGTGGACATAGAGGTGCTGGAGAAAGAATTGCTCCGCCGTCATTTTCACCCAAAAGAGGAGTAAAAAATATTGCTCATTAGAAAAATTATATCTTTCTTTGCAGACGGTCACAACTTGTTGCGACCGCTTTTTCGTGTAATGGTGAAAATGGTAGTAAGACAATGATAATAATGAAGTTCGGAGGCACTTCCGTGGAAAGTGCCGAAGCAATCGTCAGAATGATGTCGATTGTGCGTGAAAGGTTGTCCAAAAGGCCGGTGGTCGTGGTCTCGGCCTTTTCCAAAGTGACTGATTCCCTTTACGGGATTTGCGATTTCGCAAAGGCTCAGGATTTCAATTCTGCCCGAAAAGTTCTGGAGGAGATCCGAAAGCGCCACATTGACGCTTTGGCGGCTCTCGTCACGCAATCGGAATTCTACGACGCTTCATTGAAGATTAACGCAATTTTGGACAAACTTGAGAATTTCGTCAAGGTGATATGTGAATTGGGGGAACTCTCCGAGCGGAGCAGAGCGGTCATCATATCCAGAGGCGAGGTGCTTTCTTCCACGGTCATCTGCGCGGCTATGAATTCGTGCGGCATTAAGACCGGTTTCATCGACGCAAAGAAGATGATCATCACCGACAATGTCTACCTCAAGGCTTCTCCTATTATGAATGAGATTCGCGAGAGGGTGCCTGAGCAGGTGAATTCCGCTTACGTCGGGATGGACGCAGTGATAACTCAAGGCTTCGTCTCTTCCACAATGGACGGCATTACAACTGTTCTTGGAAGGGGAGGCTCGGATTATTCCGCTTCTCTGATTGGTATGGCTATGGATGCCGAGGAAATTGAGATATGGACGGACGTGGACGGTGTCTTCACGGCTGATCCGAGGAGGGTTCCGACAAGCAAGAGCATCAAGATAATCTCTTTCGAGGAGGCTATGGAAATGGCTCTTTTCGGAGCGAAAGTGCTTCACCCTCTGACCATCAT
Source organism: Bacteroidales bacterium (assembly GCA_041667245.1). Taxonomy (GTDB): domain Bacteria; phylum Bacteroidota; class Bacteroidia; order Bacteroidales; family UBA932; genus Cryptobacteroides. The sequence goes on along the minus strand of JBAYFJ010000023.1, from coordinate 4,139 downwards.
TCCGGCTTTGGAGAAGGATATTCCCGTGAGAGTGCTCAATTCCAAATCACCGAATCACGAGGGAACTCTGATAGTTAAGGACAACGACCTTCAGAAAGGCCCTAAGGCTTTGTCTTTCAAGGAGAACATTACTGTCATCAACATTTTTTCCACCAAGATGGTGGACACTTTCGGCTTTTTGGAAAAGGTTTTCGAGATATTCAGCCGTCACCACGTGTCTGTCGATCTGATAAGCACTTCCGAGGCCAACGTGTCTCTCACTATTGAGAACGGCCAAAACATCGACGAGGTGGTGAGGGAACTTTCTACATTCTCCAAGATTACGGTTGAGAACGACAAGGCTCAGATTTCCGTGATAGGGAAGAACCTGACACACGTCAAAGGGCTGTGTACCAAGATATTCGGTTCTCTGATGGACTACAAGATCTATATGATTTCACAGGGCGCTTCTGCCATCAACATCAGTTTTGTTGTGGGAAGGGCGTATATGGTTGAGATTGTGAACAAGTTGCATAAAAAATTGTTTGAGGATGAAAGTGGTAATTAGCGGCTACGGTCGTATGGGCAAAATGGTTAAGCAGGTGCTCTTGCAACGCGGGGTAGAATGTGCCGGAGCAAGTGAGGACATCACGGATTTCGATCCGTCTATTGCAGTGGATTGCGTTTGCGTTGATTTCACTACTCCTGACGCTTTCAGGAAGAACTACAAGTCATTGGCTGACAATTTCAAGGCTGTGGTTGTCGGAACGACGGGTTGGTATGACATTCTGCCGGAGGTGAGGGATTATTTCGCAAAGAGGGGCAAGACTCTGATCTACAGCTCGAATTTTTCAGTGGGGGTGAACATCCTTTTCAAGATGACTGAGATTATGTCAAGGCTCACTTCTGCTTTCGGGGGCTATGCTTGTGACATTAAGGAGATTCACCATATCCACAAATTGGACAAGCCCAGCGGCACCGCCAAGACTCTTGCTGATATTGTCGAGGGGGCTTGCGGCGTAAGGCCTGAGATTGAGTCTGTGAGAGAAGGGGAGGTCCCGGGGATTCATTCCGTTGATTTCCATTGTGATGTGGACAGGATTAATCTCACTCACGAGGCTTTTTCTCGTGAGGGTTTCGCTCAGGGTGCGGTTCAGGCCGCTCTGATGACTGAGGGGGTGAGCGGTGTCCACGAGTTCAGGGATTTGATAAACGATAAGTTCAACAGTATTATTTCTTCAAAATAATGGCAAAGGAGCAATTGTTCGGCTGCGGTACAGCCCTTGTGACTCCGTTCACGACGGACGGGGTCGACTATCAGGCCTACAGGTCTCTTCTTCAAAGACAGTTCGACGCCGGGATTCATTTTCTCGTGGCTTTGGGCACTTCCGCCGAGACGGCTTGTCTGACATCGGAGGAGAAGTGCGAGATACTCAGGATTACTATGGAGATGGCAGGGGACACTAAAGTCATTGCCGGGGCAGGTTGTTATTCGACTGCTGCCACCATTGAGACGATCAAGATGCTTGAGCCTTACGATCCGTTCGGCTATCTGATTGTGACCCCTTATTACAATAAGCCCACTCAGGAGGGTCTGTATCAGCATTTTAAGGCTGTGGCTGAATCCACTTCCAAGCCAATAGTGCTTTACAATGTGCCGGGCAGGACGGAAATCAATCTGAATGCTGAAACCACGCTCAGACTTGCTGAGATTCCGAACATAATCGCTGTCAAGGAGGCTTCGGCCAATTATTCCCAGATTTACACCGTCATCCGTAATGCGCCCGAGGGCTTTTCGGTGTTCAGCGGCAATGATGACGAGACTTTCCCTCTGATGATGTCTGGTGCTAAGGGAATCATCAGCGTGGCTTCCAACATAGCTCCGAAAATGATGGTTGCTCTGGTCGAGCATATACGAAAAAACGAGACCGCTGATGCTCTTGATCTTAACAAGCGTCTTTGGCCTCTGTTCAAAAATTGTTTTGTTGAGAGCAATCCCATTCCCGTGAAAGCGGGGCTTTACAAAATGGGTTTGATGCAGAACATTATGAGACTGCCTCTCACCAGCGCATCTGAGAAGACTATGGCGCTGATGGAGATGACAGTCAAAGGGTTATACTAATTCTCCAACCAGTTTCTCTCTGTCTCCGAAGAGGTAGTCAATGATTGGGATTTCGATCATTGTGTAGGAGCCTGGCTTCTGAAGCATCGATGCTCTTGCTGTGCTGACAAGGATCTCTCCGGTGAGAGCCGGGTTGTTGATGGTCATATCGAATTCAAATCTCTGATTCTGGGTCTTGCCTGAGACGCCTTTTCTGACGAGATTCACTCCGTGTCCCATATCGAGCAGATTGTCTACGCAGTCCACTTCGGTGACGTGTGTCTCGTCTTTTGCGAAATAGCTGTCGGCTTTGATTCTCGCCGCCACGTCGTCAATCTTGTAGCCGTCCTGAAGCTCAACGTACACCATTCTGCGGTGGATTCCCGTGCCGACCGGTATAGTCATCGAAAGGGCTTTCTTGACTCCTTCTATGGCCTTTACCGCAACTGTGTGGCCCATACTCATTCCGGGGCCGAAGTTGGTGTAGGTGACTCCCTTGGGAGCGCACAATTTCAATATTCCTCTGACCATTGAGTCTGTGCCCGGATCCCAGCCGGCGGAGATGACGGCGACTTTGCCGTGGGCTTTGGCTATCTCTCCTATTCTTTTTCTATAAGCTGGAACCTGGGTGTGGATGTCGAAACTGTCAACGCAGTTTATTCCGTTTTCGAGAGCCTCGGTTGCGTACTTCTCCACAAGGCGGCTCGGGGCGCAAAGTATCGCGACGTCCGTTCCTTCAAGTTGTGCGAGAGATGTGACTATTTTGTAAGGCTTGAGTCTTTCGGGAACGTCGTTGGCGTTTCTTCTGACGATTCCTGAGATTTCAAAATCCTGTGCTTCTTCAAGTGCGTCGAGGACATAATGTCCGATGTTGCCATATCCGACTATGGCGGCTCTGATTTTTTTCATTATTTTGTTGCTTTAATGTAGGACGCAAATATAATAATTAGACTGAAAAAATAGCGTTTGCGAAGGATTTTTTTTTGACTATCCGCATGTTAATCCAGCGTTTAGCCCGCGAAGCGTCGGACGGAATGCGATGCATTGCCGACAGTATTAGGTGTTATTAATGTGTGGATAGCGGATAATCAGTTTTAATTTAGTAATTTTGGAAGAAATCGGTGGCTGCTGCTACAATAAAATATTTATCGTTATGAATAATTTCGTTTACGACATTCCTGTAAAGGTTTATTTCGGTGAGAATCAGCTGTCTCACTTGGGTGATGAGCTGAAGCAATTCGGCAGGAGAGTACTCCTGACTTACGGCGGAGGCTCCATCAAGCGCATCGGTCTTTATGACAAGGTCATTAAGGAACTGGATGCTGCGGGAATGGAGGTGTTCGAGCTTTCGGGCATTGAGCCGAATCCGAGAATAGATTCAGTCAGAAAGGGTGCGGAAATCTGCAAGAAAGAGCATATTGACGTGCTTCTTGCGGTCGGAGGCGGATCTACGATTGACGCAACTAAATGGATGGCGGCGGGGGCTTGTGTGGATTTTGACCCTTGGGATTTCTTCAGCAAATGGTCTCCTGTCGAGCGAGCGCTTCCTATCGTGTCCGTGCTTACGCTTTCGGCTACGGGGTCGGAGATGGATTCGGGCGGAGTGATAAGCAATCCTGAGACAAAGGACAAGATAGGGCGTATGGCAAGGCCTCTTCTTCCTAAGGTTTCTTTCCTTGATCCTTCCGGCACTTTCTCGGTCAGTCCTTACCAGACTGCCTGCGGGAGCGCTGACATGATGTCTCACATCATCGAGGTCTATTTCAATATGGAGAAGGACTTGTTTATGCTTGACTGCGTGATGGAGGGTCTGATGAAGACTATCGTCAAGTTTACACCTGTGGCTATGGCTCATCCGGATGATTATGAGGCTCGAGCTAATCTGATGTGGTCATCCTCCTGGGCAATCAACGGATTCATTGACGGCGGCAAGCGGCAGGAGTGGAGCTGTCATCCGATGGAGCACGAATTGTCTGCTATATATGACATTACTCACGGTCTGGGGCTGGCCATTCTGACTCCGAGGTGGATGGAGTACTGTCTGGACGAGACGACTGTC
>JBAYFJ010000022.1:0-22264 GCA_041667245.1 Bacteroidales bacterium | reverse complement strand
GACATCCCTCAGCGGTCGCTTGACAGCGACAACGGCGGCTCACAATGCTCGCTCACTTTCCTGGCGGCCAAAATGGGAGCGACGAATAATGCCACCTCAAGTTTAGCAAGTAGATTTTTGATGAAAATAGCATTATGTGATACAGTTAGCACGACAAGGGTGTAACCGACCCTATTTTCGCTCCCCGTTCATCGATCGCAACATCACAAATTTCAGAATTCCTAATTCCGTAAGCAGATAGGCCCCTTTTTCTTACCAAATCGAAAAATTCTTCATTCCGTAAGAAAATCCCGGCCTTTTACTTACGGAATTGCCAAAAGCCTCTTGACGTTGACAGACAGTCTGCATCAGACGACCGCCGACGAATGTCAGCGTATGCCCTCAGGGGCAGCCAGCTTTGCTGGCGGGGGCTTAAACATCAGACTCGGTATCGTAAGATGCCGCTAACAAGCATCTGCCCTGCAGATGCACAGGAGGCCGATTTCGCGTCAAAGGGTCGGACAGAAATACGAGCGAAGAGTTACTGGGCGTGAACGAGTTTTTTGGCAATAGGAGGTAGAGGTTATCAGAGATAGGGATGGTCAGAACAAAACAATGACGCAATGTTAAACGAAACGAAAATATTTGTGATATAGAAAAGTTAATTAATAGTATATTATATAAAAAGAAAATTATATCTTTGCATTGTTACAGGAAACGAAAGTTTATTATAGGAAACGAAAGGGTTTGCGAGAATTGAGGAATGAGACTGATATGAATACTGCGGAGAAGTCAAAAGAGCGGAAAGAGGACGGAAACGGAGATGGCACAGATAAGAATTGACCGGGAACGAAAACGGAGGGAAAGCCGGTGAGAGAGTGACAACTGAGAACGGCAATCGTAAACGACAACTGAGAACGGCAATCGTAAACGACAACCGGGAACGAAAAAGGAAAATTATTAAATCAATGACGGATATGAATAAAATTGAGAAAGCACTGCAGAGGACGACGGACACCAAGGCTCTAATTATCGAAAACGGAGCAATCAGAAGGGTTCCGGAGATGTTCAGGAGCCTGTTCGGCGAGAAAAAGGCAGTGGTAATTGCGGACAAAAACACTTATGCGGTTGCAGGAAAGATAGTTAACGAGGAGTTGGAGAAGACCGGAATCGCGACCGCGAAGCCACTGATAATCGAGGATGCGGACCTCTTTGCCGAGTGGCATTTTATGGAAATGGTGGAAAATCACTTACGGGCATCCGGCGCTATACCGGTAGCCGTAGGTTCTGGAGTAATAAATGACTTGACAAAATATGCCTCAACGCTACTTAACCTAAAGTATATGATTGTAGGGACCGCCGCTTCGATGGACGGTTACACCGCATTCGGGGCTTCAATTACTTACAAAGGCAACAAACAGACTTTTGATTGCCATGCGCCTTACGGAATGGTGTTCGATCCGAAAATCGCGGCAAAGGCTCCTAAGGGGATGTCCGCTTCCGGATATGCGGACCTTATTGCGAAGATTCCCGCGGGAGCGGACTGGATGCTCGCAGAGGCCGCCGGAGCGGAGCCTATTGACAAATTTTCTTTCGATCTGGTTCAAGATGACCTCAAAGAGGCCTTGTCAGAACCGGATGCCGTTGCGGCAGGAGAGGTAAAACCTACTGAAAAACTTGCTGAGGGGCTGATTATGAGCGGGTTCGCTATGCAGGCTCTGCAGACGAGCCGTCCAGCGTCCGGAATGGAACACCAGTTTAGCCATTACTGGGATATGGAAGGGCTCTGCTATCAGGGGAAACACGTGTCTCACGGTTTCAAAGTTGGAATAGGGACACTTGTTTCAACTGCATGCTACGAATTTCTGCTCAACTATGACTTCTCAAAACTCAATGCAGGGAAATGCGCCGAGATGTGGCCGGAATGGGATGGAATAAAAAAAGAAATTGAGGAAATCTTCAAAGAGAAGCCGACATTGAGAGAAAGAGCATTGAAAGAGAGCAAGGCAAAGTATGTCAGCGGTGAGGCAATCAAAAAAGAAATCGAAGATGTGCGAAAGGCATGGCCAGAACTAAAGAATGAACTCAAAAAGCAACTTTACTCTTTCGACAAGATCAAGGATATGCTGAAACGAGTCGGCGCGCCATACGAGCCGGAAATGATCGGTGTTTCAAGAGAGAGGCTTAAAGAGACATTCAGGGGCATTCCGTATATGAGAAGCCGCTATTCCGCAATCGACTTCATTCTCCGGGCCGGATTGACGGGAGATGTGACAACCTGTCTGTTCGGCAAAGGAGGCCGTTGGGAGATATAGGCCGGAAATCAAAAGGGAATATAGAGACATAAAACACCTAATATGAAAAAGTACATAACCATCGGGGCGGCTCTACTGCTCACACTATCAGCTTACGCACAGCCTAAGATTGTGGCGCACAGAGGCTTTCACTCAAAAGAAGGCTCTTACGAGAACACAATTTCCAGTCTGAGAAACGCTCAGGAGCTCGGAGTTTATGGAGTGGAATTCGACGTGCACCTCACGGCGGACGACTCTCTTGTGATACATCACGATGTCAACCTCAACATTGACAACAAGAAAGTCAACATCCAGAAAAGCGACTATGCCACAGTGATGAAGGTTCAGTTGCCCAACAACCTCAGAATGCCGTCATTAAGAGAATTTCTCGAACAAGGCAAGAAAGATCCGAAAACCAAGCTGATTATGGAGTTGAAGCCCCATTACTCAGCGGAGAGGGAGACGAGGCTTGTGGAGGCAGTGCTGGATATGACACGAGAAATGCGTATGAACGATCAGATTGAATTCATATCTTTCAGCCTTCACATCTGCGATGAAGTCAGAAGGCTTCAGCCTGACGCATTCGTGTGTTATGTGAGCAGCAGTTACACTCCAATGAGTCCGGAGGAAGTCAATGCGCACGGGATCAAAGGCCTGTCATATATGGCCAACGCATTGCTCAACCAACCGGCAATCACCGACAAGGCGAATAAATTGGGAATCGCGACAACCTTGTGGTTCGCCGATGATTACGAGGTAATCGACTGGGCCATAAGGCATAAGATTACCTACATATCCACAAACTGCCCGGACAAGGCAAAAGCCTATCTGGAAGCCGTGGGCAACTACAGATAAACAATAATCTCTATGCTTGAGGAACTGAAAGAAAAAGTGCTGAAGGCGAATCTGGATCTGGTCAAATATGGTCTGGTGCTTTTCACGTGGGGCAACGTGTCTGAAATTGACAAAAAGTCATGTCTGGTGGCCATAAAACCGAGCGGAGTCGACTACTCGGAAATGAAGGCGGAAGACATAGTCATAGTCGACTTGGATGGGAAAATTGTAGAAGGCAGGCTGAGGCCGTCATCCGACACGCCAACTCATCTCGTTCTGTACAAGGCTTTTCCGGAAATAGGAGGAATAGTCCACACCCACTCCACCTATGCGGTAGCCTGGGCACAAGCAGGAAAAGACATCCCAACATTGGGAACAACTCACGCCGACTATTTCCACGGCTGCATACCGTGCACTCAGGATATGGTCAAAGCCCAAATCGAAGGAGATTACGAGGAAGAAACAGGAAAGATAATAACAGAGCGATTCCGCAATGCTAATCTGAATCCGATCCACACACCAGGAGTGCTGGTAAAGAGCCACGGGCCTTTCACATGGGGAAAAGACGCAGACGAAGCGGTCTACCACTCAGTGGTTTTGGAGGAAGTGGCGAAAATGGCGTACCTGACAAAGGAACTCAATCCTGAAGCAGAAATGAAAGACGGACTAATCGAAAAGCACTTCTCCCGCAAACACGGTCCCAAAGCCTATTACGGACAACGCTAAAACCAATTAAACGGTCGGCGTTAGACCACAACTACTCTGACCCCAAGAGCCTCGATACTTTTGCGCACCGAAGCGGATATGCCTGAGTCCGTGACTATGGTCCCGACATCCTTCATATCGCAGATTTTTCCCAACCCCCTCTTCCCTATCTTGGAAGAATCCGCAAGCACGATTGACTCAGAAGCGCATTTCATCATCTCTCTTGTAAAAATCGCCTCCTCGCTTGTGGCGCAAGTCACTCCATAATCGGGACTGAAGCCGTCAGCTCCGAAAAATAACTTGGAGCATAGTACTGTCCTCAATTCCTGAGAGGCCTGTACTCCCCTGACTGAAAGCGAATTGCCGTAAATCTGTCCTCCGAGCTGCATCACTGTAACGTCAGGCTTGCGACCAAGCAAGTAGGAAATTCGGACCGAAGGAGTGATCACATTAAGATGCCCCACGGGAGCAATGGCCTCTGCGAAAGCAGTCATCGTGGATCCCGAGGCAATGATAATGGCATCATCCTTCAGAAGCAAATCAACCGCCGCCAAAGCGATTCTCCTCTTGAGGTCGATGTTCAACTGGCTTTTAACCTCCACATCCACGTCAGAGACAGTCTGTGTCACAGGCAAAGCGCTTCCGTGAGTTCGGAAAATCGAATGAATGTCCTCGAGGAACTTCAAGTCCTTGCGTATAGTCGCCTTAGTGACATTCAACTCTTCTGAAAGATCGGTAACCTTCACCGTCCCACGCCTGTTGATGCACTCAAGAATATATTTTCGTCTCTCGGCTATACTCTGCATATCAAACTACCATTTGTTGAAATGTACATTCTCAGGCTTCCATTTGTCCTTAGGCTTGTTCTCCCCGGCAGGATAGCCAATCGGAACAACGCAGTAAGGCATCACCCCGTCAGGGATTCCCAGAGTTCTGCTCACAGCTGAATAGCGCTCCTCGTAAGGCCATGCAGCCGTCCACACGGCACCCAGACCCATAGACTCCACGGCTATAAGCAAATTTTCAGTTGCCGCGGCACAATCCGCAGTCCAATTCTTGTTAGGTTCCAATTGATCATTGTTGCGATGATTCACGAAATTCATCTCGCCGCAGACAACGATGGCCACGGAAGCCTCCTTAAGCATTTTGGCATAAGGAAGAGAATCAGCGAGCGTCTTCAGAGTGTCGGGATTGTCCACGACCACGAATCTCCACGGCTGCATATTCCTTCCCGACGGAGCCGCCATAGCGGCCCTGAGCAAAGTCATCACCTGATCGTGAGAAACCTTCTGAGAAGTGTAAGAACGCACGCTCTTACGATTCATAATAGTCTCGATAACGGCATTTGAGCCGTTATCCTGAGCTTTTGAACAACAAGATGACATAAAGCAAATCGCTATTAAAACAAGGCAAAAAGCCTTAAATGATACCCTATTCATAATCCTAACAGTTTTAATTGTCCACAGGTCTGATCACAAAGTGGAACTCCCTTTCGCAAGGATGGATGATATACTCCTCCAAAGGCAGAGCGCCCCAGGAATTGATACATCCAAGACCGGTCTGGACCAGATCAAAATTCACATAAGTTGTTCCCGCCGAACGGTCGTTATCGCGGGCCTTCGCCTTCAGCTCCAGAGAATGAAGCGGCGCCCCGACCTGCTTGTTGGTAGGATTGGGACGAGACGGAGTGCCATTCAGAGTTGCATCCATATCTTGTTGACTGAAAGGCAGAACCGAAGCGGAGAACTTCACATCGGAAGTAAATTCAAGACCGGCGCCATTGTCATTGAGAACCTTCAGGTAACGAAGCCCCGTCTTTGTGCCGGACTCCTGAGCGCGGACATAGCCATAATGGTACTGATCGTTGATCGACTGGGCATAATGTCCCTCCAATGCGGAGCTGTTCCTGTCGGAGTAATTCTCCCAAGGACCTTTGCCGAAGAAATCAATTACTGAATAAGACCCCGACATCGGCAGTTTCATTCCGAATCTGAACAGATCAGGCATCTTGTCAAGCCCACCGGCATCCTTCATAGCCTCGCAAGCCGCGATAGACCCGTCGGCATAGACATAGTAAGTCATCCGCACGGAAGCGGACTGGATCGCCTTGAAAACAGTCGTCACCACATAGCAGTCAGCTCCTTCCGTAACTTTGCATGAATAGACGTCGAAAGACGGGTACATCCAGACCTTTCTCTTGTCCTGAAGTTTCGCCCCCATATCATTCTCAGTCGGAGCTCGACCGAAACTTGGCGTAAGAGCCCCCGCAAGAAGCTCCTTACCGCCCATAGTGTAGCTTACAAGGGTTCCGGCGGTCTCGTCAAATGTAGCCGTCCACTCGCCGCCTCTTTCAAGTCCATCTCCGGCGAAAGAATACATTCCGCTGAACACCACGCTGTTACCATTCTTTGAACGAGCCGGTAGCTTGGAAAGAGCGGGAACATTTGAACGAACGGGAAGCTTGGAACGCGAAGACACCGCGGCGTCAGCCTCTTTCTCGCCACTGAACGCAGCGGCGAAACGAGGCTCGACCTTCAAGCCGCCTTCGTAAAGCGGAATCTGGTCATAAGCCACCTCAGTCCCAGCGTCAAGAAGTCCGTCATTCGTCTTGAGAGCATAACTTACATTAAGATTGACATCTGAATAACGGAAATCCTCACTTCCCGTAACCTTGAACGCCGCATCCAGCAGGTACTGTCTTGAGAAACCCAGAGACACGGTCTCGGTGTCCTGAGGGGCGACCTTCAAATCGTCAATGCAGCCGGACAGCACTTTGACACCGTTCACCTCCACATTCCATGACATAGAATAACGTGACAGATCAATGAAGAAATTCTCATTGTACACATCCACGGAGCAATCCGACACGTCACGGGCGGTAAACCACGAAGGAGATGAAAGAGAAGTCAGAATCGAACGATACTGATAGCGGACCTCATAAGCGTGAGGATGATAACTCCTGTCAGCGGCTATGATCCCGTTGCAGTTGAACGAACCGTCTGAAGGATCATAATCATTGAAATCCCCTCCGAAGACAAAAATGTGGTCTGAGCCGGTCTTGGAAGCATCGGACTTCCAGTACAGTGCCTGATCCGCGAAATCCCAGATACAGCCGCCCTGATACGCAGGATATTTGCGTATAAGATCCCAATATTCCTTGAAACCTCCGAGCGAATTGCCCATAGCATGAGCGTACTCACACTGAATCAACGGTCTGGAAGGATTGTTGACACAGTACTTCACGCATCTTGAAGGAGAAGCGTACATAGGGCAGAAAATGTCTGTGTTCCTGTCCTGCTCAGCCCTCTCGTACATCACCGGACGAGTCTTGTCGAAAGCCTTGATCCAGTCGTAGCATTTGTAGAAATTCTCTCCGTTGCCGGCCTCGTTGCCGAGACTCCAGACTATTACGGACGGATGATTGTAATCTCTCCTGACCATCCTCTCGTCTCGCTGAAGATGGGCATACTCGTACTGAGGATCCTTTGCGAGAGTCTCGTTGCCGTAACCCATTCCGTGAGACTCGATGTTGCCCTCGTCAATAACATAAATTCCGTATTTGTCACACAAAGAGTACCAAAGAGGATCATTAGGGTAATGGCAGGTCCGCACAGTGTTGATGTTGAGTTCCTTGAATATCCTTATATCCTCGATCATATCCTCCTCTGACACGACATAACCCTTGTAGGGATTCATCTCGTGACGATTGGCGCCCTTGATCAGCACCGGCCGCCCGTTGACCAGAAGCTGGGCGTTCCTGATCTCCACGGTCCTGAATCCGAACTTCAGAGACGTGCTTTCGCAAAGTCCCTTCCTGTCCGAAGCCTTCACTGTCAGGGTGTAGAGGTTAGGCGTCTCGGCACTCCACAAAAGAGGATTCTCAACCTTTGCCGAAGACCTCAGCAAAACATTCCCAAGAGCAGACACCTCGTACTTTTTGACCACCGGCTCATTGAAAGAAGCCACCTTGTCGCCTTTGGCATCCAGCACTTCATAAGACACGAAAGCCACTCCGGGGGTCACTTCCGTCACCAGAGAAATAGATCCGTCAGCGGAAGCCGAAATCTTGATGTCCTCAAGCTTCTTCTGCTCCCTCGTGTAGACATAGACCCCGCGGGCGATGCCGCTTAGCCTCCAGAAATCCTGATCCTCCAGATAGGAGCCGTCGCACCAGCGGAAAATCTCAAGCGCTATAGTGTTTTTGCCAGCCTTAACGAATTTGGTAATGTTGAAACGAGCCTCCAGTTTGCTGTCCTCGCTGTAGCCGACCTCTTTGCCGTTCACCCACACTCTCACGTTTGAGGTTGCAGAGCCGATGCAAAGACAGATGTCTTTCCCTATCCAGTCCTGAGCGATGTCGAATGACTTTCTGTACTGCCCGACATAATTGCGCTCGATAGGAGGAACGGGAGGATTGTTCTTGTAACTGCCTCTCCAAGCATAACCTATGTTCAGATAGACAGGGTCGCAATAGCCGTTCAACTCCCAGTTGCCCGGAACGGGGATAGTGCCCCACGAGGAATCATCGTAGGCAGACGCTTCGAATCCTTTTGTTCTGGCGGCAATAGACTCGTTGAATTTGAATTTCCAAACGCCGTTCAGCGAAAGAGTCTTCTGCTGATCAGTCGTGAAAGTGGAACTCATCGGAAGCCTGTTATGTTCGATGACATTCGGATCCTTCCAGTCCTCAAGCTTTTCAGCCGCGACACTTTGGAAAAATACGCAAGACAACAACAGTCCGGCGACATAAGAAATTCTTTTCATAAGTTTGGTAATAAATTCAAGTGTTAATAATTCAGCAAAACCACATTGCCGTCCATAGCGGACGCTAAGATAAACATTTTCCCTTTCTTTTCCCAGACGTCCAGCGGATTGACCAGAGCGATGGAAAATTTGTGCCCCCATAGGAAAGTCCCGTCAGAGGCATTGAACGCCAGAATGTTACCCTTGTCAGTCGGGAGAAACAGCACACCGTTCTTCTCCGAAAGGCAAGTCGGGGATATGTCATAGCCGGCAGGCGTCCTCACATTCCACTGAGCCTTTGAGAGAGGCATTGCCCCGCCTGCATCAAAAGAGACATTTGATGAAATGGCGATGAGATGACTGTACATAGACTTGGTGAAGACAGAGGAGCCGTCTTCGGTGATCCCCACTGACTCACGCGCCACGCCGTTGAGATGGAACAGTTCTTTGCCTGTCGCGGCATCAAGGACATAGAGCTTCCTGTCAGGAACCGCTATGAATATCCTGCCGTCAGACTTGACCGGCCAGCATTGAGCCGGAGAGAACTTGCTGCCTGGCCGCTCGCAAGTCCAAGTCCATTGAAGACGTCCTGTTGCAGGATCCAAAGAATAGAGCTTCCTTGACCACGTTCCGAACACTACCTGTTCGTCATCCACATAAGGACGGCATTCCACGAAACTTTCAATAGAATTATTAGTCCAGACAGCTTCCCCGTCTTTGAGCCTTAGGGCTCTGAACGCCCCGTCGGAGGCGCCGATGAAGACTGTGCCGTTTGTAATGACAGGAGAGCCGAGCACCGATTTGGCGCAGCGATATTTCCAGATAACACGTCCGCTTGAGCGGTTGAGCGCATACACGAAGCCGTCGGTACAACCGAAAACAAGATACTTTCCGCTTACCGCGGGAGTCGAGAATATCTTGGCACCGAATGGCTTGGACCACAATTTTCTGCCGTTTTTCAGGGATATTGCATTGACGACGCCGGAACTGGTTGCGTAATAAGCCTTCTCTCCGGCTCTCGCGAAACCGGACGCAATGTTCGCAGGCTCGGAGAACCTCCAAACCTCGCTAACCTGAGGATAACTCTCATTCACATCGTATCGCATCCACGGATAACCTGAAGGAAGCCCATCGGCGTCGTATGTGACCGTGTCTTTGACCGGGGACAAGGTCTGCTCATACCAAGGCTCGCCCTGTACCGTGGTGGTTCCGAAGACAGTCCTTTCGGACACAGTGACTTTGTCGCCTTCGATTACTACAATGCTGTAACCGGGCCTGGAGTCGTCTGACAATGAGGATCTTCCCAAAAATCCGGGCAAACCGTCGTAATTCATCGCAGTGTTGCTGTGCCAGTGACCGCCTATCTCAAATTGCACTCCGACTCGCTTGAGTTCTCTCGTGACATCGAAATAATTCAGAACGGAAGTGTCCTGCGGATAATGGTTGACAAAAATTGTCTTCCGCCCGGCCTTCAGCCCTTTCAGCCAGACCATAGCGTCCTGAGGAATCAGAGCAGGAGACATCCTCATATCCGGACCGCAGTTGCAGCCGATGAATCTCCATCCTTTGCATGCGAATTCGAAATGCTCGTAGCCGAACACCTTGAGGAAAGTGTTGCAGCCGCTTTCAGACCATGTGGCGTCGTGATTGCCGGCAACAACATAGTACTTGTACTTCAGAGAATCCAGCAGGGTCTTCACTCCCGCAAGTTCATCATCAGCTCCGGACTCCGTGAGATCACCTCCTATCAAGACGAAATCCAGAGTGTCAATCGAATTGACGTCATTGACGCAGGCACGCAAATCGGCCACGCTCTGTGCTCCTACGGCATAATGAGTGTCTGTCAAAAAAGCGAAGCGGATCCTTCCGCCGCCAACCTGCAAAGCACTGCCGGGAGCTGGCTCAGCCTGCGAAACAGATGCTTGAGCTGAATGCAAAGCGCCGCCGGAAGCGGATACCGATTGCAAGGATATAAGTAGAAAAGACAGTAACGCTATTATTCTCATAAGCTATATTATTTCAATGTCAGCCTTCTTTATCCATCCCTGACGGCCGTCGGCCAGCTCCACATTATTCCAATCCCCCACCTCATCAAGTAGCTTGACTTTGGTACCCTCGTGAAGCACGAAAAGATCTTTCGCGGACTCTTCCGATGGCGAACTCTTGGCCGAAACCACAGGATTCATAATTACGGCCGTGTCAGACTTCAGATAAGTGGATTTCTGCCACGAAGCGAAGGTGAATGAGCCTAATGCGAAAAGCACCAGGACAATGGCCGAATAGAATCCGGTTCTTCTGCCCCCGATTCTATGGGACAGCAGGAAGAGCACCACGGCTCCGAAAGAAAGAGCGAAAAAGACCAGAGCAAGCACCGCCCAAGTGTTGGAACTCATTGTGTAGCAAAGTTTTCTGGAAAGGCTCTTCAAAATGAACTCAGGAACGGGATCTATCTTGTCCTGCACGAAGGTGTTGGCGAATTCGAGATTGTAACGGGCGTCAGAGAACGAAGGATCCGTCTTAAGAGCTCTTTCGTAGAACAGAATCGAATGAGGGTAGTCCTCCGCCTTGAAATAGGCGTTGGCCATATTGTAGTACAGCACGGCAGACTCCACGCCCGTTTTCTCTACTGAATCCCAACTTTTGACTGCTCCTTTCCAGTCACCGGCATTGTACTCCGTGACTCCTTTCGTCCACAAAGAGTCGAGATAATCCTTCTGGGCCGCTTTCGAGACTCCCGGAAGAGAGAGCAGTGCGAGCGCGACCATAACAGTAGCTTTGCCGGCTCCGCCTGATTTTTTGATAACTGAATCCATAGTGGAAATCACTTTTACGGCAGTGTCGAAATGGGCGCTCATAGCCTCGTGACCTGCGTCAGGAGCATAACGGGCATATTCGCACGCCCCAAGTAGAGAGGTGAATTCATCAGACAATTCATGACTTACGCCCTGATTGAGCAAAGTCTCCGATATCTTCTCGGAAGACAAATCCTCTACCGGCAAATTGAACTTGTCTGAAACGAAGCCAAGCAGAGCCCTGTGCAATTCCTCGTAGAAAGCGGTGTAAAGATTCTTTTTCAGGTAGTCCTCAGCCTGTTTCAGTCGTTTGAGAGCCATCTTGGTGGCCTTTCTGTTCTTGTTGCCAATGACGTCAGCCCTTCGGACAGCGTATTTCCTTACAAAGAACCAGCACCCCGCTGAAAGCAGAATTATCAGTGCGAGCAACGCCCAGAAGAATGCCGATCCGAAGAAGAATGCGCCCTTAGATGAGAAGGAAGGCATCTTAGTCTGAATGAACCGTATGTCGTTGCCAAGGCTTTTAACATCATTTCTGGTCACTCCTGAAGCCATAGTCCCGCTCAACACCTGACCGTCAGGAGCACTTCCTTTCGCGACCTTTATGTTGATCGGAGATGTTCTTGTGACGACGTATTTTCCTGCGGCTATGTCATAGTAAGCATATTCTATCGGCTCTATTGTGAAATCGCCGTGACTTCTCGGGATGAACGGGAACTCGAAAGTCTTGCTTCCCGAGGTGCCGCTTTTGTTGGTGTTCTGAGTGGATTTAGCGTCGTAGACCTCGAAGTCAGCAGGGAAAGAGACTTTCGGCGCCTCCAAAAGCGACACGTTGCCGTTTCCGCTGATTTTCACCAAAAGGGACACGGCATCGTGCGTCTTGATGGAATCTTTGCTGAGTGAAGCGGAAATGGTAAAATTCCCGACTCCTCCGCCGAAAGAAGCTGGAGCGCCGGAAGGCAATGCCGAAACGTGAATCGTGTGAGCCTCCGAGACCACTCTTTTTCTAATTGTGGTGTAATCGTCCTGGAAGAAACTGTCGAAAATGCTGTTGCCGGAAGACGATCCTGTGCGGACATTCACCAGGCACACCAATTCGGCCGGATCTATCTTGATGCTTCCGGCCTGCTGAGGGATAAGCACATACCCTCGAATCAAAGCGGAATTGTAAAGCTTTCCGTCGATTTCCTCTCTCTGAAACTGGATATTGGTCGGAGCCTGCACCTCCTGACTCCAGAACCCGTTGAATGTAGGGAACTTGGCGTTCTCGAATCCCGCTATGTCTACCCTCTGGTACAATTTGAGGGTTGCGTTAATAGGCTCTCCAAGCACCACTTTTGTCTTGCTGAGCGACAATCTGAGGAACAGATCGCTGTTGGATATGCTGCCGGTTGAGGAAGCGGTTTTGCTTGATGACGAGGCTCCGGACCCGGAAGAAGAACTTCCTGAGGACTGTGACGAAGTCTGACCTGTCGCGACCTGAACTGACACGTTTTCTGAAGAGATTTTGTGGCCCTTAACTGTTGCCGTTGCCACCGCGACACGGAAAGTGCCTGTCGTTTTCGGCATAAGCACGTAGGTGTAGGTGGTCTGAGAGGACTTAGATCTTTTCCCGTTAATTATCTGGATACTGGTGGAACTCCCCTTCTGAGGGCCCCAAACCAACTGGAAATCATCACCCGGAGCCCAGTTGAAGTCTGACGGCTCGTTCTCCCCTTCAATAATGAAAGTCACGTTGAATTGCTCGTCAGAGGCCACGATGTTCGGCACCTCCACGCGAATTTTGTTCTGGCCTGAGGCCGAGGACGAAATCACGAGCAATGACAGTAGGAATATAAAAAATCTTTTCATATCTATTAAGTGTGTTACCAGTTCTTGTCTTTCTGTTTCGACTTAAGCAGTTCGGCCTTTTCCTTCTTCACCTTATCCTGAGTGTCTTTTTCTTTAGCCTGAACGGCCTGAAGCATCTGCTGCGCCTGCTGAGGGGATATTTTACCCTGCTGAGGCTGTTGCTGCGCATTCTGATTCTGCTTGTCCTGATCTTGTTTGTTTTGATCCTGGTTCTGCTTGTTCTGATTCTGATCCTGATCCTGCTTGTTCTGATCTTGTTTGTTCTGATCCTGGTTCTGCTTGTTCTGATCTTTGTTGTTGTCACCTCCGCCGCCGTTCTTCTTATTCTTCAGCATCAACTTCGCATAGATGTAATTCTCCTTGGCCTCAAGATCTCCCGGATTCCGGTAAAGCGACTGCTTGTAGGCATCCACCGCTCCCTGATAATCCTTTTTCTGCAAAGCCACATTGCCGACGTTGTAATAATAGTCGGCTGCATTGACGGACATCGGAGCAGCCTGTTTCAATCTGTCGAGACTCTTCCCTGCCTCATCGTAATTCTTCTGTCTGTAAAGAGCGGAAGCCAGATCATAATTGGCCGCGAAGGACGTGGAATCCTTGACCAAAGCCTTGCGGTAATTAATCTCCGACTCTTTGAAATCCCCTTTGCGGAAACGTCTGTTGCCGCTTCTGACATCGTGACGGTCCACCTGTGCCGACAGACACACGCAGACCGACGCCAAAGCAATTGTCAATACGTATCTTAAATGTCTCATAATCAATTAAACAAATGTCTTGTTGAGCGTTTCTCGCCAACAAGCATCTCTACCACGAAAAAAGCCAATGCTATTGCAAGAAAATACATAAACTGCTCATTATATTCCTCAAACACGACCGAACTCAACTGCTCGTCCTGAAGACGGCGCAGATCCTCGACAATCGGATTGAGACCGAACTCGTCGTTACCCGCGTGGACATAAGCCCCCTTGCCCGCATCAGCAATGTCCCTCAAAGTCTTCTCATCCAGATGAGTCACGACGATGTTGCCGTCTTTGTCTTTCAAAAGCCCGCCGTTCATAGGAATAGGCTGGCCTTCAGTAGAACCGACACCGATGGTATAGACCTTTATCCCTATGTCGGCCGCCTGTTTCGCCGCCTCCACCGGATCATCCTCATGGTTCTCTCCGTCAGTGATAACGATTATGGCGCGGCTCTTCTCGCTCTGCGCGCTAAAACTCTTTATAGCAGTGGTGATCGCATCACCGATGGCAGTACCCTGAACCGGCACTGACTCAGTGGAAATGGAATTCAGAAACATCTTGGCGGACACATAATCGCTGGTAATAGGCAACTGCACGAAAGAATTACCCGCGAAAACCACCAGCCCGATTCTGTCCTCCTTGAGTTTGTCCACCAATCTTGATATTGCCAACTTGGCTCTTTCCAGCCTGTTAGGCGAATAATCCTCGGCAAGCATCGAATTGGACACGTCAAGAACTATCATAATCTCCGCTCCTTTGGTCTTGTGCTCCTTCAGTTTCGCTCCGATCTGAGGCCGCGACAACCCAACAATGAAGAATAGGAACGCAAGAGAGAAAAGAATCACCCTCACCCAGCCTTTTGACCCGGAATATGACGGCATCAACTGGCCCACGAGTTTCCCGTCGCCGATTTTCTTCAGACGCTTCTTTCGCAAATGTCTTTGAAAGGCATAAAGAACAAGCGTGACCGGTATGAGCAATAACAGTAAAAGATACTGTGCCTGTGCAAAATAAATCATCTCCTTTTCCTCCTTCTATGGCAATCTCTTAATCACAAAAAACCTCAACAAAAGTTCAAGCAGAAGGCACGCCAGCGCAATCAGCGCGTAAGTGGTGAACAGCTCCTTGTAGACAGGGAAACTATCTATTGTGGTTCTGGCCTTCTCCATCTTGTTGATCTCCCCGTAGATTTCGGAGAGTTTGGTGTTGTCAGTAGCCCTGAAATAACGCGCTCCCGTTGTGGAAGCAATCTGTTTGAGCAACCCCTCGTCAATCTCCACTTTCACGTTCTGCATATCTACTCCCCAAGGGGTCATCACCGGATAAGGCGCCTCACCGTTGGCCCCGACGCCGATGGTGTAGACTCTGATTCCGTAAGTCTTTGCGATCTCGGCGGCGGTCTGAGGAGCGATTTCCCCGGAATTGTTCACGCCGTCCGTAAGCAGAATCACCACCCTGCTCTTCGCATCAGAATCCTTAAGCCGGGCCACAGCCGTAGCAAGCCCGTTACCGATTGCGGTCCCGTCCTCGATCAGCCCCGTCTGAATCTCTTTCATCAGATTGATAAGGGTCGCTCGATCAGTGGTAAGCGGGCATTGAGTGTAACTCTCTCCTGCGAAAACCACGATTCCGATACGGTCCGAAGGCCTTTGGGATATGAACTCTATGGCTATGTCCTTGGCAGCGCTGATTCTGTCAGGCGTGAAATCTCTGGCAAGCATACTGGTGGACACGTCCATATCCAGAACAATGTCAATTCCTTCGGTGTCCACCTTGTCCAACTTCGATGACGAACGTGGACGCGCGATCGCGATGACAATCATTGTCAGGGCTATGATCCTGAGAGCGAAAGGGATATGCCTGATGTAACTCAGCGAGGTCCGTCCGCCCGCTTTCCACGGGGCTAACGCGGAAACCCTTAGATGAGGTTTCCTGCCTTTCAACTCAAGATAAATGTAATGCGCTATCAGTAAGACCGGTATCGCAAGTAACCATAATAATGCGGGATATTCAAAATACATAAGCCTTTTCCTCCTATTTTGGCATATAAGCCGAATCGTCCTCTTCCCTCTTCGGGCTTGATTCCTTGTTCAATGTCTGAGCGTCAGCCTTCGCCTTTGCTGCGTCCGCCTTGGCCTTTTCCTCATCCAACTGTTTCTGATAAGTGTAGGTCACGAACCGGACGGCTGTAGGAAGCACCTCGGCATTCTCCTGATTGTCAGCAACATACTTTGCAAACTTGACGTAATCAGCTCTTTTGAAGAGGGATTCAGTCTCGTCGAAAAGTTCCTTAGGGACGTCACTCCCCTTCAACCCGCTGAAAATCTCGGCAGTGGTCATTTCCATCGCCTCCACTCCGTAACGGGCCACGATATATTCCCTCAAAGCATCTGTAATTCCCGAATAAAA
Source organism: Bacteroidales bacterium (assembly GCA_041667245.1). Classification (GTDB taxonomy): domain Bacteria; phylum Bacteroidota; class Bacteroidia; order Bacteroidales; family UBA932; genus Cryptobacteroides. The sequence continues at coordinate 5,917 of JBAYFJ010000022.1, read as the reverse complement.
AGCCTTCTGCTTCTCGGGCGCCCAGTACTTGTCGCCTCTGAAGTGGTCGAGTTTTCTCAAAGCCACCACGTGCGCCGGTTCTCTGTACACGTCTCCGCTTTCCTTCTTCCTGCGCATCTTGACAAGGCAGACAACAAGGATGGTCAGGATTGCCAAGGCGTAGAATGCAGCGATGTAAGGCAGCAGTTCCTTGAAGGTAAGCGGATAACGAATCTGCCCCTTGATGTCGTGAGGCTTGTAGGTAGTGGTGTCCACAGGCATAGTCCTGACTTCCAGTTTCTGTTCATCGAACAGAAGAGTGTCCACCGCGCCAGACTTTACGGCTCTGAGAATCGCTATTCTCGGAAGCGTGTAATTAGCCCCCTCAAAAGGAGCTATGACCACGAAACCCTCGATGTCGAAATGCCTGGACGCACTCTTCTTCGCCTTTGTAACTTTCAAAGTGTCGATGACCCAAGGGGCGATCAAATCAATCCCCAGACTGTCCGTGAACACTTTGGACAAGTCAGGAAGCGAGAAACCGGTTCCTTCCTCCACATTGTCAAGTTTGAAACCATATTGCAGCTGGTCTGCCACAAGCACGGAATCCCTTTTCTGAAGTTGCCTCAGAAAAGAGCCTTTCATATCAATTATCCCGCCATGTTTCTCCTGGGCCGTTGCGCAAAAAGGCAACGCCAGCAAGACACAAAGCAATATTTTCCGAACTGAACTCATAATTATCTCTTCTGGAAAAAGCCCATCAAATTCTTAACATAATCCTGATCCGTACCCACCGCCACGCTGTCGACATGGTACTTGTTGAACATCTTCTCGGCATTGTTTTCGGCGGTAGCGAACCACGACGAATAAGCCCCTCTCACCTTTCGGCTTGAGGTGTTGACCCATCCGGACTCTCCCGATTCGGCATCCTTAACGTGGACAAGCCCCACATTCGGGAATGCCCTTTCACGGGGATCGAACACTCTGATCACGGACAGGTCGTGTCTGTTGACCGCCACTTTCACGGCTTCCTCGTACTTAGGCTGCCCATGCGCGTCCACGTCAAGCATATCCGAAAGCAGGAAAGCCGTACATTTCTTCTTAATGGCATTTGTCAGATAGCGTAGTGCCTCGCCAATGTCAGTACCGTTGTCAGCCGGCTTGAACTCCAGGATCTCTCTGATTATGTGCAGCAGATGGCTCCTGCCCTTTTTCGGAGGGATGAATTCCTCGACTTTGTCGCTGAAGAAAAGCGCTCCCACCTTGTCGTTGTTGATGATTGCGGAGAAAGAGAGCACCGCCGCAATCTCGGCGATAAGGTCTCTTTTGGTCATTACGCTCGTACCGAAAAGACCGGAACGGCTGACATCGATCAGAAGCACGACAGTCAGCTCCCTCTCCTCCTCATAGACCTTGACATAAGGAGTGCGAAGGCGCGCCGTGACATTCCAGTCCATACTGCGCACATCGTCCCCGTACTGGTACTCTCTCACCTCGCTGAACGCCATTCCGCGACCTTTGAAGGCGGAATGGTACTCTCCCGCGAAGATCTGATGCGAGAGTGCCTTAGTCTTGATCTCTATTTTCCTGACCTTCTTAAGAAGATCACCGGCACTGTTACTTTCAATCATATCAAGTTACGGAACTATCACCGCGTTAAGTACTTCTGAGATGATCTCCTCAGTTGTGACATTCTCCGCCTCCGCCTCATACGTCAGCCCTATCCTGTGACGGAGAACCTCATTGCAGACCGCTCTGACATCCTCAGGAATGACGTAACCTCTTCTCTTGATGAAAGCGTAAGCCTTCGATGCTAAAGACAGGGATATGCTCGCTCTCGGAGAAGCGCCGAACTGAATGAGATCGGCCAGCTTGCCGACATTGTAATCCTTAGGAGTCCTTGTGGCATAGACTATGTCAACTATATATCTCTCAATCTTTTCGTCCATATAGACCTCTCTCACGACCTCTCTCGCTCTCACAATGTCCTCCGGCTTTACGACAGGATTCGCTTTGGGGAATTCTCCAAGATTGTTCATACGGATGATCTGCTTCTCCTCTTCTTTCTTAGGATAGGACACGATAACTTTCAGCATAAACCTGTCCACCTGCGCTTCCGGAAGCGGATATGTCCCTTCCTGCTCGATAGGGTTTTGAGTTGCCATCACAAGAAAAGGCTGCGGCAGCGGATAAGTCTGGTCTCCAATAGTAACTTTTCTTTCCTGCATCGCTTCCAACAAAGCCGACTGGACTTTTGCCGGGGAACGGTTGATTTCATCAGCGAGAACGAAATTGGCGAAGACAGGACCTTTGTGCACTTCAAACTGCTCGTTCTTCTGAGAATAGATCAGGGTTCCGGTCACATCCGCCGGCAGCAAGTCCGGGGTAAACTGAATACGGCTGAACTTTGCGTCCACAGCCTGAGACAATGTGTTGATGGCCAATGTCTTGGCCAATCCGGGAACTCCTTCCAGAAGAATGTGTCCGTTGGCGAGAAGCCCGATTAGAAGATTGTCAATCAGCTGTTTCTGGCCCACAATGACCTTTCCCATCTCAAGAGTGAGAATGTCCACGAAGGAACTTTCCTTCTGAATACGGTCATTCAATTCTTTAATGTTTATGCTCTCCATAATTTTTTTTATATTTTTGTCTTTAAATAATTCAACTTATGAGGTACAAGATACGGTTTTCGTTCGACGGTTCCAATTTCTGTGGCTGGCAGGCACAGACAAACGCAACATCTGTTCAGGAATGTCTTCAAAAATCTCTTTCGACTCTTCTGAACGAGCGCATTTCAATTGTCGGCGCCGGCAGGACAGACTCGAAAGTCAACGCAGTCAATTACATTGCGCATTTCGACTATATCGGCGAGGCTGACCTTGTAACCGAGGCTTTTCGCTACAAAATAAATGCCATCACGCCATTATCAATCGAGGTTCACGAAGTGTCTGCGGTACCGGAGGATTTTCATGCGAGATACGATGCGTCGAAAAGGGAATATGCCTATTTTCTGCATCGCAGGAAAGATCCTTTTATGAATTCATACTCTTATTTATACACATATTCTCTGGATATTGAGTTGATGAACGAAGCGGCCGCCAATCTGGTCGGGACTCACGATTTCAGCTGTTTCGAGAAAACGGGGGGAAGCAACAAGACGTCAATCTGCAGCGTGTCCAAAGCCATTTGGAAGCCATTCGTTCCTTCTCACGTAAGCCTGCTCGGCTACGAGGCATCCCCACAGGACTACCTGATGTTCAGAATCTCGGCTGACAGATTTCTCAGAAATATGGTGAGGGCCGTGGTGGGTTCGCTGCTTGAGGTGGGGCGCGGGAAGAGATCCCCGGAGTGGATTGCGTCTCTGATTGAATCGGGCTCCCGCTCCGATGCCGGGGAGTCGGTTCCGGGCAACGCTCTCTTTCTTTTTGACGTGGAATACCCGGATGCCGAAAGTCAGAAATAGGAATTCTTGTCGGCGAAATTGAGGATAATCAGTAAAAAATGTGTATTTTTGTAGTTTAATTCGGAAAATTAAAATTAAAAATAAAAATAAAGTAATATGCTGTTCAATCTTCTTCAAACAGGTATCGACTCCACGGCCGCTATGACTGCGGCACAGACAGCCGTGCCGCAGGCACAGGAAATGAGCTATACATTTTTAGAGATGGCCGTTAAGGGAGGCTGGCTGATGATAGTCCTGCTTCTGCTTTCGATTATCGCCATCTATATTTTCGGAAAGAAATGGTGGATGATTCATCAGGCTTCCCACATTGACAAGAACTTTATGAAAGACATAAGGGATTATGTCCACGAAGGAAAAATAAAATCAGCTGTAACTCTTTGCGAAAAATATGACAGTCCGTCCGCAAGAATGGTTCAAAAAGGGATTGAGCGCATCGGAAGGCCTCTTTCCGACATTCAGACAGCAGTCGAGAACACAGGCAACGTAGAGGTCTCAAGACTTGAGAAAGGACTTCCTATCCTCGCGACCATTGCTGGCGGCGCGCCTATGATCGGATTCCTCGGAACAGTGCTCGGAATGGTGCAGGCCTTCTTCAATATGTCGCAGGCAGGCAACAATCTTGACATCACTCTGCTTTCAAGCGGCATCTACACCGCGATGATCACCACTGTCGGAGGTCTAATAGTCGGCATCCCGGCTTACTTCGGCTACGACTATCTCGTGGCTCAGATTTCCAACATCGTGTTCAAGATGGAAAGCACCACTATCGATTTTATGGATTTGCTCCACGAACCTGCTGACGAGGAGATCGACGCCACAGTAGAAAAGTAAGGATATTATGGCATTCAAGAGATCAACGAAAGTGCTTTCAGGAGTCTCGATGTCGTCAATGACCGACATCGTGTTTCTCCTGCTTATCTTCTTTCTCGTGACTTCCACCCTTGTCAACCCCAACGCTTTGAAACTGATGCTTCCAAAGAGTACGGGACAGGTGTCCGCCAAAGCGACTCTCAGCGTGTCCATCAAGGACTGGCACGAGAACGACCTGTACACTTACCACATCAACGGAAACGAGACTCCTACTCCGTTTTCGGAACTTGAGGACCAGATCGTGAGCATACTTCAGAACGAGGAGGACCCGACTTTCTCAATCTACGCTGACGAAAGCGTACCTGTCAAAGAAGTCGTGGCTGTTATGAACATAGCGAAAAGAAATCACTACAAAGTCATTCTGGCCACCCAGCCGGAATAAGGAATATGAAAGAGTACCTCAGAATTAGACAAACACGGGAGAAACGCTCCAGACGCAACGGCATTCTGCTTACGGTGTGCCTGCACTTTGGATTGTGCTGTGTCCTTGTCTATTCCGGGCTCAAATACATTTACCCTCCGCCTCCTGAGACAAGCAGTTTCGTCATAGAATTCGAGAATGAGCCGGAACCGAAGGTCAGAGCGAGCTTAAAAGGCGAGGAGGCTGAAGCCGAAATAGTGGACAAGTCCAAACCTGTAGCTCTGGTTCAGCAGTCCCAAGCCATGAACACCGGCAAAAAGGCAAATGAGGGGAAGGCTTCCACGGTCGATGATTTCGGTGACGTGGACATCCCGAAGCCGAAAAATGAAAAACCTATTGACAACAGAGCGCTTTTCCACGCTGCGGACAATCAAAGCGACAAAGATACCTTGGCCGCTCAGACAGCAAGAAAGGTCAGCGACGCGCTCAATGCGGGACATCCTGACGGTAACATCAAGTCGGGCAATGTCAGCGGCACGCCTACCGCACATCTGAAAGGCAGACGAGTGGTTTCGGAATCGCTTCAGAAGCCGACTTACAATGTTCAGGATGAAGGTACGGTTGTTGTAAGGATCTGGGTCGACAAATACGGAAAGGTCCGGAAAGCCGTAGCAGGTGACGCAGGTACCACCACTTCCAATTCCTCGCTTTGGAGTGAAGCCAGGAAAGTGGCCTTGAAAGCAAGATTCAAAGAGGATCTCAGCGCGCCCGATTTACAGGAAGGAACGATTACTTATATTTTTAAATTAAAATAATTATTAATGTCCGGTACCATCCGGAGAACAATGGCGTGAGCCAAAGGAACAATTTAACAAAGCCGAAAAGGCAATTATTACAATGGAAGAAACAAAACAGGGCGAGGTAGTTCGCCAGGATGACCGTAGAGATTACGGGAACAACCACGAAAGAGACAATGCAGCAAATTCCGGAAGGGTTCTCCGTCCGAGAAGAAAAAGAATCTCTACATCTGATTCCTCAAATGAAGGCAGTAATGCAGGGGGATATGAGAAAGTAAATTACAACACACAGAGCGAAGGTTACGGTGACAGAAGGTCGTCTTACGGAGACAGAGGCGGTTCGTCTTACGGCAACCGTTCAGGTTCCTCCTACGGTGACAGGGGCGGTTCGTCTTACGGCAACCGTTCAGGTTCCTCCTACGGTGACAGAGGCGGTTCGTCTTACGG
>JBAYFJ010000021.1:0-22416 GCA_041667245.1 Bacteroidales bacterium | reverse complement strand
CCAGGTAATTCATTTAACCCGGAGAATCAAATAGGCACTTATACATTCAAAAATAATCAAGTTGAGCCAAATGCTGATATTGACATACTCAATAGCAACCTTGGACTTGATGATTCAGTTTATTTCAGGTATTACACTGGTTTTTTTTGGAAAACTTATTACGTGGCTTCAGCGAAAGTGTCTGACATTTTGAATGCCACCACTTCAAGCCAGTTGAGCATGGTATTTACTAAACAGTAGTTGAATAGAATAGTCTCTTTACTACATACCTTTACGTTCCCCTGCCAAGTCTGAGCGCTTGACAGGGATTTTTTTGCCATACTCTTCTGGCTCTCGGATTTCTGTCGTATATTTGTAGAAAGTCACTATTCTATGGATTCAACAACTATTTCTAAACTGAAAGAGTGGGCGGAAACCTACAATGACAGAAAATATTTTCAGGAAGATCCCATTGCTTTTCCGACCCGATTAGCCGAAATGGCAGCGCAGGGCACAAGAAGCGTCAAGGATGTGGAAGTGGCTGCCGTTTTCGCAGCGCATTTCGCTTGGGGAAGAAGGGCTATGATAGTGAGAGATTGCGGAAAACTGTTCGATGCGATGGACTGGAGGCCGTACGATTATGTAATGAGCGGGAGTTACAGAAACGATGCCGTGAGCATACACAGAACAGTCAAATGGAGCGAAGTGGCAGCTATATGCTCAAGACTCAGAGTAGTTTACGAACGTCAGGAAAGTCTGGAGTCTCTTGACAATCCGCAGTTCAGAGAACAAGTCTTCGGACAGAAGCCGGATGCAAAAGCGCCGAACAAAAAGATCAATATGATGAGAAGATGGATGGTTCGTTCTGACGGCAAGGTGGATCTCGGCATCTGGCGAGAGACTGATCCGGCGAGCCTTCTCATTCCTTTGGACGTGCACGTCTATGACGTGGCTTGTTCGCTGGAACTGACATCAAGAAAGCAAAAAGACATAGTCACAGTCCGGGAAATTACGGATGCGTTTGCGGATGTGTTCCCGGGAGATCCCTGCAAAGGCGATTTCTCTTTGTTCGGCTATGGCGTAACTCATCCAAAAACAACCACAAAGTAATATGCCTAATCTATTTATCCTTTCAGGTTGTAACGGCTCAGGCAAGACCACCGCGTCCTACGGGCTTTTGCCGGAGATGCTTGAATGCAAACAATTCGTCAATTCGGATGAATTCGCCAAAGGTCTTTCTCCTTTTTGTCCAGAAAGCGCTTCGATTCAGGCAAGCCGCCTGATGCTTCTGAAAATCAGATACCTGTTGGAAAGGAAAGAGAATTTCAGCATTGAGACCACTCTGGCGACGAGATTTCTGCTTAGCCTGATGATCGACGCTCAGGAACAAGGCTATTTTGCGACTGTCATTTACTTCTGGCTCAACACCCCGGATCTCGCAATCGAGAGGGTGAAGGCGAGAGTTGCCATCGGAGGCCACGACATTCCTGAAGAGACTATCCGGCGCAGATTTTTCGTGGGACTGAAGTATTTCTTCAGAGACTACGTACCGGTTTGCGACCATTGGATACTTGCCGACAATTCTCATATTCCATTCACCGTGGTCGCTGAAGGAAGCAAGCTCGGAGCGACCGTCATAAGAGACCAGAAAAAATTTGACTGTATTTTCGCGCAGGCTTCACAGGAAAAGCGAATAGGAGAAATTATTGTAAAACCGAAATGATCAACGATAAGAATTATTACCTCTCAACGTTTAAGTTGACGGAAGAGAATCTTCGCTCCATTGCCGCTAAAGGCCTTTCTCTCGGAGGAGACTATTCAGATCTTTTTTTTGAAAACTCGTTCTATACTGACCTGCGCTTGAGAGACGGAGAGGTGACATCAGGACGTTTTTCTGTGGATTACGGAGCCGGAATCAGAGTCCTCGTGGGGGACAAGACCGGATATGCCTATTCAGAGAACACTTCCTTGGCCGCATTGACTGATGCCGCTTCGGAGGCCGCTGCGATTGCGAGCGGCACGGGTGCCATAAGGCCTGAGTGTCAGGATGCCTCTTCTTTGCTAAGAAATGCTCGTGACAGAGCAGCAACTTACACAGCCTCAGGCAACAATGGGAACAGACTGATAAGAAGATTTTTCAACGGATCACCGAATCCGAGTGCGGACCGCTATCCGATTGAAGGAGATTGGCGTGATCTCAGGACTTCTGATTATCTTCCTTTCTTGAGGAAGTTGCAGTCCGCCATTTCTTCCAAGGACAGCAGAATTGTGAAGATTTCCGCGGGAATCTCCGGACAAGTGTCTGACATTATGATGTTTAATTCTTTTGGGGAATTGAAATATGAGACCCGACCTATGACTGAGATCAGCGTTTCTGTGGGATATTCCCAAAACGGGGAGAATGAGCGCAAGTCTTTTTCCAGAAGTTTCAGACAAGGGGCTGAGATGCTCTCTGACTCATTGGTGAGCGAGCTTGCCGACACCGCCGCTATGGGGATAGATCAGCGTTTCGAGGCGCGACGTCCAAAAGGAGGGGCTATGCCTGTGGTTATGGGCGCCGGGGCTTCGGGAATATTGCTTCACGAGGCAATGGGACACGCATTCGAGGCGGATTTCATAAGAAAAGGGGAGTCGGTTTTCTGCGGCAGGATGGGCAAGAAGGTGTGTCCGTCCGAGATAAGCATAGTGGATGACGGTACGATTCGCGGCAACAGGGGATCGCTCAATTTTGATGACGAGGGAGTGCCTGGGCAAAAAACGTATATGGTGTCCTCGGGAGTGCTGGAGTCGTATCTGCACGACAGGATAAGCGCAAAGCATTTCGGGGTGTCGCCTACGGGCAACGGAAGAAGGGAGTCGTTCAGATTCAATCCGATTCCGCGTATGCGTTCGACATATATGGAAAACGGGACTGCTACGAAAGAAGGGCTGATTGCCTCCGTGAAAAATGGGATATATGTGGAAGACTTCTCCAACGGACAGGTGAAAATCGGCGAGGGAGACTTCACGTTCTATGTAAAGAGTGGCTATCTTATTGAGAATGGCAGACTTACTATGCCAGTCAAAGACATCAACATAATCGGTAACGGGCCACAGGCTTTGGCAGACATTGTTGCGGTGGGGAATGATTTGAGGATTGACGACAGTGCATGGACTTGCGGAAAGGATCAGAGTGTGCCGGTGTCGTGCGGTATTCCTACCGTGCTTGTGAAATCTTTAATTGTGGGAGGGGAATAGACTATGGATATGAAAGGTATGTTGACTAAGGAAGAGTTGGATTTAGGTTCAATGTGTCTTAGTGTCTCGTTGGCTCACGGTGCTTCAAAAGTTCGAGTGTCTTTGAGTAAATGCGTTCAGAGTCAATTGGACACGCTGAACGGGGAACTGGACAAGCTGACTCATTCTCTGGACAGAAGTATGGCTGTCAATTTGTTTGTTGACGGAAGATTCGGATCTTTTATGATTAATCGTCTCGAGCCCTCCGAACTTGAGAATTTCATTCAGAAGGCTGTAGAAAGCGTGCGAATGCTGGCTCCTGATCCTTGCCGTGATCTTCCTGACCCGTCAAGGACTGAGAAAGGCGCCCTCACAGGTTTTGAATTGGATCTCTGTGACACTGCCTATGATTCCGTCACTCCTGAGCAGCGGATTTCTGCCGCTCTCGCTGCCAGCATCTGGAACAAATATCCGCATACATCGGGACTTTCGGATCAGGACCGGCTTTCGGACTCCTTTTCGGCCTCTGATGCCCCTAAGGATTCAGGCTCGGGGGAACTAACGGCATCGGGCAGCGACTTTTCGCTGATCTCCGAGGAAGGCAGTTGGGAAGACTCGATGAGCGACAATTGCGTCATAGATTCCAACGGGCTGTATTGCAGACATATTGAAACCAATTTCAGCTACTGTTCTCAAGTCTCCATAGCTGATGCCTCAGGCAACATCTTCACCGGCAACTGGTGGAACGCCTCATCCCGATTCAAAGATTTTGACATAAGAGCTTGCGGTGACACGGCAATTAAAAGAGCCGTTTCAAGTATGTCCCCGCAATCGATTACGAGCACCAAGACCAATCTGATAGTCGAGACCGGGGCTTCGTCCCGTCTGTTGATGCCCCTTATGGACTCCTTGAATGCCTTCTCTATTCAACAGAACAATTCATTCCTTGCCGGCACACTCGGAAAACGAGTTTTTCCTCTCGGTCTCACTGTCCTTGACGATTGCAGAACACCGGGACAGAGCGGCTCAGTTCTGTTCGACTCCGAAGGCGTAGCCACAAAAGCCGTCCCAATCATCAGTCAAGGCGTTGTTTGTGAATACTTTGTCAGTACCTATATGTCTTTGAAGATGAACATCCCCGCGACAGTTGATGATTGTACACGTCTCCGGGTCAAGCCTTGGAACAGTGTTGGAGCAGGAAATGTCGATTCTATGATGGCACAATGCGGCGAGGGCATTCTTGTTACCGCCTTCAACGGTGGCAACTGCAACTCCGCAACCGGCAACTTCTCTTACGGAGTCGAAGGGTTTGCCTTCAAAGACGGCAAACTGACCCATCCGGTCAGAGGAGTGGTCATAACAGGCAGCTATCTGACACTTTGGAACAATCTTCTGTCTGTCGGCAACGATGCCAGACCATGTTCCACCCAGAGTATCCCGACCCTCGCCTTCCGTGAAGTCGACTTCAGCGCCTGACCCCTCCGCCGTCTATTGCGATGGAGCGTATTGGTCGACCATTTGTTGCGGATAACTAACTTATTCATAGCGTAATAAGCGTGGATTTCAGATGAGAAAAGCATTAGAATGAAAATGAGAGGCCGAACTCTATTGACGACTTGTTGCGTTGTTTCTATTGCGGGGAACAATAAAGAAAACCGAAATCCAATATGACAGGGAATGGCCTCTGACCGATTAAGGTCATCATATTGGAATTCGGTTAAAAAGCATTTTAGACCTTAGATCAAGAATAATTCCGGTTTTGCTTCTTCCAAGTTGACCGGATCCCACGTCCGAATCTTAAATAAATTGTTAAGTTCTTCTCTAATAACGCTTTTCTATTAATAGTAAAAACCTCCCGGCACATCAGCATAGATGTTTTTGATTTGGTTAGGACAAAGGTAACTCACCATTGTGCCATACTGCGGCACAGTCAAAAATAATTCTCATTTATTTTTTATCATTTAATTACGTGCTTCAGCGGAACTTACAGATTAAATGTTGTGGAATGTGGCAGAGGATTTTGGTGTGCGAGATGTTGTGATCTGAAGAGGTGCATCGGAATTTGGGATCGAGAGATGTGGAGAGATGAAAAATGGGTGTCGGTGTTTCTCAATGTCGTTTAATTGTTCTATTTTTGTAGTTCCGAGTGTTTCGGAAAGTTACGCGGGTAACGATTGTTTTATTTATAATTATTGAATTAATATGAAAATCGACAAGAACAAGGTCATCGGGCTTACTTACGAATTGGAAGTTGATGGCAAGATTGCGGACAAAGCTACGGAAGAGCACCCTTTGGACTATATTCACGGGACCAATATGCTTATTCCGAAGTTTGAGAGTGAGTTGGAGGGCAAGCAGCCGGGTGATGTTTTTGAGTTTACTCTTTCTCCTGCAGAGGGGTATGGTGAGTATTTTATGGAGAGAAAATTCGATCTTCCGATGGAGTCTTTTATGGTTGACGGAAAGGTTGTGAACGATATGCTTTTTGTCGGTAACACGCTTCGAATGCTTAATTCCTCAAATCAGGTTGTTCAGGGTACTATTACAGAGATTAAAGAGAATGCGGTCACTATGGATTTTAATCACCCTATGGCCGGAAAAACTTTGCATTTCAGCGGTAAGGTCCTGACTGTCAGGGATGCTACAGAAAAGGAATTGACGGAGGGCCTTCACGGAGAGTATCTTCCTGTTGAGGACGGTTGCGGCTGTGGATGCGGTGAGGATGATTGCCATTGTGGCGAGGAGCATCACGAGGACGGCGAGTGCTGTCACGGGAAGCATCACGAGGATGGTGAGTGCTGTCACGGGAAGCATCACGAGGATGGTGAGTGCTGTCACGGGAAGCATCACGAAGACGGCGAGTGCTGTCACGAGGAGCATCACGAGGACGGCGAGTGCTGTCACGGGAAGCATCACGAGGACGGCGAGTGCTGTCACGGGAAGCATCACGAGGACGGCGAGTGCCATTCGAAAAAGTAGTCGGGGAGTGAGGCTTAATTTAGAATAATGATTAAAACCGCGGTTGTCATATTGAATTGGAACACTAAGGGGTATTTGGAAAAATTCCTTCCGCCCCTTATTGCGTCTATGCCTGAGGATGCCGAGGTCATTGTCGCGGACAACGCTTCGACTGACGGCTCAATGGAGATGATGGCAGCCAAGTTTCCTTCTGTCAGAAGGATAGAATTTGACAAAAACTTCGGCTTCACAGGCGGCTACAACGGTGCGCTGTCCCGAATTGAGGCCGAGTACTGTGTGCTCATCAATTCTGACATAGAAGTTGGCAAAGGATGGCTTGAGCCTTTGATTAACACGCTTGACGACAATCCTGACGTCGGTGCATGCGGCCCGAAATTGCTGTCTTATTATGATCGGGACCGTTTTGAGTACGCCGGAGCGGCGGGCGGCTATATGGACAAATATGGCTATCCTTTCTGCCGCGGCAGAGTGCTGAAAATGGTTGAGAAAGATAGGGGACAGTACGATGAGCCTGCTGATGTTTTTTGGGTGACCGGAGCCTGTCTGATGGTCAGGCGCAGGGTATTCGAATATTTAGGAGGCCTTGACGACAGATTTTTCGCTCATCAGGAGGAGATTGACTTTTGCTGGCGGCTTCAGATGAGCGGTTATCGGATTCGGGTTGTCCCGCAATCAGTAGTTTGGCATCTTGGAGGCGGAACTTTGCCGAATGACTCGCCGTGGAAATTAAAGTTGAATTACAGGAATAATCTGATGATGCTGGAAAACAATCTGGCATTCACTTTCGCTCAGGAGTACACAGTCGGCAGGGAGGCTGAAATCTTGGCCGAAAGGGAGGCGAAGTACTATCTTTTCGGAACGCCGACTGAAGATGCGATTGCCAAGAAGGCTCTTAGAAAGGCGGGAAGGCGAATCGCGTTGAGAATGATTATGGACGGGTGCTCGGCGCTCGTCTATTTGGTGACATTCAAGTTGGATTATTTCAAAGCGGTGCTGAGCGCGCACAAGGAGTTTTGGCAAGATCGACAGCGTTGGGGCTATGGGGAAGTGGTGAATTTCGTGCAAGAGAATCCAAGGTCTGTGGTTAAGGGAATATATCCCCATTGGATTGTCATGAAAGCGGTTCTTATGAAAAATCGAGTCTTTGAGGAAGTGGCAGATTTCAGTTCTAAACTGAGTGCGAGGTGCGAATAGTAAATGAGTGGAAGAGGCGTTAACGAATAGTTGAAAAGGTTGCTTTATTTTAAATCTGAATTGTTATGAAGATTGTTATTGAAGGCGCGGGAGAAGTCGGATCACATCTGGCTAAAATGCTCAGTGTCGAAGGCGGAGACATCACAGTCATCGACAACGATCAGAGCAGACTTAACAAATTGACTGCGATAGCCGATGTCGTCACAGTCTTGGGAAACCCGTCCTCGATCAAAGTACTTAAAGAGGCCGACGTCCAACATTCCGACCTGTTCATCTCAGTCAACCCGTTCGTGTCGCAGGACGTGAACATAGTGAGCGCACTGCTGGCCAAGAGACTCGGAAGCAAGAAAGTCACGGCGAGAATTGACGATGAAGATTATCTCATCTCTGAGAACAAATTGATGTTCAAAGACCTGGGACTTGATTTGATGTTCTATCCTGAGAAAATCGCGGCAGACGAGATAGACGGACTCCTGAAACACTCAGGCTCAACTGAATCGATGGACTTCGCAAGAGGTAAACTTCAGATCTCAGTAATGAAACTTGACGAGGACTCCCCGATAATCGATATGAAACTCGCCGACTTCGCAACTCTCGCAAGCTCAGACGAACTTCAGTTCAGAGTCATTGCCATATCCCGAAACAACGAGACCTTAATACCGCGTTCCGATACCAAATTCAAGTACCACGATCTTGTGTTCATCATCACCACAAGAGAAGGCGTACCGCTGTTGATGAAGTACTTCGGGAAAAACGACATCGAAATTCGTTCCGTGATGATTCTCGGAGGAGGTCCTATCGGAGAAATGCTCGGCAAAAAACTGAGCAGACAGATAGAAAGTGTCAAAATCATAGACAAAGACAAAGAACGCTGCATACTGCTGTCCGAAAACACGGACAACAATGTCACTGTCGTGAACGGAGACGGACGGAACTCCGATTTTCTGCTCGAGGAAGGCATCAAAGACAACGATGCCTTCGTGGCATTGACAAGTAGCGATGAGGCAAACGTGCTTGCCTGCGTTGTGGCCAAGAAATTCGGAGTCGCCAGGACGATAGCCGAAGTGGAGAACATCGAATATATCCGGTTGGCCGAAGAAATGGGCGTGGACGCAGTCATCAACAAAAAGCTGATAACCGCCGGCAGGATATTCAAGTTCACTCTTAGCGACAAAGTCCGCTTCGTCAGGTATATGAGCGGCACGGACGCTGAAGTTCTGGAATATATAGTAGCTCCCGGAAGCGCCATCACCAAAGGCACCCTCAAAGAAATCGACTTTCCCCAAGACGCCATAATCGGCGGAGTCATAAGGGGAAGCGAATCCTTCATAGCTATAGGCGCTACAAAAATTGAAGAATACGACAGAGTGGCGGTCTTCGCCTCTCCTGAAGCTGTCAAACAGCTGGACAGATTGTTTAAATAGACCCAAATGGCAAGTTTTTTACAGATTGAGAACATATCCAAATCCTACGGACCGAAGATTCTTTTCGAAAATATAGCATTCAACATCAACGAAGGAGACAAATATGCCCTAATAGCCCCCAACGGCACGGGCAAAACCAGTCTCCTAAGGATTATTGCCGGCAAGGACAAGTCGGATTCCGGAGGCAAAATCCTTTTTCTAAGGCACATAAAGATTGCTTTTCTGGAGCAGGAGTACGATTATGACCCCGATGAGTCCATTTTCGGACAGATACTCAAGAATAGCGGCCACACGGAACACGCTGACATAGACGCCGCTATGACGTTCTATGACTACGAGCAGAAAGTGAAGGAAATTCTGACGGATCTTGGTCTGACGGACTTCGACAAAAAGATGAAAGACCTCTCCGGGGGCGAAGTCAAGAGAGTAGCTCTGACAGAGATGCTTGCCTCTCAGGCCGACCTTTACATAATGGACGAGCCGACCAACCATCTTGACATAGAGGCGATTGAATATCTCGAATCCTTCTTCACCCGTTTCAGATGCACTCTTCTGATGGTGACCCACGACAGATACTTTCTCGACAGAGTCTGCAACGTCGTGATGGAAATGGACAGAGGACAGATCTATGTCTACAGAGGCGATTATCAGAACTATCTTGAGAAACGGCAGGAAAGAATTGAAAATTACAATGCCGAGACCGACAAAGTGAAAAACATCCTTCGCAGAGAATTGGAATGGATGCGCAGCACACCTCAGGCCCGAACAGGCAAGGCGAAGTACAGGATTGACGCCTTCTACGATCTCAAGGACAGATCAGAACAGGTCTATGACTCAAAGAGCGTGGATATGAGCAACTTGCAGAGCCGGACACATTTAGGTTCCAAGATTATCGATTGCAAAGACCTCTCGTTCTGGTACGGCGACCAATGCTATCTGAGCCATTTCACCTACAATTTTCAGAGATATGAGAAAGTGGGAATCGTCGGCAAGAACGGAGTAGGCAAAACGACTTTCATCAATCTTCTCACAGGAGAACATCAGGACTCATCAGGACGTCAGATGGGAATCCTTGAAAGAGGGGAGTCCGTCAAAATCGGCTACTACCACCAGAGCGGAATGCAATTCGATGAGGAGCAGACTGTTCTGGAAACGTTAAACGACACCGGGCTGTTAAGCCGCTTCCTTTTCCCCCACGATATGCTCAACAACAAGATCTCCAAACTCTCAGGAGGAGAAAAACGGCGCCTGTATTTGTTGACTATCCTTGTGAAGCAGCCCAATCTGCTCATTCTTGACGAGCCGACCAACGATCTGGACATTGTGACTCTCGACATTCTTGAGGAATATCTTCAGGAATTCAAAGGCACCTTGTTGATCGTGACTCACGACAGACATTTTTTAGACAGACTTGTGGACCATCTGCTTGTGTTCTGCGGAGATGGCGTCGTGAAAGACTTTCTCGGAGACTACAGCGACTACCGAGCCTATCTTAAGGACTATGCCAAAGCGGCTAAACAAGCTCAGACCTCGGCTAAACAGATTGATGCGCCACAAGCACCGGCTCAGAAAAGAGATAAGCCTAAGAGGTTGACATTCAACGAGCAAAGAGAACTTGAACAACTGGAGAAGGATCTAAAGACCCTTAACGAGGAGAAAGTCCTACTTGAGTCCAAGATGAACGGAAGCACGATTCCGTACGATGAACTTGAAAAAATCACTTCAAGATTCGCAGAAGTCTCCTCTTTGATAGACAAAAAGGAAACGCGCTGGCTCGAACTCTCAATGTCGGTCTAAAAAAATACGGAAGTAATTAGTCCTTCTTCTCTTCTTCCTTAGAGGAAGGCTTGTTAGAAGTGATTTTTGTGTCGTCACCCTCGGCGTCATTGTACTTGAAACGGCGAATCTTGTGAGTAGCTGTCTTCTCGAAAGGATCTTTCATTACCTCCACCTTGTTGACCGTAGAAGACTTGCTGACGTGCTTGTTGATGTAGTCCAGCACGGCCTCCTTCTTAGCCTGAAGATTTTCGAAGAACTTGTCCTCGTAGGCCTGATCCCAGTTCAGAACGTTGTCATCGAACTTCACGAAAGCCACCAGCTTGCCGTTGCGCTCCATAACCAGAGACTCGTTCACTCCGCTGAAATCATTAATCACTTTCTCGATTTCCTCAGGATAGATGTTCTCTCCGGAAGGTCCCACGATCATATTTCCGAGACGGCCTTTGATGTAATAGTAATTGTCGTCATCCATTGAAGCCAGATCCCTTGTGTGGAACCAGCCGTTGTAGTCCAGAACTTCTCTCGTTCTTTCAGGATCCTTGTAGTAGCCGATCATCACGTTGTCGCCTCTTGCGATAATCTCTCCTTCGCCGGTCTCGGGATTGTAATTGTCCAGTTTGACCTCAACCCCGTAGGCAGGCACGCCCGTTGAGCCGACCCTTGTCTTGCCCACTATTGCGTTACATATCAGAGGAGAAGTCTCTGTGAGACCATAGCCGATTGCATAAGGAAATTTGGCCTTGAACAAGAAACTCTCCACGGTAGGATCCAATTTGGAGCCTCCGATTCCGAAGAATTTGAGTCTTCCGCCGAAAGTTTTGTAAAGCATTCTGCCAACGAGACGGTAAAGCAGATTCGGCACCTTTTTCTCCATCCATGAAAGCACCCGGCTCTTCTCTATGGTAGGCTTGATGCTGTTCTTGTACACCTTCTCTATGATCAGAGGCACCACGCAGATGACAGAAGGCTTGACAATCTGCATCGTCTCCCTCAAGATTGAAGGAGTGGGGACTTGTCTGATGTAGTAAACGCTCGCGCCACAGAAAATCGGGTAAAGAACGCTCATCCCGAGCTCGTAGGTGTGGGCCATAGGCAGAACGGAAATCCATTTGTCGTGCTTTCCGAGTTTCTGAGCGTGCCAGCAGGCATCGATGTTGTGACACAGATTTCTGTGGCTGAGCATAACGCCCTTCGCATTGCCTGTGGTGCCGGAAGTGTAAATCAAAGTAGCGAGATCATCAGGCTGTGGCTCCTTCACATAACCGGTGCAGGTGAACGCGGCGTCATCAGTCTTGATTGGCTCAAGTGTCTCAATGTCGATTATGAGAGTCAGTTTGTCATAACAAGTCTTGGCGAGTTTCGACAGAAGGCGTTTTGAGATGAACATTGCCTTGCTCTCGGAATGAGTCAGAATGTTGGTAATCTCCGCCTCAGATGAATCCGGCAGAATCGGCACCGCAACACGACCGAAAGCCGTAGCGGAAAAAAAAGCGACAGTCCAGTTCGGCATATTCGCCGAAAGAAGCGCCACTTTGTCACCCGCGCTGATTCCGAAACGGGAAAGCAGTCTGGATATGGAATCGCATTGCGTCTTGAAAGAACCGTAGGTGTAGGCCTGAGTTCCGTCAACGAATTGGGACATCTTTCTTTTCCAATAGAATGTCGCCGCATATTCGTATAGTTTCGAGAGAGTCGATATGTAATTCTCTCTAAAGGCTCTTCTTCTTTTGTAGAAATTCTTCATTATTAATGAGTTATGTACCCCTTAGGGTGCTTTCCTTTGTAATGTTTGCTCTCGTAGTACGCTTGGATCTTCTCCATATCCCCGCGCGCATCGTCAGTCAGAGGAAACTTCTCCCCGATGCCGATGTGTTTAGTGCCCCAGTCGAAATAACCAAGATAGACAGAGCATCCTACAGCCTTTGCGATAGTGTGGAAACCAAGTTTCCATTTTTTGACAGGCTTCCTTGTACCCTCCGGTGCAATCGCCAGATGGAACACTTCGTCTTTCTCCATCTCATCAATGACACTTTTCACAAGAGCCGCGGCGTTTGTCCTGTCAACGGGTATGCAGCCGCATTTGCGCAGCAAGCCTCCGAGCGGCCAGACGAAAAACTCTTTCTTTATCATAACGTGTGCCGTACGATCGAAATGAGTGTAAAACAGGTAGGAAATCACAAAATCCCACGCCGAGGTGTGAGGCACACCGAGGATAATACCCTTATTTTCCGGAACCGGGCCATTGTCAGAGGTCCAGCCCATAAGTCTCAACATAAAACCACAAAATTTAGCCCACGCTGACATAATAATAAGATGTTTAAATGTTCACATCCTCCAGTTCCTTTTCGGATCTGAGGTTCTGGCGGATGAAATTTTGTCTGTCTATCGTGTTGTCACCCATATAGAATTCCAAAATCTCGGAAATCGATTCCTCATCGGAAAGCTTAACGGTGTCCAACTTGATCCTCTCTCCAATGAAATCCACGAACTCGTCAGGGGAAATCTCTCCGAGACCCTTGAATCTGGTGATCTGCAGGTCCTTTTTCAATTCCTTGATGGCGTTCTCCTTCTCCGCCGGGGTGTAGCAGTAGCGTATGTCCTTCTTGTTTCTGACCCTGAAAAGAGGCGTCTGAAGTATGAAGACGTGCCCTCTTCGGATAAGATCCGGATAGTACTTCATAAAAAAAGTGAGCACAAGCATCCGGATGTGCATTCCGTCATCATCGGCATCCGTCGCAACGATGATGTTGTTGTAACGCAGATCGTCAAGGTCATTCTCTACGCCGAGAGCTGAAATGAGCAAGTTAAGCTCCACATTCTCAGCCACTTTCTTGTGGCTTTCCTTGTAGCAGTTGATAGGCTTCCCTCTCAGACTGAACACGGCCTGATTGTGGGCGTTGCGCACTTTGGTAATTGTACCGCTCGCAGAGTTACCCTCAGTTATGAACACGCTGGATTTCTCCGCTTCGTCCTGCTTGTTTGCGGGAAGCTTGTCGTTGAAATGGTAGCGGCAGTCGCGGAGTTTCTCGTTATATACGTTCGACTTCTTGTTCCTCTCCCTGGTCTTCTTCTGAATGCCGGAAATCTCCTCGCGCTCCGCTTTGGAAGCCTTGATCTTCTCTTCAATAATAGGCACGAGATCAGTGTGGATTCGAAGATAGTTGTCCAGGTTCTTGGACATGAAGTCATTGATGAAACTTCTGATAGTAGGGCCTCTGTCAATGATCACTGCTCCGTCAGCCCCTTTGACCGGGACACCGTTCTCGTCTTTCTTCTCTTTCTCCCACATATAGGTGGAGCCGAGTTTCGTCTTTGTCTGCCCCTCGAAGTTAGGTTCCTGAATCTGCACGCTTATAGCGCCCACAATGCCCTGCCTGATGTCCTCAGGCGCATAGTTCTTCTTGTAGAAGTCCTTTAGGGTCTTGCCTATGGCCTCGCGAAATGCCAGCAGATGGGTGCCGCCGTCCCTGGTGTTCTGTCCGTTCACGAATGAGGATATGTTCTCGCCGTAGCTGTTGCCGTGGGTCATAACAATCTCAATGTCCTCGCCTTCCAGATGGATCATAGGATAGAGGGGCGTCTCGGATATGTTCTCTCTCACAAGATCCAGAAGTCCGTTCTCGGACTTGTAAGGAGTGCCGTTCAGAACGAGGGTCAGGCCTTTCTTTAGATAAGAATAATTCTTGACGAGCGTCTCGACGTAGTCCGGATTGTAAGCAAAATCCCCGAACATCTCAGTGTCAGGGATGAAGGTGACAAGGGTCCCGTTCTTTTCCGTGGAGGATTCTTCTCCGGAGTCAGTCAGCTCTCCTCTCGTGTATCTCGCCCAAGAGCATTCTCCGTCCCTGAAAGACGCCACGTAGAAAGAGGATGACAATGCGTTCACAGCCTTTGTACCCACTCCGTTGAGTCCGACGGACTTCTTGAAGGACTCGTCATCGAACTTCGCTCCTGTGTTCAGCTGACTGGTCACCTTTACGACCGATTTGAGAGGAATGCCTCGTCCGAAGTCCCGGACTGTCACCTCTCTGTCTTTGATGTCTATCGTAACCTGTTTGCCGAATCCCATTGCGAACTCGTCAATGGAATTGTCAACTACCTCTTTCAGAAGTACATAGATGCCGTCACCGGGGTTGTCTCCGTTACCGAGTCTGCCGATGTACATTCCGGCGCGCTTGCGGATGTGGTCATTCCACTTCAGAGTCTTGATGTTGTCATCTGTATAATTAATCTCTTTCGCCATATTCTTTCTCTAATCTTTGCAAATTTAGGAAAATAATCCAACAATCCACCTCACATTTCGTATAAATAGACAAACTAAACATAAACAATAATGCGGGAAATGAAGAATATTCAAAAAAAAGTAATAATTTCGCAAGTTGATATTTAAAGAGTGAACAATGAAATCTATTTATTTGACCCTATTATTCGGTATGTTCAGTTTTCTGCTCGCCTCTGAACTCTTCGCACAGAAGGCTCCGGGCTTCGACAGAGGCTTCAGCAAGAAGGAAGGGGGCATTTCCACGTTCGTTCCTAAGGGTTCGATGAATGTTGGGTTGTCTGCATCGTATCACAGCTACAATGCGGGCAGCGATGAGGTGGGATATGAGTTTATGTCCCTCGTCACTGACATAAAAGGCCAGCTCACCACATTGACTGTGTCGCCGAGTTACTCTTATGCCTTCGCCAAGAACACCACTGTGGGGGTTATGGCTGGTTACAGCTACACATTCTTCAATTTGGACGATGCACAGATCTCTATGGGTGAGGATTCCGATCTTGATATGTCGAATCACTACCTTCGGAGCAACAAGTATATGGGTGCGGCTACGTTGAGATACTACCTGCCTCTTTTCAACAGCAAGATTTTCGCTCTTTTCTATGAGGCTCGTCTGACTGGATCGTATTCAGAGGGTAAGTCTTTCAAATTGGATGACGCCGGGGACAAAGACGGCACTTTTACAAAATCTTACGGAGCCGAGTTCGGGCTATATCCCGGAATCAGTTGTTTCGTCACCAACAACATTGCACTGGAAGTGGCCCTTAATGTGCTGAAGGTCGGGTACAATTATTCCGATCAGACGAAAAACCAAGTTGAGAAGAGCCATCTCTCGAATTTCGGTACCGGTTACAAAGTACAGCTCACTTCGTTGAATTTCGGCCTTCTGTACTATTTTAAACAGAACAAGTAATTATGAGACAAATACTATTGATTCTCTCGGTCTGTCTGCTGACCTTTTCTTCCTGTATGGAAGACGATATGATGTTTCCGAAGACTCAGGCCAACATCACCGAGTTTGCCGTGGAAGGACAGGTCTCTGCGACGTTTTACTCGTCCACGAGAAAGATTGCGGTGCTTTTCCCTCACGGTACAGACGTGAGCGCTGTTCAGATCACTTCTTTCGGGATTACTCAAGGAGCCTCGATCAAGTCGGGCGCGCTTGCCGCGGGACAGACTATTGATCTGACTGACACAGTGAGAATTACGCTTAGCATTTATCAGGACTACGAGTGGAAGATTTATGCCGCTTTCCAGGAGGACGGGTCTTCCACCGATCCTTCTGACGAGCCTCAGCTTTACAATAGCTCTTTCGACAATTGGACAATGGACGGGAAGACTTGGTGCCTTTACGGAACAGGAGCCTCGGATAAGGAGATTTCCACTTGGGGCACAGCCAACAAAGGCACCAGCGACATCCTCAGTTACAACACCACTGTTCCGGAGGAGTCTTTTCTCGCTGTGACCGGTTCGGGCAAGAAGGCCGCCAAGCTCACGAGCAAATACTCTTTAATCAAATTCGCCTCCGGCAATCTTTTCAACGGACAATTCGTCAAGATCAGCATTATGCCGGTTGGCGCCGAACTTGCTTGGGGCTTTCCTTTCACCGCAAAGCCTGTCTCTTTGAGCGGCTATTATTGCTATCAGGGTGTTGCAATCGATCACACTGATTCCGATCACGCATCTCTCAAAGGCGAGCCTGACTTAGGTCAGATTCAGATTCTGCTAACTGATTGGGACGAGCAGTTCCACGTGATTTCCCACAAGAGTCAGTTCGTGGACATTGAAGGTGATGAGCACATAATCGCTTACGGCAGCATTCAGCCCACCGGCACTTCAACAGAGTACACCCATTTCACCATCCCTATCAAGTACAGGAACGACAGAACTCCTAAATGGATAGTAATCGTTTGTGCCTCAAGCTACTACGGTGATTACTTTACGGGTGGCGACGGGAGTGTCCTTTACTTGGACGAGTTCAGTCTCGGGTACTAAAGAAGGCTTCGGATCCTTTCGCATTGAAATATAGTGCTAAACCTATAACAAGAATTTTTAACTCTAATTTTTAAACATTTTCAAATTATTATGAAAAAGAACATTTTAACTTTCGTTAACGTTTTGATGGCAGTGTCCGCGGCTGCGGCGCTTATGCTTTCTGTCAATTCATGCAAGGATGACAATGATGATGAGGATGAAGTTGTACCTACGATCACTTGGGAGAAAAACCCTACTTTCGCAACAACAGAACTTGCTGCCAAGATGGATGTGGAACTTGAGCTTGAGGCTAAGGACGGAATCAAAGGACTTACCATCAAAGTTGAGTCTCCTACAGCTACTTTTATCGGATTGTTGAACGGGATGGTTACAATAGCAGGCAACAAGAGCGAGACAGCTCCTGTTCTTGACCTGATCAAAGACCCTGGAATCTCTACTGCTCTTGCAGCATTTGGCGTTCCAACCGGAAGCAGCCTCAGCGGCAAAACTGATGTTGATTTCAGCCTTTCCACACTTGTCCCTATGATTATGACTATGAGCCCTGCTGCTAACACTAATCACGTGTTCACGGCTACTCTTACAGACGCCACCGGCGACACCTGCGTTAAGAAGATCACTTTCCACTACACCGGAAAATAATATCTGAAACGTCCCTCTGACGGGGCGAAAAGTAATGAAAAAAGCGCCGGGGCACTTCGAGTGCTCCGGCGCTTTGTATTTAGTAATGATTGGATTACAGTTTAGGACCGGCTTTTACAAGAGCCTTGCCTGAACGGTTGCCTTCGTATTTGACGAAGTTCTTGATGAACCTTCCTGCAAGATCCTTAGCCTTGACTTCCCACTCTGAAGCCGCTTTGTAAGTGTCGCGAGGATCAAGAATGTGAGGATCAACACCTTCGAGCTTCGTTGGAACTACGAAATCGAAATAAGGGATCGTCTTGACCGGAGCCGCATCAATGCTGTGATTGAGGATGGCGTCGATGATTCCGCGGGTGTCGCGGATGGAAATACGTTTTCCGCTTCCGTTCCAGCCAGTGTTGACCAAATAAGCCTTAGCGCCGCTCTTCTTCATATGGCGGACAAGCTCCTCTGCATACTTCGTAGGATGGAGTTCAAGGAACGCCTGTCCGAAGCAAGCGGAGAATGTAGGGGTTGGCTCTGTGATTCCACGCTCTGTTCCGGCAAGTTTAGCCGTGAAACCAGAAAGGAAGTAGTACTTTGTCTGTTCAGGATTGAGTATGGAAACCGGAGGAAGCACTCCGAATGCGTCTGCTGAAAGGAAGATGACCTGTTTTGCCGCAGGAGCGTGGGAAATAGGGCGAACGATGTTCTTGATGTGATAAAGAGGATAAGAGACACGAGTGTTCTCTGTCACGCTATTGTCATTGAAGTCGATCTTGCCTTCTTTGTCCACTGTGACATTCTCAAGAAGAGCGTCACGTCTGATGGCACCGTAGATGTCCGGCTCGGACTCCTTGTCAAGTTTGATGACCTTAGCATAGCAGCCGCCTTCAAGATTGAAGACACCGTTGTTGTCCCAGCCGTGCTCGTCGTCTCCGATAAGCTTACGTTTTGGATCAGTAGAAAGGGTCGTCTTGCCAGTTCCGGAAAGTCCGAAGAAGATGGCCGTGTTCTCACCTTTCATATCAGTGTTCGCGGAGCAGTGCATAGAAGCGATGCCCTTGAGAGGAAGGAAGTAGTTCATCATAGAGAACATACCTTTCTTCATCTCGCCGCCGTACCAAGTGTTGAGAATGACCTGCTCTTTGGATGTGACGTTGAAAACAACTGCAGTGGAAGAGTGAAGCCCTAACTCTTTGAAGTTTGCGACCTCAGCCTTGGAAGCGCAATAAACGACGAAATCCGGCTCCTGATCAAGCTCTGCCTGATTCTGAGGACGGATGAACATATTTGTGACGAAATGTGCCTGCCAAGCGACCTCCATAATGAAGCGGACCTTCATACGTGTGTTCGCGTTAGCTCCGCAGAAGCCGTCCACTACGAAAAGTTTCTTGCCTGTAAGTTCATTCTGAGCAAGTTTCTTAACAACGTTCCAAGTTTTCTTTGAAGCGGGATGATTATCGTTGTGGTACTCTGGAGTGTCCCACCAGACTGTGTCTTTGGACGTGCTGTCCATAACGATGAATTTGTCCTTAGGAGAACGTCCGGTGTAAACGCCGGTCATAACGTTGATAGCGCCGAGTTCTGTCTCTTGACCTTTTTCAAAGCCTGTCAGGCCCGGTTTGGTCTCTTCGTTGAAGAGAACTTCGTAAGAAGGATTGTAAAGGACTTCCTTTACCTTCTTGATACCATACTTGCTTAAATCCAATTGTGGCATAATTATAAATATTTAAAAAAACAACTCTTTTTATTTCCAATCATCTGCAAAATTAAGATATTTTTGTCATTAATCAAATGAAACCGCAATATATTTCTTACTTTTGCATTAGTGAGAAAGCCGGTAAGAAGCCTGCAAATTATTTGCCATCAAGCCGATGCCCTCAAACATTAAATGTTTTAGTAACATTTTCATTTGCAATAATTTATGGATGTCAAGCCGATTGAAACACTTAAACGGTTCTGGGGTTACGATTCATTCCGTTCCAAACAGGAGGAAATCGTAAACGCGGCCCTTGAGGGAAAAGACGTGCTTGCCATTCTCCCGACAGGAGGAGGCAAATC
Source organism: Bacteroidales bacterium (assembly GCA_041667245.1). Classification (GTDB taxonomy): domain Bacteria; phylum Bacteroidota; class Bacteroidia; order Bacteroidales; family UBA932; genus Cryptobacteroides. Next base: position 2,889 of record JBAYFJ010000021.1, on the reverse strand, counting down.
CGTGTGCTTCCAAGTGCCTGCGATGATGAAGGAGGGGATTGCCCTTGTGGTCACCCCGCTTATTGCGCTGATGAAAGACCAGGTCCAGAACCTGAATGACAAAGGGATAAAGGCCATCGCCATACATGCGGGGATGAACCGGAGGGAGGTTGATCTGGCCTTGAACAACGCCGCCTACGGAGACGTCAAGTTCCTGTATATATCCCCGGAACGTCTGTCCACACAGCTTTTTCGGTCTTATCTGGAAGTGCTGAACATCAACTACATAGTCATTGACGAGGCGCATTGCATTTCGCAGTGGGGCTATGACTTCAGGCCCGACTATCTCAGAATAGGAGAGTTGCGCGATTCCGTGGATGCGCCTCTGATCGCACTCACGGCCACGGCAACGCCGGAAGTGGCGGATGACATTATGGACAAACTATGCTTCAAAAAGAAACTACTTATAAAGAGCGGTTTCGAAAGGCCTAATCTGTCCTATATCGTCAGGAACACGGATGACAAAATGACACAGATTCTCAATGTCTGCAGGGGAGTGAGCGGTAGCGGGATAATATATGTCAGGAACAGGGCCAAGTGTGAGGAACTGTCCGATTTTCTCAATGCGCAGAAGGTCAGCGCCTCTTTCTATCACGCCGGACTCGGAAGTCAGACTCGTTCAGAAAGGCAGGCTGACTGGAAATCCGGAAAGACCGCGGTGATGGTCTGCACCAACGCATTCGGAATGGGAATCGACAAGCCTGACGTCAGATTTGTTGTACATTTTGATGTCCCTGACGGCCCCGAGGCCTATTTTCAGGAAGCAGGGCGAGCGGGCAGGGACGGACTTCGCTCTTATGCGGTCCTTCTTTGGAACACAATGGACCTAAGGCGTCTGAACCAGCTTGAGTCCGTATCGTTTCCCGGACTGGACTACATTGAGGACATCTACCATAAAATTCACCAGTTCTTCGAGATTCCTTACGAATCCGGAATGGGCAGACAGCTGAAATTCGACATCTTGGAATTCTGCAAGAAGTTCCATCTCAGCAAAGCCCCTGTCTATTACGCCATTCGCTACATAGAGAGGGCCGACCACTGGACCTTTTCCGAGGATATTGACATTCACACAAAGGTTCAGATTGTCGTGGAGCGTAACGAACTCTATGACATAGAGTTGCCTGACAAAGGGATGGAAATCGTCCTTGAGACGCTGATGCGCAACTATCCTTGCGTCTTCTCGTTTCCTGTCCAGATCGACGAGGTGTTCGTGGCGGGAAAGTCCTCAATGACTGTCCCAGCGCTGAGAGTCACGCTGTACAGACTCTCTCTTGAGCATATATTAAAGTATATCCCTCAGGACCATGCCAATGTGCTTTTTCTGCATCACGACAGGCTTAGGCCCGGCAACGTCAGACTGTATCCCGAAAGATACGAGCAATTGAAGAATACTTATCACGAGAGAATGAAGGCAATTGTCGGCTACGTCCGGGAGACCGACGAATGCCGCTCCCGCTATCTGCTGAAGTATTTCGGACAAGAGGAGTCTTATGATTGCGGAAGTTGCGATGTGTGCAGGGCCAGGGGCGTCATGCCCGGAGAGAAGATTGAGAATGAGGACTATCTTGAGGAAAGAAGGCGGCGGACCGAGGACAGACTTGTGGAATTCATCATTGAAGAAAAGCACGGAGTCTACAATCTCAAAGAGGTGGAATGCGTGTTTGACGATCCGTCAACCGATTACGACCCCGACTATCTGTCGATTCTCCGTGAGCTGATTGACAGCAGCGAAGTCCCAATCTACCAGTTTTAGTTTATCTCATTCGATGACGAGGCCGTCGTAGGCAGGTTGAATGAAAAGATCCGGCGAGAGAGTGCGAAGCTCCTCGCAAAACTTCTCGTGAACAGGGAAGGTGTGCGAGAGGTGAGTAAGCCAAGTGTGCTTCGCCCCGATGCGGTGCGCTATGTCAATCGCCTCGTACAGAGAGAAATGCGAATGGTGTTTCTTGTAACTGACAGTGTTTAGTGTCAAGTGGTCAAGGCCGGTGAGCTTGGCGAACTCCGCCTCCGGAATTGAACTCATATCCGTGATGTAGGCTATGTTCCCGAACCGGAATCCGAGAACAGGCAGTGTGTCGTGCAGACCGCGTATCGGAATTACCTCCACGCCGTCCCCGTCGTCCTTATTCCCGAGAAAATGAGGATCCTCCACAGTCTCCGCCACCGTTGCAGCCCTGTCCTTGGTCGGAGTCAGGCTCCCGTCCTCGGCGACAGTGCAGTAGCCCTGACCGTGCACCCACACAATCTTGCTCTTCGAATCGCAAGGCCTGATGACAAAAGGCTTGTTCTCAATAATGTGCATATTCCATTCAGGAGCCCCCGGGTACTTCTCGCTCGCGAAAACGTAGGGATACTCCGCCTCAAGGTCCTTAAGCACAGGCCTCTCGCAATAGATTTCGGCGGCCCGCCTGTCAATGTAGTTCAGAGCCCTGACGTCGTCAAGCCCTCCGGTGTGGTCCTTGTGATTGTGAGTCAGCAGAATAGCATCCAGATGAGACACCCTGGCCCGAAGCATCTGCATCCTGAAATCAGGCCCCGCATCCACCAGAATCCTCAGCCCCTCGTAGTCCAACAGAGCGGAAGAGCGGAACCGCTTGTCTTTCTCGTCCTTGCTTCGGCACACATCACACCGGCACCCTATGATAGGAATACCCTGCGAGGTGCCCGTGCCCATAAACGTAAGCCTCGCCTTCCCTTGATTCTCAGTTATAACTTTCTCTTTCATAATGTAATGTCCACAATTTTTCCTACCAGAGAAGGATCCCAAGGCCTTTCGACACGGATGTAGTTGCCTGTGTAGCCGGACATAAGACCGTCTTTGTCGGTCGATTCGAACAGCACCCTTTCCCT
>JBAYFJ010000020.1:0-23930 GCA_041667245.1 Bacteroidales bacterium | reverse complement strand
GGCTTGTTGGTCAGCATCTTAGAGCAGAGCATCGGCACAAGTGTAAGAGCCGCGGTAGTGGACACGATCATAATGATCGCCACTATCCAGCCGAGCTGGCTGAAGAGGATACCCGCCATACCTGAGACGAGGGTCAAAGGCAGGAACACGCAGAGCATCGTGAGGGTGGACGCGATAATGGATATACCCACTTCAGATGTGCCGTGAACGGCCGCCTCAGTGGTGCTCTCCCCTCTCTCGATGTGCGTAGTTATGTTCTCCAGACCCACGATCGCATCGTCCACGACCATACCTATCGCAATGGACAAGGCGGACATTGATATGATGTTCAGCGTGTTGCCGGTAGCGTAGAGGTAGACCAGCGAGGCAAGGAGCGATATAGGGATTGACAGGACGATGATGAATGTCGCCCTCCATCTACCGAGAAAGACGTAAACCACGAGCATAACCACAAGGAAGGTGATTATGATGGTCTCCTTCAATGAGTTGATACTGTTCTTGATGTTGGTGGAGGTGTCGATGACAGTCTCGATGTGGATGTCGGAAGGAAGGGTTGTCTGGATGACCTGCAACTGCTCCTTTACTTTGTTGATGACGTTGACCGCATTGGCTCCCGTCTGTTTCTGAACGACAATCTGAGCCGAGTGCTTGCCGTTGGTCATAGCTACCTGCTCTTTTTCCTGACGTCCGTCCTCAACGGTGGCCACATCCCTTAGATAGACCGCGCTTCCGTTGTGGAAGCCAACGACGACACTCAACAATTCTGAAGGATCGTGAAATTCCTTCTGCACGCGCAGAGAATAGGTCTCAGATCCTATGTCAATGTTGCCGCTCGGCACGTTTCTGTTCTCCTGAGCGATAACGCTTGAGATGCTCGCCACATTAAGGCCGTAAGCCATAAGTTTCGAAGGATCGCAATAGACGTGAATCTCTCTTGTAGGAGCACCCGACACCGAAATGGTGCCGACTCCGTTCACACGGGCCAAAGGCGTGGACAATTTGTCGTCCAGAATCTTGTCCAGCCCCGGAAGGCTCTCGTCAGCCGTGGCGGAAAGAATAAGGATAGGCATATCGTCAAGACTGAACTTGAAAATGACAGGAGTGGAAGCTCCGTCAGGCAAAGACGAGTTGATCATGTCCAGCTTGTCCCGGACATCGTTTGTCGCCTCCTCAATGTCTGTACCGTACTCGAATTCAAGAATCAGCAAGGAGATGTTCTCCTTTGACTGAGAGGTAAGATTCTTAAGATTGCTGACGCCGTTGAGGCCGTTCTCAAGAGTCTTTGTGAGGTTGGTCTCGATGTCCGCCGCACTGACACCCGGATACGAGGACATCACCATAATGACGTTCGCATCGAAACTCGGGAGCAGGTCTATGGACGTTTGCTTCAGCGAGAAAATTCCGAAAATCGCAAAGGCAATGAAAATCAAAGCCGTTGTGACCGGATTGCTGACCGCACTTCTATATATACTCATATTACTGTTTTCAATTTGATTAATTCTGTGTCAACTCGACTTTCTCGCCGTCTTTCAGACTTGCCTGTCCTCTGACGACTACGGTCTCCCCCTCGCTGATGCCGGAGAGAATCTCGTATTCAGAACCTACGTGCCTTCCCAATGTGACCTGAACTGATTTCACGGTGTTGTCGGCATTCATCACGAACACGCTTCTGACACCTGAGCCCTGCTGTTTCACGATGCAATTGTCAGGAAGAACGACGCTCTTGTTGGAAGAGAACGTGATTGTGGCCTTGGCGTACATTCCCGGACGAAGCACTCTGTCAGAGTTGATGACAGTCACTTCCGTGCTGAACGTGTGCGTGGCGGCATCCATAGTAGGATAGATTCTGCTGATGCGTCCCGTGAATGTTCTTCCCGGGATTGCATCGGCTGTGATGCTGACGTTGTCTCCTCTCTTGATTCTTGTGTAGTCGACTTCGGACACTCCCACGAGGAGTTTGACCGGAGTGATCTGCTGAACGACATAGATAGGCTTGCCTGACGAGAACATATCCCCTCTGTCATAATTTCTTTCGGAAATCACACCGGAGATAGGGGAACGGAGAATCGTGTTCTCAAGAAGATTGTTGTACTGGCTGTGAGCTACGTTGTACTGAAGCTCGACAGCGTCAAGGTCGGATTTAGAGACTCCGCCCTCGGCATAAAGTTTCTTCAGACGAGCGAGTTCCGTAGAATCATTGGAAAGAGCGAGGCCGGACTGTTTGAGCTGGACATCGTCCATCTTTGCGACAATCTGTCCCGCTTTGACGAAATCACCTATCTGAACAAAGATCTTTTCGATTCTGGAAGGGCTCTGAGGCGCGATGTTGTTGATTGCATAAGCCTCAACTTGAGTGGAATAAGTGTCTGTCTGAGGCACTTCCTTAACGTTAGCGGCTTGTACAGCCACTTTTGAGATGGTACTTTCTTCGGCAGTAGTTGTCTTCGCCGTCTTGTTCCCGCAACTGAGCGCCATTCCCATAGCACCTGCGAAAAGCAATGTTCTAATCAATTTTTTCATATCTGAAATTCCAATTATTATCTGTTGTTAATACTGTTAAAATCCGTTTTTCCGTTCCCGTCCACGAAATCCGCACCCAGAGTTTTCTCAAGATTGGATTTGGCAACCACGAAATTGTAGATGGCCTGAGAGACGGCAAGCTTTGATTGGGTGAGCGCGAGCTGAGCGTCATTGAGCTCAGTGATAGTGCTTCTTCCGACCTCGTAGGATTTTGCTGAAATGTCGTAAGCTTTCTGAGCTGTCAGGACGGCGTCCAAAGAAGAAGAGTAAGTCTTCATCTGAGTCTCCATTGTGTTGAGGTACTGTCTGATGGCGATTCTCAACTGCCTTTCAGTGTCCTTTGCCTGAAGATCAAGCTCGACGGCCTGCACCTTAGCCTGACGCACGTCGTTGTAGCGTTTCCCGCCTGAGAATATTGGGATATTGAGGCTGAGAGCGGCGTAGGAGTACGGAGACCACTGGTACTGATTGAATTTGAAATCATTGGTCATTGCGATCTGAGAATATGAGAACGCCGCTGAAAGAGTGGGCAGATAAGCATATTTGCGCAATTTCACGGTTTCCGCAAGTTGCTCGGCCTGAATAGCGAGCTGCCTCATAGTGGTGTTGTAGTCCAGCGAGACGGAGTCGTTCTGATGGATGTCATAGAACATGTGATCCGAATAGTCCTCAAGAGTACCTGCGACGTCGATGTTCTGATCAAGGTCGACTCCCATAATTGCCTTCAACTGCCACAGAGCGAGAATGATGTTGCTCTCTGCGTTGTAGACATTAGGGATGGCGTTGGCCACCGTAGATTTCGCGCGCGTGTACTCAAGTTCGGATGCCTTCTGGGCATTGTATCTTTTCTCTGTCTTCTGGAAATTGGCCACTGCGTTGTCATAGACGTCTTTGTAGACCAGCAGCACTTCTTTTGCAAGCAGAATGCCGTAGAAAGACTGTTTGACTTCCGTCACCATATCCAGCCTTGAGGAACGGGCTTTCTCAACCGCAAGCTCAACGCTGAGACCTGAGATCCTGATGCTCTTCCAAAGTTGGGCGTTCACGAGAGGCATACTTGCGGAAAGCCCGCCGGAATAGGTGTTCCAACGTCCGATTTCCAATCCTCCGCCGGTTGATGAGGAGCCGCTGTCCTCTGTTCCGGTGTCAGTGCCCGTGCCCGTGTCTGTGCCCGTGCCGCCTCCCATCAGGGAGCTCATATCGAAATCCATATACATTACCTGCTTCTTGATTGTTCTCTGATAAGAACCCACCAGATCAATCTGCGGGAATAGAGAGGCATAAGTGCCTTTCTTAGCGTAGCCGCTCTTTTCTATTTCTTTGTCGGCCACCTTAACCGAAGTGTTTTCACTCAGCGCTATCTCCAGCGCCTGGTTCAGCGTAATGACTGAGGGCGCGGAAGTGTCCGTCGGTGCGGATGCTGCCGTGTCATCACTGACGATGTCCGTCCTGTACTGAGCGAAAAGGCTCGCGGAAACCATCAGCAATCCCGCCGTCATTGCGATTCTAATGCTTGTTTTCTTCATATTACTTTGTATATAAACCTAAAAATCGGTTGCAAAAATACAACTACTAACAACTCTATTAACATATTTTCGACAAATGCGCTATTTGGTTCGACGAAAACGAAGATTCATCGACAAGTTGTCGCTTCCACCAGTCCGAAATGACGCAAAGCCTTTGCGACACCGTTGTTTGAGACAGTGTCAGCCACAAAGTCGGCTTGAGATCTCACATAGGCGTCGGCATTCCCCATAGCCACGCCGATTCCGGCCGATTTGATCATAAGCACGTCATTGCCTCCGTCTCCGAAAGCAATCGTCTCTTCCGGAAGGATGCCTAATCTTTCAATCAGGAACTCCATAGCAGAAGCCTTGTCGGTGTCGCTGCGGATCACATCGGCAAAAGCGGGATTCCATCTCGGAAACGAGACGTTCTTCAAGAAAGGTCTGAATAGTTTTTCCTCCTCTGCCTTTGTCATGTAAATAGTAAATTCATAGACAGGGTTTACAGAGGTCTCCAATGCGGATTTCACCTCAAGCGGCGGAATCCTCAGAAGTGCGGTGACCTTTTTGTAGATGTCGCTCTCACAATTGACGTAGACGTCCTTTTCAAGAAATGATGCCGCGGAGATGCCGTTCAGTTCAAGTATTTCAGCGATTTTCATCGCATCTTCCGGATCGATTGGATGGGAATAGACCATCTCTCCGTCAAGAAACACGGCAGAACCGTTCATACAACAATAACCGTCAAAAGGAAAATCTCTGAGGTTGTGAAGAAGCCCCGGAGGACGGCCGCTGCAAATAAACAACTTGACTCCTCGTTCCCGCAACCGGTAAAGAGAGCCAAGTACCTCGTCATTGATTTCCTTCTCGCCGAAATCGACCAATGTTCCGTCAATGTCAAAAAACGCAGCTTTAATCATAGTTTATTCTTTTGGAAATCTTGCTCTACCCTTTCTTCGCGGTCGTCCAAGCCGTGTCGTCAATCACTCCCGGCTTGCCTCTCACGAGAGAATAGACGATCAGCGCAACTCCAAGAAGAATGAAAGGAATGCTCAGAATCTGTCCCATGTCCAGAGTCATATTCTGCTCGAAGCCCACCTGCGGCTCTTTGATGTACTCAATGAGGAATCTCATCCCGAAAACCCCGATGAAGAACAGCCCGAACAGGAAGCCCCGTTTGACAGAAGGCATCTTGAATTTGTAGAGCCAGAGGAGTAGGAATCCGAGCACGGCGTAACTGAGCGCCTCGTACAATTGCGTAGGATGCTTCGGCAGGGTCTCTCCGCGAAGGTCGAACACAAAGCCCCAAGGCAGGTTGGTCACGTCTCCGTAAATCTCCGAGTTAAAGAGATTTCCGAGTCTGATGGCAGCGGCGGCGAAACAAGTGGCTATGGCGATTCTGTCACATAGCCACAAGAAGTCGAAGCCGTTTTTGCGCCCGTAATGGTGCGCGTACCAAAGTAGGCAGAAAAAGAGCATTATCGCTCCGCCGTGACTTGCGAGACCGCCTTTCCAAGGCATAAAAATCTCCAAGAATCCGTGCCAGCTGCCGAAATAGTAGTCCGGTTGATAGAATATGCAGTGGCCGAGTCTCGCTCCCACGATCGTTCCAATGAGCAAAGTGTAGAGAAGCGGGTCAAGCAACTTCTCGGGGACTCTCTCTCTCTTGAAGAACCACTTGAAGATGAACCATCCCAAGATGAATCCGGAGATAAAGAGCAGCGAGTACCACCTGATTCCGAAATGTCCTAAATGAATCAGAATCGGATCTACGTGCCAATGCACTATCAAATAATCAAACATATCTTTTGACGCCCGAGGCGTTTATTCGCGGATCGCGGCTATGCCCGGCAGATCCTTTCCTTCAAGATATTCAAGCATAGCGCCGCCGCCGGTTGAGACGTAGCTCACCTTGTCGGCATAACCCATTTGTGTGACAGCAGCCACTGAGTCTCCTCCTCCTACGAGAGTGAAAGCGCCGTTTTTGGTAGCCTCTGCAAGCATCTCGGCGACCTTGAGTGTTCCTTTTGCGAAATTAGGCATTTCGAACACTCCGACAGGGCCGTTCCAGAGGATTGCCTTGGAACTCATTATGGCTTTGTGCCAGCGTTCCAGTGATGAAGGTGCAGTGTCGACCCCTTCCCATCCGTCAGGAACTTCGGTGTTGTGGACAATCTTGGTGTGCGCGTCGTTGTCGAAAGCGTCGGCCACTACAACCTCTTTGGAAAGATAGAGGGTGACGTGTTTCTCCTCAGCTTTCTTTATGATGTCGCGGGCCACGTCCATCTGGTCGTCTTCGCAAAGAGAGTTGCCGATGTGACCGCCCATTGCCTTTACGAATGTGTAGACCATTCCGCCGCCGATGATAAGGTTGTCGCAGCAGTTGAGGATGTTCTCGATGATGCCGATTTTTGAAGAGACTTTGGCCCCGCCGATGATCACGGTCACAGGATGCTCAGGATTCTTGACAACCTTGTCAATCGCTCTGATCTCGTCTTCCATAATGTAGCCGAACATCTTGTCGTTAGGGAAATATTTCGCTATTAGCGCTGTGGAAGCGTGTGCGCGGTGCGCGGTGCCGAATGCGTCGTTGATGTAGCAATCTCCGTAAGAAGCAAGATGCTTTACGAATTCTTTCTGGCTGTCTTTTACAGCTTTCTTGGCCGCTGCCTTCTGTTCGTCCGTCGCATCGTCAGCAAGACCTCTCGGTTTGCCTTCCTCCTCTGCGTAGAAACGAAGATTCTCAAGCAGAAGCGCGTTTCCCGGTTTTAGAGCGGCTGCCTGAGCGTCCGCCTCCATACAGTCATTTGCGAATCCCACAGGGATTCCCAAGAGTTCTGACACGTGAGCGACAATGTGTTTGAGAGAGAATTTGGAATCAACTCCTTTCGGTCTTCCGAGATGCGACATAAGGATGACGGAACCTCCTCCTGAAAGGACTTTCTTCAATGTAGGGATCGCTCTTCTGATACGAGTGTCGTCGGTGATTTCAAATTTCTCATTCAATGGAACATTGAAATCAACTCTGACAAGTACTTTCTTGCCAGTAAAATCATAAGTGTCAATGTGCTGTTGCATACTTCTATATATTTTAACTTTTATAATCGCGCCGCAAAGTTAGTAATTTTCAGCGATATTCAAATTGTAGCGCCTCGGCTGAGCATAATTATTTACGTAAAAGATGGTCTATTTAAAAAAAATAACTACCTTTAAGTGTCTTCTTCGGAAGACCCGCATTCATTAAATAAAACACTAAACATTTATCATTATGGCAGGAAGAACCGACATTTTCATTGAAGAGGTGAAAGACACCTTGGAAAAGGTTATCCTCAAGTCTTTGGAAGAGACTGAGGACATTCCGTCACGCATAACCGGAAACGCTGGCTTGCTTTGGGCATTCTCAGCAGCTTACGGACATTTCAAGAAAAAGAACTATCTGCTGGACGCCAGCAAAATGAGGGACAGACTCGTCGATGATTTCACCGACCACAAATTCGGAGGAGTGTTCTGGGAAGTGGACAAAAACGGCGAAAGACTTGACACGTCGGCAAGATTGAAAGGACAAGGATCCGCGATTCTCGCATTGAGTGAATTCTACAAGGCTACCAAGGATGACGAGGCTCTGAAAGTCGCGATCAACATCTACAACATAGTGGAAAAGGAATTCCACAAGGACGGCGAGTATGCCGAGACTCTGACAAGGGATTTCCAGCCTTCCGACGAGCCTAAGAAATCGAAATCACTGCTTGTGCTTTTGGAGGGATATGCCAATCTGTACGACATCTGGCCTGACAAAGAGTTGGCAGGGCACGTCAAGGATCTGCTTTCATCCCTCGAGAAAGCCGAATTCTGCCCTTGCAACAAAGCGGAGGCATCTTGGGCTATGTTGTCCGCGGCATTCTGCCTTAAGGATTTCGACTTGGTGAATGAGATCAGAAAATCCTCAGTCCGCGAGAACAAGTCTTTGGCAGGCGACTCTTGCGAAGGAAAACTTGGGAAGGATCTTCCCGAAGAAATCGTGGCTGACCTGTGGGCTTGGAAATTCCGTGACGCTAATGACGGCGCCGAGAAGGCTTTGAAGCTTTGGGAATCAGTCTCCAAGGACAAAGATCTGCTGACGAAAGGATGCCCGCTCCACAATGTGCGGATGTGCGTAGAGGCTTTGAGAATCTTCGAGGTCTAAAAGGTTAATTATTCTCCGTAAAATGCGCTATATCAAGATACTTCTTATAGCGCAGGAGAATTATGTCATTCTTTGCGGCGGGGGTGTATTTCCTGAGTATGGGCTGACACATCTTGTCCTGAGCCGATTTGACATCTTTGTAGACTCCAGCGATGACCGAGGCATGGATCGCCGAGCCTAAAGCACCGGCGTGCTTGCTGGAGGAGACTTCGATGACTCTGCCTGTGACGTCTGAAAGCATCTGCATCACGAAAGGTGATTTCTGCGAAACTCCTCCGATGGCGACAAGTCTGTCGGAAGGCACTCCCTCGGCTTCCATATAGTCAAGGATGTTCTTGGTGGCGAAGGCCGTGGCCTCAACGAGGGCTCTGAAGACCTCCGCGGGAGTAGTGGAGATACGCATTTGCGCCAATGTGCCGGTCAAAGATCCGTCCGGGGAAGGGCAGCGCCGGCCGTTGAAAAAGTCTGTGGCTATCGGCGAGTCCTCTTTGAGTACCAGTTCGGAGGCCTCTTCCGTGAGCCTTTCAAGGATTTGCTTCTCAAGCTCCTCAGCATTGTCAGAGACAAAAGTTCTAAGTGTCCAGCCGAGAAATCTTTTAAGCCAGGCGAAGAGATCCCCGAAAGCCGAAAGCCCGACTTCGAAGCCGTCCATTCCTTTCAATATACCGTCATCCACTTGACCGAACACGCCGTCGACGAATCTCCCGCCCATTATCTCACTCGGCACGACCGACATATAGCAGGCGGAGGTTCCGAGATTCATTACAGTGGTCTTGTAGGCCACTCCCCCTCCGACGGCTCCGGAATGGCTGTCTATGTTGCCAACTCCTACAAGCACGTTTTCAGAAAGGCCCAGTGAGGATGCCCATTTGGGGCAGAGGTGTCCCGCAGCGCAGTCGCAAGTGTATTTTTTGTCCGTCTGATGCCTAAGGATTGGGAGAAGCAGCGGGTCAACGTAATTGAAGAATGATTCCGGAGGGTAGCCGCCCCATTGCTTTCCCCAAAAATGCTTGGCGCAGGCAGCGCAATTGCTTGCCTTCACGTCTTTAAGATCGTCGCATCCGGTCAGAATGATCGGGATCCAGTCACACAATTCTATGGCCGACCATGCTTCCGCCCTGATGTCTGGCGATCTGCGCAAGATGTGCAGAATTTTGGACCAATAACATTCGGGAGAATAATTGCCTCCCAGATGAGCCGCATAATTAGGTGTGCGGGCAGAGCACTTCTCCGTTATCTCCTTGGCCTCTTTTTCGGAGGTGTGGTCTTTCCAGAGCACAAACATCGCATCCGGGTTGTCCTTAAACTCAGGTTTCAGGGAAAGGGGGACAAGTTTGTCGTCTACCAGACAAGGTGTGCTGCCGGTGGTGTCCACTGACAAGGCCGTGATTCTTTTTGGGTCGTCACAGGCGCTGATGACTTTTCTGACGGCCTGTGTCATAGCCTCTATGTAGTCTGACGGATGATGACGGAAACGGCTCTCTGAAGCGTCCGAGTAAAGACCCTGTTTCCATCTGGGATAATCGCAAACCGAAGCGGCCAAAGTGGTGCCGTCGGACGAGTCGACCAGAATGGCTCGAACTGAATCCGAGCCGAAATCAAGGCCGATGACATAACTGACTGCCATAATGATTATTTAGATTCTGTTGTAGTCGCCGCGGCTGAATCGTGTATGTAGCCGTCTTTCTTGATGTTCCACAAAGGCAGAACAATCAGTGAACCGACAATCGCCACCCCAGTCATAAGGAGGAAGAGATTGCCCCAGCCGAATTTGTCTGAGAACCATCCCAGTCCGGCGCCGGTGAATATGACGCTGGCGTAACTGCATAGTCCGATGAGACCGACTGCCGAGGATGCGGCTTTCTTGGTGGCTTGATTGGAGGCCACGACTCCCAGCAATGCCTGAGGACCGTAAAGGAAGAATCCCGCGAGAGACAGAACCGCAAGCATTATTGCAGGATTCACGTCACTTGGCAACAGCCAAAGTACGAGAAGGCAGACGGCTGTGAGAATCATTTCTATGAAGCAGACTCTCTGAGCGCGCCCTTGGAAGAATCTGTCGGACACCCATCCGGCGAAAAGCATTCCGGCGCATCCGCAGACTTCAAATATGCCGACTGTCCAGCCCGCAAGCTGAGGGGAAAGTTGGTTGTCTCCGTGCTGAAGGAAAGTGGGTCCCCAGTCCAGAACAGCGAAACGAACGATGTAGACGAAGAGGTCTGTGATGGCCAAGGCCCAGATGATAGGGTTCTTGAACACTTTCTCCATAACGAATTTCTTGTACGCCTCCGGAGTGTCGTCGTTGTCAAGAGCTGTCTTGGTGTCGGGAAGCTCAGGCAATCCGACAGATTTCGGGGTGTCTCTCAAAGTGAGGACGATGAACACCACTCCGAAGGCCGCAATGATTGCCGGAATCCAGAAACACCACCTCCAGTTGCCTGTCTTCGCTATTATGTAGCCGCAAAGTACGGAAGCGAGTCCCGCTCCGATGGAGTGGGATGTGTTCCAGATGCTCATCTTTGTGGCAAGCTCCTCAGGCGGTACCCAGTGGGTCATCAGACGGTTGCAGGGAGAGAAACCGGTACCCTGAAATATGTTGTTGACAATCAGCAGGACTGCGAAAATGTTCACGAGAGCCGAGACGAAGACGACTCCCTCAGTCTGCCCCGTGATCATAGTGCAGATCTTGTCGCTCCATCCGAACAGCAGGTTCACGACCACGCAGACCGCAAGGCCTATGGACATGTGCCAACGCGCGTTGGTCCTGTCGGCGATGAAACCGTTGATGAATTTGGAGACGCCGTAGATCAGGCCGATGAGGGTCAGGATGATTCCGAAGCTCGTGTTGGTGATGCCGTACTCGGCGCTGAGGCTGGGCATTGCGAAAGAAAAGTTCTTTCTTACGAAGTAAAATACGGAGTAGCCGAGCATCGAACAGATGATGACTCTCCACTGCCAGTACTTAAATGAATGTTTTGTCTGCACAATCTATTGGTTTTAGCGGACGCAAAGTTACTTAATAGGTTGTTCGTTGTCAATATCCCAAGGTGCATTTTTCTCGAATATGGAAGCAACCAGCTCGTCGTAGATCATACATCTCTTGGCGAGGTCGAGCACGTTGAAGCGCCATCTCATCAACTGAACGAACGGGAACATATCCCTGAGTTCTTTTCTTGTTATTCCGATCATCGACGGGTCTGAAGGGGCGCCGACGATTTTGAAGAGTTTCTGCATCTTGGCGAAAGGATAAACCTGAGCCTGAAGTTTCTTGCTGAATTCCGGCCAGTTTTCCTTGACGAGCGTCAGTTCCTTGCGGACTGAGACTGCATCGGTGTACTTTTTGGTTATGCTTTCGCAGCCGAGTGTCGGAGCGGGGAAATTCTTGAACAGCTCGAGGGATCTTTTCTGTTCCTTCTCAAGCGTAGGCCAGGCTTTGACACACTTGTCTATGTCTATTTTTGTCAAATCGTATTTGAACAGGCTGTCGAAAATGGCGCACATTGTAAGGGTGCCGATGGCGACTTGGAATCCGTGTGACTGAAGCTCGCCGTGATAGCGGTGTCCGGTCATATCCATAATGTGGCTGAAAAGGTGGTCGCAGCAGGATGCGGGACGGCTTGAGCGCGCGGCCTGCATTGCGAAACCGCTGAGAGTCAAGCCTTCAAACAAATCGGAAATCGCTTTGTGGTCTCCTTTCGCTACTCCTTCAGGATTGGCGAGGAGTTCGTTCAGGTCATCCTGAAGAAGGTGCCAGGCTGTTGGAATTATCGGTTCTGTGCCCATAAGATCGGCAATCATCCATTCTGCTCCGGCAGGGATTTTTGCGGCAAGATCGGCATAACCGGCTGCAGTCATTTGTTTTGGAGCTTCCGCAATCACCTCAACATCAGCGAGTAACGCTACAGGAGCCGGGCAATTGAAGGTCTGTTTGGCGTTCTGATACGCGATTGAGGCGCCGAATGACGAGAAGCCGTCTACCGAAGCCGCAGTAGGGACGGTGAGGTAAGACTGGTTGTGATGGAATGAACTAAGCTTGCAAAGATCGTTGATTACTCCGGACCCCACCGCAACGGCGACATTGTAGGAGTCGGAAACGGGGCGTATCGCTTTCGCAGCGTCACTTTCTTTGTGGTCCTCGTCATTTTCAATATTCCTTGCCGCCTCATAGTCCCCGTCAAGAAGTTTGTCCGTCATTTCGACATATTTCCACTCGGCGTGGAAGACGTCTTTTGCGATAACGTATTTTTCTACCGGGACTCCGGCTGATTTCAAGTACCCGAAGACTTTTTCTCCAGCCGCTTTCCAAGTGTTTTTGTCCGCTATGACGATTGCTTTGCGATCTTTGAAAAACTCATTGAATATGACAGGGCATTTGTGCAGACAATTTCTGTCCAATTCAAACAGTCTGGTGTCGGTGGCCGCCTGAAGGGCCTTTGAAATCCTTTCTTTAGAATCCATAATTACGAAATGTTTTATAATTGCGTTTTTTTAGAGAAATGTTTCAATTCATTTCACTTCGGCAAATTTTAGTTGCTATTGTTTGCAAATATAGTAAATTGTCGCTTATAAAAAGAAATATTTGAATAATAATGAAAAGAGAATTACCTTAGCGGTGATATTTGAAATATTTAGATATTTAGATATGCAGAAAACAGCTATTCAGTTCGGTGCCGGTAACATCGGACGCGGTTTCATCGGGGCGGTCTTGTTCGAGGCCGGCTACAAAGTGATTTTCGCGGATGTCGTCGAAGATCTGCTTAAAACCATCAACGACAGGAAATCTTACACAGTGCACGTCAAAGACACTCAAAGCCGCGACATCAAGGTCAGCGGCGTTAGTGCCGTCAACTCGGGGAGCGAGGATGTGGTGAATGCGATCGCGCAAGCGGACATCGTGACTACGGCAGTGGGCCTGAGGATACTCAAATTCGTGGCTCCCGCGATTGCCAAAGGTGTTGTCGCAAGGAAATTGGCAGGAAAGGAGGCTCCTCTGAACGTGATTGCTTGCGAGAACGGTCTCAGGGCTACTTCCCAGCTGAAGGAACTGGTGATGGGGCATCTTGACGAGGCCACGGCTTCGTGGGCGAAGACTCACATCGGATTTCCTGACGCGGCCGTGGACAGAATCGTGCCTCCGGTTCATTGCGAGGTACCTTTGGATGTTGCCGTGGAGGAGTACTACGAGTGGGATGTGGAGAAATCCGCTTTCGCAGGCGCGGTTCCAGAGATCAAAGGTATGACTCCGGTGGACAATCTCGAGGCTTACATTGAGCGCAAACTTTTCACTCTCAACACGGGGCATGCGACGGCGGCCTACATCGGGAAGATGAAAGGATACGCTACCATCAATGAGAGCATAGCCGACAAGCAGATTTACGGAATAGTACGCGACGCGATGCAACAAAGCGGGAACGGCCTAATCAAGAAGTTCGGTTTTGATCACGACAAGCATTTCGCTTACATTGAGAAGATTCTACGCAGATTCCAGAATCCTTTCCTGAAGGATGACGTGGACAGGGTAGGCCGCGAGCCGCTGAGAAAGATGGCCTCGAATGACAGGCTGGTGCTTCCGGTCCTGACTGCCAGAAAGTACGGCTGTCCTTACGACAAGCTGCTTCTGTCTATGGGCGCTGCTCTTCATTTCGACAATCCTGAGGATCCTCAGAGCGTGGAGATGTTGAGTACGATAAAGGCTCTCGGGCTGAAGGATGCCATCGTGAAGTTCACGGGTCTTGCAGCGGAAGAGCCTCTTGTAGGGGAAATCGTCAATGCTTACGGCGAAATAGAGAAAGTTATTCGCTAATTTCGGAATGCCGGACGGCTTTTACCTGTCCTTCGGTCTTTTTGAGATTTTCGGACGGTATTCGATTGACTAATATATACGGACGGCGGTGAGGACAGATCTTTCCTTGCCGTCGCTTGGTTTTATGGTCTCCTTGCCGTTGATGAGCATACAGCTGGATCCGCCTCCGTCAAGGTTCAACGCCTCGACACATCCGAGAGAGGACAGAACTTTCGCCTCGTCCTCGGTCGTAAGTCCGGCTACTCCTTCAGTCATACCTCTGCCTTCGCAGACGAACAGAATGAGTTTTTTGTCTGAAGTGTAGCCTATCGCGGTTCTTGGCTGATTGGAATCTGCAGACACTCCCAGCATTTCCTGAGCCCAGGTGTTTTTGATGGTGCCTCCTTTGAGCAGCACTCCGACTCCTCCTATGGCATTGGTGGCGCTGAATCCCACTCCGGTGGTCGGAAATGTTGCCGAAGGGCGCTGGAGAGGGGTTTTGTCTTTGAAATTCTCGGCGGGAGAGGAGTAGCAGTAAGTCGCCTCGCTTGTGGTGTAAGTCCACGTGGCCTCGCAAGTGCCGTCAGCTTTTTGACAAAAAGCTCCGATTGTAGGATAGTAGTAAACAGGATTGCTCCAGTCCGGAACATAGTAGGCCTGATTTGGGGATAATAGTTTCCCGTTACGCGCGGACAGGCTTTGGGAAACGTAAAAAGCAGACCCGTCTGTTTTTTTGGCGCTGAAAAACAGTCCGCCGTTCACCACAATCGGTGCTTTGGAACTTGTGTAGAATTGAGCCGGAGTGTTGAGGGATGTGGCCCCGTAATTGGCCACGTTCTTGTCGTCGCAGTAGACGATGTCTCCGAGCACGTCGAATTTTCTGCCTTTGGAAAGGTCAGCGACAGCAATGTAGGCTATTGCGTTTTTGCCTTGAAGGGTCGCAGGGGATTTGTAGACGTGAAGATAGTCGGGAAGGTCGCCGAATGTGTCATCGACATTGGTCCAGCCGGCTTTGACTATGTCCGGATTGGCTTCTCCTTCTTCTTCGGGCGTCTGTTCTTCTTCAGGGTCGTCCCACGGCCAGTCGTGAGCAGTGTCGTCATCTTTGCCGCAGGCGGTAAGGGAGAGAAGACTGATTATCGTTACAAGAGATATTAACTTTTTCATATTGCTTTTTTGGGTATTATTACGACAGCGTTAGATTTTACAGTCCGAAATACTCTTTGTACCTGTCATAGAGATGGCCGGCCTGGAGATAGGCTGACTGCGGGCTCATAAAGTGCGAGAATTCGAAAGTGATGGCTTTGTCGTAGCAGGCTCTTTTGGCGGCCTCAAGTTTGAGACGGAGCTTGTCGAATTTGATCGGCAGGAAGTTGATAGGCATATCCCTGTCGAATGTTTCGGCATTTGTCCAGCATTTCATCCCGTATTTGTCGGCGAGTTTTTTGTTCACGCTGAAGAAGGCGTCTAACTCATCGTAGTCTATATGCCCGTCCTGGAACGCGCAAGCGTCGACATATTCGTGTATTCCGTCAAATATCTCGTTCCATTCTCTTTCGTGCTCCCGGACGGAGACGGCTTCGGCTTTGGTCAGGCTTCCGCTTGCCGCCGAAACGGCTTTCTTCCCGTCTATCCAAGGGGATATGAATGTAGGAAGTCCGCCTGAGACTTCTTTGCACTGACGGCCCATCTTTCTGAATGACTCGATGGCACCTTTTGTCTGACGGCTGATTTCTCCGCTGATGTACCAGCCTTGGAAACTCTTGTGACGGCTGCCGTACATTTTCCAGACTTCATCAATGACGAATTTGTTGGATTCGACTTCGTAAGACATATCGCCCGTGTCCCAGTATTTCCCGGAATCATAGAGTCCGAAATAGAATTTCATCCCGTATTTGTCGGCGAGGGTCAGAAACATTTCCACAAGGTCGACAGACGGCATATAACAGCCTTTTTTCAGTAGATAAGGTGACGGATAGGTCAGGAATTTTCGATAGCCGGAACGGATTATGATGACGGTGTCGATGCCTATGGCTTTCATGTTCCGGAAGTCTCGGTCCCATTCTTTGACTCCCCAGTTCTGATGCGGGATGTCGTGTGAAATCTCGTCAAGGAAGGTTCCGGTGATCTTGAGGCCCTGATCTTTCGGCACAATAAGATCGCCTCCGCGAACACTGCCCGGCTCGCCCTCACTGGCGTCTGCGCCTCCGTTGCCTTGTGCGCTTCCATCACCGGCTCCGTTCAGCAGTCCTTTACCGGTTCCGTTTGTGATCGAATTGACTCCGGCCGCTCTGAGTAGTGACGGAGCCACCAAAAGTGACGCCCCCGCCAATGCGGTCTCTTTTAGAAAATTTCTTCTGCTATTTTTCTCTTCCATAGTTGACAAGAATTATCTATTATGTGTTGCTATCTTCCAGAGGTCTAACATCCTTCCCCCCCCCCTTAAGGGAAAACGCTAAAGCGTAACGAATTGGGTAACAGCGTTTTATATTCTTTGGCTAAGGACGCAACATCTCAGCGCCTCCATTTATGCAGTTAAACAGGCGCAAATATAAAAATAAATTAATTAACAGCAATGAATAATTAAATAATTTCTTTAATTATGGTTAATTATGAATAATCTTTAATTAATTACAAAGAGAATCCTCGAAACTATGTACCATAAACACCGACCACATACTGCGTGGGATGCAAGTAGCTGCACATCTGCAACTTATGCAATGATCGGGTAGCATATCTTAAACCCGATCATTAAACAAGTAGCTAACACACAATGAGTTACACCCCACGCTCCGCTATTACGTCAGAGGGCGATGCGCTGACAAGCATCTGCCCCGCAGAATGCACGGTCGTTTTTCTATCAAAAGGTCGAAGCGATTTTCGAGCGCTAAGTCTCTTAGTGCGTGAAATGAAGGATAGGGAAGAGTGATTAGAGGCCGGGGATTGCGGAAAGTCTGAACTGACGGATGGGACGAGGGGGTTAGTCGAGGACGATCAGGGCGAGGGAGGGATGGCTGAAGGTGAGGGTGAGCGTGTCGGAGGAGGCGCGGTTAAGTGTGGCCTTCCACCAGTTGTCGAAGATGACGTCGTCGGTGGGCCAGACGAGGCCTTGGGATTTGATGCGAAGGGTGTTGTCTGGGGTGAATATGGAGATTCTGCGCCCTTCGCCGACTGTGAGTGTCTCGGAGTCTGTGATAGGGAGGATGGTGGAGAAGTCGGAGACGATGTCGATGGAGATTCCGAGGGAGCGGAGGTCGAACATTCTTGTGTACTCCATCAGTAAGGCCATATTTCCGAGGGTGTGATCTTCTCTGAGGCCGGTAGCTCCGATGAAATGGATGGTTTCGATGTCTTTGAAATGTTCGATAACGTACCTGAAGGCTTTGGTCTGGTCGTTGTCGTCTTGTTCTTTGATGCAGACGTACCGGCCTTTGAATCTGCCGGCAGACCTGGCCGGGGCTAAGTTTGAGTCGGGGGCAGAGATGGAATCCATGTCGCCGACGACGGCATCGGGGCTCTTGCCGTGGGGTAACTTGTCGAAATAAGTCTCAAGCGCGCCGTCACAGCACACTATGTAAGAAGCCTCGCGGATCAAATAGAGAGGAAATTCGGTGGCGGGAAAAAGACCGTTGCCGATTATGACGGCGCTCTTTCCCATATTACAGTCTTGTTTTGGCGATTTCCGCCTTGGAGGTTCCGGCGGAAACAGAGTAGATCATCGGATCCCTGAAGCCAACGAGGAAATCCTTCACCGGCATACGCTTCTTGCCGGAAAGCTGAAGCTCGTTCACTAAAATGGCACCGTCAGCGGTAGCAAACGCAAAGAAAGACTTGCCGTCCGAGAGGATGTCACCAAAAACGGCTGATGTCCTGCCGCACGAAGCGAGCAAAGAGGCGAACTCATTCCCCGTCACGGCAGAAGCAGAGAAAATCTTCAACTCCTGCTCAGGCTTGCCTTCTTTCAAAAGACTCGTGTAAGCCGTAGGATAAGGACTTAGACCTCTGATAAGATTGTGAACATCCGCGGTAGTGTCGTTCCAATCGATATGGCACAACTCTTTGGTGAGTTTCGGCGCCGGTTTGAGGACCTCCGACCCCTGGATGAAACTCTTCTGAACCCTCGTCTCGACGTTCTTCTCAATCACGCCCTCGACAGTCTGCACGACCAGATCCGAACCGATCTCCATAAGACGGTCGTGAATGTCACCAGCCGTGTCCGAATCGCTGATTCTGCATTCCTGACGCAGAATAATGCCGCCCGTGTCAATGCTCTTGTCAATCATAAACGTGGTCACACCCGTAAGGCGCTCCCCGTTGATCAACGCCCAGTTGATAGGAGCCGCACCCCTGTACTGAGGCAGAAGGGCAGCGTGAAGGTTGATGGTACCGAGTTTCGGCATTGACCAGACATCCTCCGGAAGCATTCTGAACGCCACCACCATAAACAAATCACCTCTGAACTTGGCCAGCTGCTCAAGAAAATCAGGATCCTTCAACTTGACAGGCTGAAGAACAGGAATCCCGTGCTCCACAGCATATTTCTTAACGGCGCTCTCATTCACCTTAAGCCCCCTTCCGCTCGGTTTGTCAGGAGTAGTGACCACACCCACGACCTTATATCTCTCCCTGATCAAAGCATCCAGCGGCCCTACGGCAAACTCCGGCGTACCCATATACACAATTCTCGTCTTTCTGAATATTCCCATAAACTTACTCTTTTTTCTTCTCCACCACGTGTTGAAATTGTCAAAATTGAACAACGCCGAGTCATTGATGGCCTTCCAAGTAAGGAACAGGCCCGTCGGCAACAGCACTATCGTGGATATTGACACGCCAAGGGCAGCGGTCACCGCCCCGTCTCGGGCCAGCTTGGTGCCGGTGATGTCTATGACCCAATATAACACGAAAAACAGCACGGACACGATGGCAGGAGTCCCCAGACCGCCTTTCTTGATCAGCGCGCCCAGCGGAGCGCCGATGAAGAACATAATGAAACAGGCGAAAGACTGAGCGAATTTCCGTAGGAATTCCACTCTGGATCTGATCAGAGTGCGGATGGAACCGTAATGCTCCATCTGGTACTCGCTTAGATTCATCTGAAAAGTGTCAGCCGTGTTAGAAGCCCTCTGGTAAGCCATAATCTTCTCATTCACATCGTCCCAGACAAGATACTTCTCATCCTTGAAAAGAGGAGCCTCGCTGTTGGTCATTGTGGAATCCAACTGATTGCTGAAAAGAATGCCGCTTCTCGACCCGATGCCCTGAAGAAACTCTGTGCGGGAAGTGCTGTCCTCAACCTCCAGAGAATCCCTCCCGTGAGCCAACTGTTTAAGGTTCATTGCCTTAACCTGATCTCCGAAACGAGCTTTGTCAGACTTCTGGAAAGCGTAATTCTGAAGAGGAATGACAAGAGTCTGCTTGTCGAAATCTATCTTCTGAAGCTGAAGAGAAGTGTCACGATAGTTCCAATTGTTGGTCTCCTGATAACTCGTACCGTTGAACATCTTGAAAGTCAGATAGTCCTTGGTCTTGGACATCTTCATCTCCGCAGAATCCGCAAGAGTGAGACTGGTGTTGCCTTTGCCTCCGGTGTGATCGTAGACCATCACCTCGTACATCATCTTGGTCGCGTCATTGCGGGACTGCACCCTGAGAATGTACCCCTCGATACCGTTGTAGAAAGTACCGGAAGGAATCTTGATTTCCTCCTTGGTCTTACCGATGTCATCACGAAGAGTGTAGATCTTGTTGTAGGCAAGAGGCACTAAGTTGTTGGCTGTGAAAAACGCACCCACACTTATTAAACCTGAGATGATGACAAGAGGTGCAATCACTCTGGTGAGCGACACTCCAGCTGCCTTCAAAGCTATCAGTTCGTTGTTCTCGCCCATCTGTCCGAGCGTCATCACGGAAGCCAGAAGAGTGGCCAGAGGCAGAGCCAAAGGCATAATGGTACAAGTTCCCCAAAACAGGAACTCCATCAGCACCTTGAGCCCAAGACCCTTGCCGACAAGCTCGTCGATGTAGACCCAGAGGAACTGCATCATAAGAATGAATATGACGACAAACAGTATGGCCACGAACGGTCCTACGAACGCGGTAATAGTGAATTTGTCGATTCTTTTCATTCTTCGATAATGTTATTTCGTAGCAGTCTCGATCATCTTTGCCATAGCCTCTTTAAGGCCTGCGACATTCTTGCCGCCAGCCGTTGCGAGAGAAGGCTGACCGCCGCCGCCGCCCTGAATGAATCTCGCGGCCTCGCGTATGTCCTTGGAAGCATCGTGTCCCGCGGCCACAAGATCATCGGAGTACATCAGCACCAGATTCGGCTTCTCATTGAAAGAGAAAGCGCCGGCGAGAACACATCCCGTAATCTTCTTCTGAAGCAGGAAAGCAGCCCCCCGCACCATCGCAGGGTCGAAAGACATATCAAAAGTTATAACCTTTATGCCGTTAATTTCTTTCGCCTGGCCCATAAGTTTCTTGGCCAATTCCTCGGTTTTCTCCTTGGTCACGTTGTCGATTTCTTTTTTGAAATCGGCATTCTCCTCAATCATCTTCCTGATGGCGGCGCTCAAATCAGGCACATTGTTGAACAGCGCCTTAGCAGTGGTCAGAGTCTTTTCCATAGCCCTGATATAATTCTCTGCCGATGATCCTGTCACAGCCTCGATCCTTCTGACACCAGCAGCAATCGCAGTCTCGGACACAATTTTGAAAAGCCCGATCTGACCCGTCGCGGCCGCGTGGCAACCTCCGCAAAGCTCAATCGAATCACCGAATTTGACCACTCTGACTCTGTCACCGTATTTCTCGCCGAACAGAGCGATTGCCCCCATAGCCTTGGCTTCGTCCATAGTCGCCGACCTATTTTCCTCAAGAGGGCTGTTCTTTCTGATCAAGTCATTGACCATATCCTCAGTCTTGTCGATTTCCTCATCAGTCATTTTAGAGAAATGAGAGAAGTCGAAACGGAAATAATCAGGACCCACATAAGAACCTTTCTGCTCAACGTGATTGCCGAGGATAGCCCTCAAAGCGTGGTCAAGAAGATGGGTGGCCGTGTGGTTGTTGGTGATGTTCAGCCTTCTGCCGGCATCAACCGTGAGAGTGAAAGCCTCCGAACAATCCGAAGGTATCCTCTCCGCAAGATGCACTGTCAAGTTGTTGTCTTTCACAGTGTTGAGAATCTTGATTCTCTCACCGCTCTCAGACGTGATGAAGCCCGTGTCCCCTATCTCTCCTCCCATCTCAGCATAGAAAGGAGTGCGGTCGAACACAAGCTGGTACATAACCTTGTTCTTGGACTTCACAGTACGCTGTTTAAGCATTCTGACGCCCTCAAGCTCAGTGTAGTCATATCCCAGAAACTCCTCTTCCTCACCGTTGTTGTAAACGATCCAGTCGCCGAACTCGTTGGAAGTGGCGTTGCGAGCGCGGTCCTTCTGCTTCTGAAGCTCTTTGTTGAACCCTTCCAGATCCACGGCGTAACCGTTCTCAGTGGCGATAAGCTCAGTCAGATCCACAGGGAATCCGTAAGTGTCGTAAAGGATGAACGCATCCTCCCCACTGATGATTTTAGTTGCGGAAGCCTTGGATATGTAGTCGTCCATCATCTTTATACCTCTGTCAAGAGTGCGAAGGAAAGCGTTTTCCTCTTCCCGGATCACACTCTCGATAAGTTTCTGCTGCTTGCGGAGTTCCGGATAAGCCTCACCCATCTCCTCAGCGACTTTCTCCACAAGACGGCAAAGGAAAGGCTCGTTAAAACCGAGGAAAGTGTAGCCGTAACGTACAGCCCTCCTAAGAATACGCCTAATCACGTAACCGGCCTTCACATTGGAAGGAAGCTGGCCATCGGCGATTGAGAAACTGATGGCGCGGATGTGGTCCGCAATCACTCTGAAAGCAACGTCGTCTTTGTCATTTTCGTGATACTTATGTCCGCTAAGATCCTCAATTTTATGGATGATTCCGGTGAAGACGTCTGTGTCGTAATTACTGGTCTTGCCCTGAAGCACCATACAGAGCCTCTCAAAGCCCATTCCGGTGTCGATGTTGCGATTCGGAAGAGACTCAAGTTCCCCGTTAGCCTTGCGGTTGAACTGCATAAACACCAGATTCCATATCTCTATAACCAGAGGATTGCTCTTGTTCACAAGCTTGCGCCCGGGCAATGCTGCCCTTTCGCCGTCGCTTCTGAGGTCAACGTGAATCTCGCTGCAAGGTCCGCAGGGACCCGTGTCACCCATTTCCCAGAAATTGTCGTGTTTGTCCCCGAGCAGAATCCTGTCCTCAGGAAGATGCTTCATCCAAGTATGCCTGGCCTCTTCGTCAAGAGAAGTCCCGTCGGAAGCGTCACCCTGGAATATGGTCGCGTACAGTCTGTTCTTGTCTATCTTGTAGACCTCCGTAAGCAGTTCCCAAGCCCAGTCTATTGCCTCGGTCTTGAAATAATCACCGAAACTCCAGTTGCCGAGCATCTCGAACATAGTGTGGTGGTAGGAATCGTGCCCCACCTCTTCCAAGTCGTTATGCTTTCCACTGACTCTCAGGCATTTCTGAGAATCGGTGGCTCGTTTTGTCTTTGGAGTCGTGTTGCCGAGGAATATATCTTTGAACTGGTTCATTCCCGCATTCGTGAACATCAGCGTAGGGTCGTTCTTGACAACCATCGGAGCTGAAGGCACAATCTGATGGCCTTTTGACGCGAAAAAGTCAAGGAAAGTCTGTCTTGTTTCTTTTGAAGTCATACTAAATTAATTTTGCACTCTTTTTGCACACTTAACATTGAAGAGACAAAATTATAACATTTTTCTCAAAAAAAGACTATATTTGCGATTATGTCATCTCACAAAAAGTATATACTGAATCCGGAGACCCTGATATACGAGATTCAAAAAGTGTCCGGGCTCACACGTTTCTCCAAGTGGGCGTCGGTCATTGTGGCCGGCGCAGGATTGGGCTATCTTTATTTCTGGCTGTTTACTTCGGTCCTCGGACTTGAGCTCCCGAAGACTATGCTTCTGAAGATGAAAAACGCGGAGTGGGTGTCCAAGATTGAGGTTCTCGACAGCCGTCTGAACAGTTACGACGAAGCGCTCGCCGGACTCCAGATCAGAGACGACAACATCTACAGATCGATTTTCGGAATGAACGCAATTCCGTCCGAGGTGAGGAACGCAGGATTCGGAGGAGTGGACAGATACGCTTATCTGGACATAATGAGCGACAACAGTCTTCTCAAAAAGACCACGATAAGGATGGACGTGCTGATGAAAAAGACTTACATTCAGAGCAAATCCTTCGATGAGGTGTCTCTTCTCGCACAGAAAGCCGGGGATATGGCGACGAGCGTTCCCGCTATTCCTCCGCTGAACCCCGATCCGAAAGACTACAGATTGTCAAGCGGTTTCGGCTACAGACGGGACCCAATCAACGGCAGAAGCAAAATGCACACGGGTATGGACTTTTCCTGTCATCAGGGCACTCCTGTCTATTCCACCGGCGACGGGGTCGTGGAAGATGTCAGTTATGAGTTCTTCGGCTACGGCAATTCGATAATGATTGATCACGGTTTCGGCTACAAGACAAGATACGCCCATCTGAAATCCATCGGAGTCTCAAGAGGGATGAAAATCACAAGAGGCGAACTGATAGGCACCTCCGGTAATTCAGGACGTTCCACCGGTCCGCATCTGCATTATGAGGTAATCTATAAAGGCAATTACGTCAATCCGAACAACTATCTGGACATGTCTATGCCGGTCAAGGAATACGCCGCTCTCACCAAGGACAATTCAAACAAGCCGGAGGTTCCCATAGACAAACCGTCTTCCCGCCATCTGAGGAGGTAAGCCGTTATGCCTAAGTATTTTTTTGACAACGAGAATTTTAATTTCGGGAAAGTCACTCGCTCGGTCAGGGCAATTCTGCT
>JBAYFJ010000019.1:0-24464 GCA_041667245.1 Bacteroidales bacterium | reverse complement strand
TACCAGTCGGAAGAGTAGGCAGCTGCCGTTCTTCGGGGAGCCGGACAGGAGTAAAATCTTGTCCGGCTCTCTTTTTTTGTTATATTTACCGAGAATTATTTCGTGTTTATGATAATCAGGAATGTAATTGACAGATTGACTGACAATTTAAACGTCAGTCCATTAGTCGCAGAATCAGTCTTTAACTGCGAGAACGATTTTGTGCTTATAGACAATCCGTTAATAAGCTTTCATCAGCATTATCCTTTCAAATCTGATATGACAATTGCCGTTTTTTGCAATGCCGGTGCTTTGAAAGCGAGAATTAATATGAGAGACTTTCAGATTAGCCCGAACGGCTTCGGCGTTGTGTTATCCGGACAAGTGTTTGAAGCCATTTCAATCAGTTCTGATTTCAAAGGGACTACTATTCTTATGTCACGCCATTTTCTGGATTCTCTCGAAATAGGCGATAGCTTTAAATTTTTCAAGATAGTTGATGACAAACCATATTATTCTCTCGAAGACAGGCAGGCTCTTGCGCTGACATCCTATTTGGAGCTATGCCGTGGCATCCTATATCAGAAGAAGAATCCAAATGTTTTTGAGATACTTCGTCTTTTAACCAAAGCCTTCTTTCTTGGATTAGGTTATTATATTCATAGCCTTCCATCTACTGACAATGAACTCAAGAGCCGAAAGTCAGACATTACAATGCAATTCATTAATCTTGTAGAACACGACTACTCCTTACATAGGGATTTGGATTACTATGCTCAGTCAATGTGCCTCTCGCCAAAGTATATCTCAATGACAGTCAAAGAGACAAGCGGACGTCCAGCCACTGATTGGATTGATTCTTATGTTGTCCTTGATGCGAAAGCACAGTTGGCCTCTACTTCGAAAACCATCGCCTCAATAAGTGAGGAGTTGAACTTCCCTTCTCAATCCTTCTTTGGCAAATACTTCAAACGGGTCACAGGGCAATCGCCCGCAGAATACAGAAAAACTGTCCAAACTCTCTGAAATAGAGACCTTTTCACGACCCCCTCGCTTCCGTACCTTTGCACCTGTCAATAAGACACAAAATAATTAAATAAAGGTACTAATGAAAAAAATTCTTATCCTCGCAGTGTCAGCGTTTATGCTTCTCACCGGCACAGACGTTTTCGCTCAATTCTCAGTTAGCGGCAGCTACTCCAAGGGCACGGACTCTTACGATTTAACGTCAGTAACTTTGGGAGCATCCTATAACTTCCATTCCGTTAATGGAATAGGTTTCGCTCCGGGACTCTATTATTCTTGTTCGATGGACAGTCAGAAAGAACAGAGCGTCAATCTTCCGATGATGTTCAACTATGGAAGAGAATTCGTCAAAGGAATAGGCGGTTTTGCCTATGCAGGACCGACATTATCGGTAGACACGTATCAAAAGAATCTTGACATAAAGTCTTTCAACGCATCCGTCGGAGGCGGCATAGGATTAGTGTTCGCCGAGCATTATGCAATCAACGCCGGTTATGATTTCGGACTAATCGATAGAAGTAAAGATGACGGGACCCTGCATTCAAACAAATTTAATTTCGGGTTCACCTACATTTTTTAATTGTAAAGGATATGTGTTCGTGGAATATTTACTATTTTATTGAGCATAAGGTGCTCAATGCTTATTATTCACTTGCTGACGCAGTAGTCGGAGGCTATGACGCAGTGGAAAACTTCTTCGTCGGCATTGCTAAAAGAGTATTGAATTTCTTTGTCTCCCGACATACGCGCAGACTGCCTGATGAGGAAAAGAAGTAGTATTTTATGCGCGCTTCTATTCACCTGCATGATTGTTAAAGGACAAAATCTTTCAACTCTCAAAAACATAGATTCCTCATTCATCGCCGTACCTTCTGAAAAATGGGCTCTCAAAACTATTACAGAATGTTCTCAGGCGACGATAGAGACTGACGGTTTTTTCAAGGACAACTCTTTTCACTCCGAACTGTCTGCGAAACCTAAGCTTAAAGAAGGAGTCTTCGTTTCATACAAGCGTCTGTCAGCAGGCTTCGCAGTCGATCTCTTCGGAAAAGAAAAGGATGCCGTCACCTTCTCCGTCAATTCCTACGGCAACAGATTTTCCATTGAATCCGGTTATATTTCCGAGAATTCCTTTTCAGGATTCTCGGAATCCGGCTTGGGACCATCTTCCGTCTCTTCCGGAAGTGTTCGTCACAGATCGCTCAATCTGGACGTGTGCTATTTTCTAAACTTCAGACAGTTTTCCTTCCCGGCAGTCTTCAACCAGTCAAAATTGCAAAAGCAAAGTGCCGGAAGCTGGATAGTTGCCGCTTCGTACAAATGGAGCAAGACAATAGCAAACCAGGCGGCGGACGAAAGCTCAATCAGAGGACATTCCGTAGGAATAGGAGGGGGCTATGGATATAATTGGGTGACAGGACGGTGGCTCATCCACTTTTCTCTCATTCCCACCCTTGTGGTCTATGACAACAGCGCTTTTGAAGCCAACGGTGAGAAAGAAGACGTTCGTTGCAGATTAACGAATATGATTGCCACCGGGAACTATGCGGTAATCTATAACAAAGGCAAATTTCTCATCGGCATCACTATAACTCTCCACAATTGCACTCTTGGCAATCCCGACCATATCCGGACCGAGTACCTGAGAATGAGAGGCAATGTCGTCGTGGGGGTAAGATTGTGAATGTAAAGAGGTGCGATTGTGAAAAAAAATGTACGGGCATCTTGCCCAAGTACAAAAAAATAGTAACTTTGCAGTTCCAACCGGGGAATTAGCTCATCTGGTAGAGCGTCAGGTTCGCAATCTGAAGGTGGCGGGTTCGATCCCCGCATTCTCCACACAATCAGAATCTGTCTTTGATGTTGTACTTGTTGCGAAGCGTTGAGTTTCGCGTCACGAGTTCGCCGAGGAAGCCGGCGAGGAACAGCATAACTCCAAGAATCACAGCGACTAAAGCAAGGTAGAACAACGGCTGGTCCGTAACCGGTCTGAACACCATTCCCGCGGATTGGTGCACGAGTTTGGCTATTATCAGCCAGATTGCGATGACGCCTCCGACCAGAAACATCAGCAGTCCGGTGAAGCCGAAAAAGTGCATAGGCTTCTTTCCGAATGAGCTCAGAAACCAGAGTGAGGTCAAGTCAAGAACTCCGTTTACAAAACGCTCAACGCCGAATTTGCTTTTGCCGTACTTCCTTTTCTGATGATGAACCGGCATCTCGGCAATCTTCTCGAATCCCGCATTTTTTGCAAGATAAGGAATGTACCTGTGCATCTCGCCGTACACCTCTATATTCTTGATTACTTCGTTCTTGTAAGCCTTAAGCCCGCAATTCATATCGTGAATCTTGATCCCCGTCACCCAACGCGCGGTGGCATTGTAGAGTTTTGAAGGCAGATTCTTCGTGAATTTGTTGTCCAGACGATGTTGCTTCCAGCCGGACACCACGTCCCAGTCTTCCTCCTTGATCATCTTGTAGAGAGCGGGTATCTCTTCGGGAGAGTCCTGCAGGTCGGCGTCCATCGTGATGACGACCTCGCCTTGAGCCGCTTCGAAACCGCAGAACAATGCTGCGGATTTACCGTAATTTCTTCTGAAAGAAATGCCCTTGACGTCTGCGTCAGGCTTTGAGGCCAGATCCTTTATGGTTTTCCATGAGCCGTCCTTGCTTCCATCGTCAATGATAATGATTTCGTGCGACAGGCCCTCTTTCTTTACGACTCTGTCAATCCACGCTACGAGTTCGGGCAATGATTCATTCTCGTTGTAAGAAGGGATGATGACAGAAAGATCTTTTGAGTAATCCATATCAAAAAAATTATTGCTGATCGTCAGGCTCGTTGAAAATGTCGAACGGACTGTTTGAAGGAATGTTCCTTGAAAGTATGAACGACAACAGAGTACCGTAAAGGAAACAGTAAATCAGAGAGCCGAAAAACGAGATCATCGGAAGTTTCGGCATTATGTTCTCGACAGCCTCCAAAGTGTTGGAGTCCATCATTCCCGCATACTGCTGAATAGCGGTCTGATAAGTCTGCGCGATAAGATCCGGATTGATGTACACCATATTCACCAGACTTCCGCAAGAGCATATAAAAGCGGACAGCAAAGCGATGGCCATTCCGTAAGTGTAGGTGTGCGAATTGGTTACTTCAGAATATTCCTTCGCCAGCCGTGTCATAAAATACCTCATCAAGTAGATGCATCCGATGAATTTGGCCAGCCACAGCAGCGTGTTGACCGACATGGACAAAAATTTGGACGGGATTTTACCTGTCGCCATTGTTATGAACATATAAGCGACAGACACGAGTCCAAGCACGAGTCCTGCTTTCGCGGCATTGTTCCAGATGATTTTTCCGCTTATTTTTTCCGACATATCTATTTATGGTCTGATTTCAAGCATCAAATTTAAGCATTTTATGTATAATGAAAAAATTTTCGTAAATTTGCAGACTAATTGCAGCCCGTATCGAGTTATCAGCCCTTTGTTTGTGCTGAAGGTGCGGGACAGTGAAAAATATTGATTTTATGATTAACATTACGTTTCCGGACGGTAGCGTCAAGCCTTTTGAGAAAGGCGTAACAGGCTACGAAATTGCTCAGAGTATCAGCCCGAGGCTGGCAGCCGATGTTTTGGCTGTGTCAGTGAAAGCTGCGGATGATTCGTCTATAGGCAGAGGGGTCACGCGCGACCTTACGATTCCGATTGAGAAAGATTCTTCTATCAGACTTCTCAAATGGGATGACGAGGACGGCAAAGAAGTCTTTTGGCATTCCTCATCGCATTTGATGGCGGAAGCTCTTCAGGAATTGTATCCGGGGGTTAAATTCGGCATCGGCCCAGCTATTGAGAACGGTTTCTACTACGACGTTGACCTCGGAGACAGACAACTCACAGACGCTGATCTTCCGGTCATTGAGAAAAAAATGCTTGAGCTTGCCAAGAATGACGGAAAATTCGAACGCACTGATGTCACTAAGGCCGAAGCCCTCAAACATTTCAAAGAGAACGGAAATGAGTATAAGGTCGAACTGATCAACGATCTCGCTGACGGGACGATCACTTTCTATAAGAACGGCTGTTTTACCGATCTTTGCCGCGGGCCTCATCTGATGAGCACGGAAAAGATCAAAGCGGTGAAACTCACCTCTATTGCGGGAGCTTACTGGAGGGGAGACGAAAAACGTCCGATGCTTACCCGTATATATGGAATCACATTTCCGAAGAAATCGCTACTTGACGATTATCTGGTGGTTCTCGAGGAAGCCAAAAAAAGAGATCACAGAAAGCTCGGCAAGGAGATGAAGCTTTTCACTTTCTCCTCAAGAGTAGGTTTGGGGTTGCCGTTGTGGCTGCCAAGAGGCGCCGTGATGAGATATGTCCTTGAAGGATTTCTCAGAAAGAAGCAGGAAGAGTACGGCTATCTGCCGGTAGTGACACCTCACATCGGAAGCAAACAGCTTTACGTTACGTCAGGCCACTATGCTAAATATGGCAAAGATTCGTTCCAGCCTATTCACACCCCTCAGGAGGGAGAGGAATATATGCTGAAACCAATGAACTGTCCTCATCATTGCGAGATCTACCGCAATGAGCCTCACTCTTACAAGGATCTGCCTTTGAGATATGCCGAGTTCGGAACGGTCTATCGTTATGAGCAGAGCGGCGAGTTGCACGGATTGACCCGCGTGCGCTGCTTTACTCAGGATGACGCTCATATGTTCTGCCGTCCTGATCAGCTCCAGACCGAGTTCGAGAAGGTTATAGATTTGATTATGTATGTCTTCAAGACATTCCATTTCACTGATTATCTGGCTCAGATCTCACTTAGAGACAAGAGCAACAAAGAAAAATATATCGGTTCCGACGAGAATTGGGAAAAGGCTGAGAACGCTATCGTTCAGGCTGCGAAGGATAAGCACCTCAATGCGGTAGTCGAATATGGCGAAGCCGCTTTCTACGGGCCAAAACTTGACTTTATGGTCAAGGACGCGATAGGTAGAAAATGGCAGCTCGGTACCATTCAGGTGGATTACAATCTCCCTGAGCGTTTCCAGCTTGAGTATACCGACGCTGACGGAAGCAAGAAACGTCCTGTAATGATACACAGGGCTCCGTTCGGATCCATAGAGAGATTCACTGCCGTTATGCTTGAGCACACCGCGGGTCATCTGCCGTTGTGGCTGTGCCCGGATCAGGTTATGGTTCTGCCTGTCAGTGAAAAATATTCAGATTATGCGAAAAATATTTGCAAATTGCTGAAAAATTCCGAAATTCGGGCTTCCTATGACGATCGTAATGAGACTCTGGGCAAGAGAATCCGTGAGACTTCTCTGCTGAGAATCCCTATTTTGGTCGTTGTCGGTGAGAAAGAGGTCGCAGGCAACACGGTTTCCGTGAGATTGAACGGAAATGACGGAGGCTCGATGACCCCGCAAGATTTGATAGACAAGATAAAGGCCGATGTAAAGGCCGAATTGTCATAATAGTTGTTTACTTTAATATAGGAGGATTTTTTTATCGCTACACCATTTAAACCTTCAGCGCCGCACAGCGGACCGAAACCTTCCAATGGAGGTTTCAGACCCAACAATGCGCAAAGAACATTCAGCGGACCTAAGCCGGCAACCGGAGTTAGGCCCGGCAATGTCCGTAACGGTCGTCCGTACGGTCAGAATCAGCCCAAAGACGAAAACGAGCTCAATATCAATGAACAGATACTTGCTGCGAGCGTCCGTCTTGTCGGTGACAACATTGAGGAACCGGGAATCTACACGATCTCGGCCGCTTTGAAGAAAGCCGATGAGTTGAGTTTGGATTTGGTGGAGATCAGCGCAAAGGCGGATCCTCCCGTATGTAAGATAATGGATTATCAGAAGTATCTCTATCAGCAGAAGAAGAAGGCGAAGGAAATGAAGCTGAATTCCTCCAAGATAGTGATCAAAGAGATCAGATTCGGGCCAAACACCGACGAGCACGATTTCCAGTTCAAGCTCAAGCACGCGCGTGAGTTTTTAGAGGACGGAAGCAAAGTGAAGGCTTCAATCTTCTTCCGCGGCAGATCGATCAAATTCGCCGATCAGGGTGAAAAACAGTTGCTGAGATTCGCTGTGGAACTTGAGGACGTAGGACGTGCGGAACACATGCCTGTTCTCGAAGGGAAGAGGATGTCAATGATGATTTCTCCGAACAAGAAAAAATAGTCCGTCAGACGGACACTTATTATTATTAACTGTTAAATTTTTTTAACGATGGCAAAATTAAAATCTGTATCCGGTGCCAAAAAGCGTTTCACGCTTACCGGGTCGGGAAAAATCAAGAGGAAGCACGCTTATCACAGCCACATCCTCACAAAGAAGACCAAAAAACAAAAGAGAAATCTTGATCACTTCGCAATCGTCGACAGAGATGATGTGAAGAGAGTAAGAGAAATGTTGGTCCTTTAACTAATCTTAATGTATCACTGGATGGCAGTCGGAAAGTATCTTGCAAAACAGGTCACTGCGTCCATAAAAATGTAAAATTATGCCAAGATCAGTAAATTCAGTTGCCTCAAGGGCAAGACGAAAGAAGATTCTGAAGAGAACCCGCGGTAATTTCCTGTCAAGGAAGAACGTCTGGACCGTAGCTAAAAACACATACGAGAAAGGTTTGACGTATGCCTACCGTGACCGTAAAGCCAAGAAACGCGAATTTCGCGCTTTGTGGATTCAGAGAATCAATGCGGCCGCGCGTCAGTACGGAATCTCTTATTCCCAGTTTATGGGTAAGCTTGCAAAGCAGAACATCGGTCTTAACCGTAAAGTTCTCGCGGACCTCGCTATGAACAACCCACAGGCTTTCGAAGCAATCGTTAATTCAGTTAAATAGTGCGGTTGATGAGCCTAAGAGATCTATACCATAACAAATGGGTGAGAATGTCCTTCTGGGCCATTCTGTATTTGCTGTGGGTGATATGGCTTGGAAACTATTGGTGGCTCCTCGGTCTTATCGTCATTTTTGACCATCACATTACCCGTAAGGTAAAGTGGATGTTTTGGAAACAAAACCTTAAGGAAGGGGAAAAACGCAACCCGTGGCTCGATTGGCTTGACGCCATTATTTTCGCGGTCGTTGTGGTTACGTTCATCAACATTTTCTTTTTCCAGGCTTTCAGGATCCCATCCTCATCAATGGAAAGTACTCTTTTTACTGGTGATCATCTTTTCGTGGACAAGATCACATACGGTCCGAGAACTCCGCAGACACCGCTTACTATTCCTTTTACTCACAATGTCATCTTCTCGCACGAGTCCTATTCGACTCTCATCAAGAATGATTACAAAAGGCTTAAGGGTATCAGGGAAGTCAGAAGGGGGGACATTGTGGTGTTCGGTTTTCCGAACGGCGACACAGTCCTTAAAAAGGCTCCGGCTGACGATTATTATGCTTCCGTAAGAAATTCCGGAAGACAGTATGTGATTGACAATTTCGGTCCGATCATCGTCAGACCGACTGACAAGAAAGATCATTACGTCAAAAGATGTGTGGCCGTAGCAGGTGACACTCTTACTGTCAAAGACGGACTTGTCTATGTCAATTCAGTAAAGCAGGAGGTCTATCCCGGAATTCAACTCTCTTACGAAGTCAGGACGACCGGGCAGAAGATCAATTCCAAGTTGATTGACGATTTGAAACTCAACACCGGAGAATTGTTCTTTGATCCGTATCTCCCGGGTTATCCCATTATGCCTTTGACAGAAGAGATGCTGGGCAAGATCAAGTCCTTTTCAAGTGTGGAGAGCGTGAAGGCCAATCTTGATGTCTATCCTCCGGACTATCCGGACAGTTATTCAAGCCTTTTCCCTTTCAGTCCCGAATTCGAGTGGACCAGAGACTATTACGGTCCTCTTTGGATTCCGAAGAAAGGTGTGTGCGTGAAGCTGACCGCTCACAATCTTCCTCTTTATAGAAGGATTATCTCCGTCTATGAGGGTAATGATTTTCAGGTGAGCTCGGATGGAAAGTACATCATCAACGGAAAAGAGACGGACGAGTACACTTTTAAACAGAATTATTATTTTATGATGGGTGACAATCGTCACAATTCGCTTGACTCAAGATACTGGGGCTTCGTGCCTGAGGATCACGTGGTCGGAAAGCCGTTTGTGGTTTGGTACTCGTCAGACAGGAACAAGAAGTTCCCGAGTAACGTAAGGTGGGGCAGATTTTTCAAATTTGTTTAGAATCTTTTGATATTAAAAAAATTAAAGCGAAATTTGCAGTCCCTTCGTGATTATTGAAAATTATAAAAAATTATTAATATGGCAAAGATTTGTCAAGTAACGGGAAGAAAGAGAATGATAGGCAACAATGTCTCTCATTCCAAATTGCGTACAAAGCGCGAGTTCTCCCTCAATCTTAAAACCAAGAAATATTGGTTGGAATCCGAGAAGAGATTCGTCACATTGAAATTAACCGCCAAGGGTATGAGAATCGTTGAGAAGAACGGTCTTGAGGCCGTACTCGCGAAATCTCGTGAGAAAGGTCTAATTAACCTTGTTTAAATTTTGTAAATTATGGCAAAGAAAGCGAAAGGTAACAGGGTGCAGGTCATCCTTGAGTGCACAGAGCAAAGAGAAAGCGGTGTGCCCGGAATGTCAAGATACATTACGACAAAAAACAAAAAGAACACGCCTGATCGTCTGGAGCGTAAGAAGTACAATCCTTACCTTCACAAGGTCACTGTTCATCGTGAGATTAAATAATTATAGGAGAATAGATTATGGCAAAGAAAGCAGTCGCGACATTCGCAGCAAAAGCTGGTGCGAGGAGCATGGTAAAATGCATCCGTATGGACAAATCTCCTAAGACAGGTGCTTACGTCTTCGTAGAGCAGCTTGTGGATTTAGGTAAGGAAAAAGACTTTTTTAACAAGAAATAGTTTTTTCTCATAGTAGGATTAGAAAGACGTTGTCTGAACTTAGGTTAGGCAACGTCTTTTTTATGTATTCTTGATTTTGTATCTTTGTAGATTAAGTTAGAACAAATTATTATGGGATTATTTGACAGAGGAGTTCAGAAAACCAAACAGAATTTTTTTCAGAAACTATCGAGAGCGGTAGCGGGCCGTTCAAAAGTGGATGAAAATGTGTTGGACGCTATAGAAGAGGCATTGATCTCTTCGGATATGGGCGTGGACACCACTCTGAAAGTGATTGACAATCTTGAGGACAGAGTCAGCGAGGACAAGTATATGTCTTTGGACGAGCTCGTGGATATGCTAAGAGACGAAATAGGCAAACTCCTTAATGTCGATGATTCCGATTCTGAGAAAGTCGAGCCTTTCGATTTCACCAAAAAACCTTATGTGATAATGGTCGTTGGAGTGAACGGCGTCGGGAAGACTACAACTATCGGCAAACTGGCGAGCAAACTTAAGGCTCAGGGCAAAAAGGTGGTTCTCGGAGCTGCGGACACTTTCAGAGCTGCCGCAGTGGAGCAGCTTCAGATCTGGGCGGACAGAGCCGGAGTGGAAATCGTAAAACAGGAGATGGGCTCGGATCCGGCCTCAGTCGCTTATGACACAGTCAAATCGGCCGTGGCCAAGAATGCTGACGTGGTCCTGATAGACACAGCGGGCAGGCTCCACAATAGGGTGGACCTTATGAACGAACTTACCAAAATCCGTAACGTGATGAGGAAGGTAATTCCGGATGCTCCTCACGAAGTCCTTTTGGTGCTTGACGGCTCAACGGGTCAGAATGCCTTCCAGCAAGCTAAGGAGTTTTCCAAAGCCACTGATGTCACATCGCTCGCCGTCACAAAGTTGGACGGTTCCGCGAAAGGCGGGGTGGTGCTGGGAATAGTGGACCAGTTCAAGATTCCTATTAAGTTTATCGGAGTCGGAGAGGGGATCGACGATTTGAAAGTTTTCGACAAGAAAGAATTCATATCAGCGCTTTTCTCCAGCGAAGAGATTAAAAAGAAATAAAAAATCAACAGTTTATTATGAAGATATCTTATAGTTGGCTCAAGGACTATCTTGAGTGTGATCTCAACCCCCGGGCCATTGCAGACGCTTTGACTTCAATCGGTTTGGAAGTGGATTCTCTTAGTGAGCAAGAGCAGATTCCCGGCGGTCTTGAGGGCGTTGTCGTGGCTCAGGTAGTTGAATGTGTCCCTCATCCCAATTCCGATCATCTGCACATAACGAAAGTTAATGACGGAGGGGCGGAACTCGTACCGGTTGTGTGCGGCGCTCCGAATGTGGCCGCGGGGCAGAAAGTTTTGTTTGCGAGAGTGGGAGCCGTGCTTCCGGGGGATTTCAAGATCAAGAGATCTAAGATCAGAGGAGTCGAGTCACTCGGAATGATTTGCGCTGATGACGAACTCGGAATCGGCACTGACCATTCAGGAATCAAAGTACTTCCGGAAGACGCGGTGATCGGGACTTCGGCTAAAGATTATCTTCATCTTGAGTCAGACGCCTTGATAGAGATAGATCTGACTGCGAACAGAATCGATGCGTCATCCTTCATCGGCGTTGCCAGAGACCTGTACGCTTATATGAGGCTTAATGACATTCCGTGTCGTCTGCATATCCCCGATGTGTCTGCTTTCAAGGAAGGAAGCGAGGAAGTCTGCACCTCAGAGACAGAGATTAACGGGGCTATACCCATTGACGTTCAGGATGTAAGCGGGGCTCCGAGATATTCAGGAACAACGATTGCCGGAGTGAAAGTCGGACCGTCGCCTGAATGGCTGAGCAAAAAACTCGTGTCCATCGGCTTGAAACCTATCAACAATGTGGTTGACATCTCCAATTTCGTGCTTATGGAATGCGGACAGCCGCTTCACACTTTTGATGCGGACAAAGTGGCCGGTCTCAAAGTGATAGTCCGCAGGGCTTCAGAAGGCGAGAGGCTCGTCACTCTTGACACAGTGGAGAGGAAACTGGCCTCGAGCGATATGGTCATTGCAGACAGGAACAAAGCTATGTGTCTCGCAGGAGTGTTCGGCGGAGATGATTCAGGTGTCACCGAGGCCACTGAGAATGTCTTCCTTGAGTCGGCTTATTTTGATCCGGTGTCCATCCGCAAGTCCTCAAAGAGTCAGGGCCTTCAGACCGATGCGTCTTACAGATACGAAAGAGGCGCGGATCCCGAGATCGTGGCCTACGCCCGCCAGAGAGCCGCATTGCTGATTCAGGAATGTGCCGGAGGCAGGATTGTCGGCAAAGTGCAGGAGAATTATCCCGTCAAGATCGGGAAAAAGATCATAGATCTGGATTATGACAGAATAGAGGCGTTCATCGGAAAGAGAATCGGACACGACACCATCGAGAAGATTCTCACCTTCCTGGCCTACGATTTCGTTGAGCGCAGGACTTCCTCCGACGGTGTTCCCGAAGGTGCGAAAGTGGCGGCTCCGACTTATATGATTGATGTTACCAGAGAGTGTGACGTGGTCGAGGAAATACTCAGAATCTACGGTTACAACAACATAGAGTTGCCTAAGAGACTGGTTATGTCCGTCAATGCCACTCCCTCACCGGAGCCTGAGGCGATACGTAACGGCATATCCAATTTCCTTAGTGCGAACGGTTTCGTGGAGACAATGTGCAACTCCCTGACTAAGAGCGACTATTACGAGAATTTGAGAACGTTCCCTGTGGAGCGTTGCGTTCGTCTGGTCAATCCGCTCAGCTCGGATCTGAACGTTATGCGTCAGACCTTGATTCTCAACGGATTGGAGACCGTTGCCTATAATGTCAACAGGCAGATGTCCTCAATGAAATTCTACGAGTACGGCTCAGTCTATCAGAGACATCCGGAAATGGACGGCAAGACTTTGGAGTCTTACGAGGAACATCAGGTGTTCACGCTGTTCATCACGGGAGCGTCTGACAAATCATGGAACGCAGCCCCTGTCAAAGGCGATTATTTCCTTCTTAAGGGCTATCTGGAATTGCTGCTCAAGCGTTTCGGAGTTGAACTTGAGAAGATGGAGACAGCGGCAGCTCCTGAGGACGTCTTTTCGGAAGGCATTGTGTACACCCTTCCGGGTCAAGGCAAGATTCTCGCCACTCTCGGAACAGTATCCCCGGTTCTCGCCAAGAGATTTGACGTGCGTCAAAGCGTTTTTGCAGCTGAGATCAATTGGAACACTCTGTTTGAACTGGTGAAAAGAGACAAAGTCGCTTTCAGAGAACTGCCTAAATTCCCTGAAGTCAGAAGAGACCTCGCTCTGCTTTTCGACGAGAATGTCAAATACTCGGATTTGAGAAGCAGTGCGTTCAAGTCTGTCAAAAAGATTCTGAAAGGCGTGTCCTTGTTCGATGTCTACAGAGGCGACAAGATTCCTTCCGGCAAGAAGCAGTACGCAATCAGCTTCGTGCTTCAGGATCCTGACAAGACATTGACTGACAGTGATGTGGAGAAGGTTATGCAAAGACTGCTATCCACTTTCCAGAACGAGTTCGGCGCAACATTGAGGTAGTTATGAGAAAGTTGACCCGCATTATTCTGTTCGCCTTTATAGGTCTATCCGTGATGGCTTCTTGCTCTCGTAAGGGCAGGGTGATTCCTGCGTCCAAGATGGCAGAGATTTATGCGGAAATCTATGTCTCCGACCAATGGGTCGTGCTGAATCCGAAGGCGAGAAGGGTCATAGACACAACGAGAATTTACGAGCCGATATTCCGTAAATACGGCTACACTACTGCAGATTACAGGAAGAGCGTCGATGCCTATATGGAGAATCCGGACAAATATTCCCGAATTCTTAAAAAGGCTTCATCTATCATTAAAGGTGAGATCAGTTCTATGCAGGCTCAGCAGCTTGCTCAACGGGCCAAGATGAAGGGCGAGCGTGATTTCTTTCCGGACGGCGTGCCGTTTTACGTTCCTGGAGGAGCTGCCGTCTCAAATGCCGGAGTCAAGGTGTCGATGGATTCCACCGGAATCTACACTTTCGAGGCCCTTCCTCCCGACACTATGTACAGCGGCCCTGCTGTTGTGCCTAATATGCCGCGTGATAGCGTGGGAAGCCCCGTGGACACTTCGTTCCACTTACTTAAAATAGACAAACGGCTTATTGAAGAATTTGATATACCAAGATCCAAATGAGAAGAATTGCCGCGCCTTTTGTGTACACTTTGGACTCGAAGGCCCCTTTGAGGGATGC
The DNA here is from genome assembly GCA_041667245.1 of Bacteroidales bacterium. Classification (GTDB taxonomy): domain Bacteria; phylum Bacteroidota; class Bacteroidia; order Bacteroidales; family UBA932; genus Cryptobacteroides. The sequence goes on along the minus strand of JBAYFJ010000019.1, from coordinate 10,286 downwards.
TTTCGTGGAATTCGATGATGACGGGACAATCCTTTCCGTTGGGGAGTCGGAGGCTTTTTCTTCGGAAAAGGAAGTGTTTGACGGTGCTATTACTCCTGGATTCGTCAATGCACACTGCCATCTGGAACTTTCTTATATGAAGGGATTGTTCAGAAAGGGAAGCGGAATGGCCGGATTCATAGATCAGATCAACGCTCTCAGAGACACTAAGTCGGATGACGAGAGGAAGGCTGACATCCGGTTTTGGATTGACAGAATGTGGGATCAGGGCGTCTCCGCAATGGGAGACATCAGCAATTGTGCGGATTCTTTCGCAATCAAGGCCTCGTCAAGGATGTACGTCAGATCGTTCCTTGAGGTGTTCGGAACCGAGCCTTCAGACTGTCAGTCAGTGATGGACTCAGTCTCTCAGTTGAACGAAAAGGCTCGATCGTTCCATATTGACGCTGCTCCAACTCCCCATTCATGCTACACGATGAGCCCTGAACTTCTCACTGCGGCAAGTGCAGCCGGACTTAAAAGCGGCTTTCTGTCTTACCATAGTGAGGAATCTCCGGAGGAGGAGGAAATGATGGAGAGCGGAAGCGGGCCGATGTATGAGAACAGGAAGAAGGCGGGAATGAGCCTGCCTCCTGTGACCGGCAAATCATCATTGCTGTATTTTATAGACAGGATTGAGAAGGCGCATCCGGCTCCTTTTCAGGAGCACATCCTTCTGGTGCACGAGGTGTGTCTGAATCAGGAAGGCATAGATGCGGTAAAAGCGACTATGACGCATCCTTTCATAGCCCTGTGCCCTCTATCAAATTTATTTATACATAACGCTTTGCCACCTGTAAGGATGATGCGCGCCAATGCAATGAAAATCACAGTGGGCACTGATTCTCTTTCCAGCAATGACGATTTGAATATGGTCAGGGAATTGTTCTGTCTTCAAGAGAATTTTCCCGAAGTGCCTGTCAACGAGCTCTTTACGTGGGCTTGCCTGAACGGGGCGGAGTTTCTCGGAAAGAACAGCGTGTTGGGATCAATCGCCTGCGGCAAGAAGCCGGGGCTTGTTTTCGTGGATCATATATCGGGAAAAGGCGCCTTGACAACGGCGAGCTCTTCCCGCAGAATTATATAGATATGTTAAGAGAGGAAATAGTTTTCGGTCCTATCCACAGCCGTCGGCTTGGCTCGTCCCTCGGGATAAACCTGCTGCCGACCAAGGGCAAATTATGCAATTTTGATTGCGTGTACTGTGAGTGCGGCTGGAACAAAAACGGCTTGGGAGACAGGCTGTTGCCCACCGCAGGCGATTTGGAAGCCTCGCTCGGAGAGAAACTGGAGTCTTGCAGTAAAGAGGGTGTCAAGATAGATTCCATTACCTTTTCCGGCGACGGGGAACCTACTTTGAATCCTGATTTTCCTGAAATCATAGACATTACCCTGAGGCTCCGTGACAAGTTCTATCCTGATGCCGCGGTGTCCGTGTTGTCGAATGCCACCAGAGTGTTCAAAGAGGATGTGTTCGAGGCTTTGAGGAAGGTGGACAACCCTATTCTGAAACTGGATGCCGCTGATGACGAAGGCGTCAGGCTGATCAATCAGCCGCAGGGTGCGTATCACGTGAAGGATGTGGCAGCGAGTCTGATGAAGTTCGAAGGCGACTTTATTCTTCAGACTATGTTCTTGAAAAGCAATGACTTCGATTCTTCGGATCCTGTCAGGCTTGCGGCTTGGATGGACATAGTAAGGAAGTTGAGGCCAAGAGAGATTATGGTATATACCCTTGACAGAGAGGCTCCTGAGGCAGGTCTCGTCAAATTTACCGTCAGCGAGATGGCGGCTTTGGTGAAACCGCTTGCCGATGATGGCTTTAACATACAGATCAGAGGATGAAATTATTAACCAATATAGATGTTTTAGATATGACTGATTATTTGTCTAAATATGCTTTTTCGTTTTCAAGCGATGCCATCGGCAACTTGATCAACAACATTGCTTCCAATATTGACGGAGTGACATCTCCGAAGGTGCTGAAAGACTGTTTTTCATTTATGGATCTGACTTCGCTCCATTCCAACGACACATCGGCTTCCATTGCGAAGATGGTGGAGAAGGTCAATGAATTGCAGAAACTATATCCTGAGTACCCTTTGCCGGCTTCTGTTTGCGTCTATCCGAATTTCGCTTCCGTCGTCAAGTCGACAAGAAATTCAGAGGAGTTGCACGTGACCACCGTGGCAAGCTGTTTCCCTTCAGCTCAGAGTTATCTTGAGGTGAAAGTCAGGGAATGTGAGCTTGCGGTTGAGAACGGAGCAGATGAAGTGGATATTGTGCTGGCTTTGAATGCGTTCCTTTCAGGTGACGGCGAGGCCGCATCTGCGGAGATAGTCGCTATGAGACAGGCTGTGGACAAGGTGGCGCATTCTCAGGGGAGAGAGGTCGTGCTCAAGGTTATTCTTGAGACGGGGCTTCTGGTGTCTCCCGAGAACATTGCGAATGCCTCATTCCTGGCTATGGAAGCGGGTGCCGACTTCATCAAGACTTCGACGGGAAAGGTTCCGGTGAATGCGACTCCGGTAGCCGCCTGCGTTATGTGCGGATGCATCAAGAAATTCTACGAGACCACAGGAAAGAAAGTGGGCTTCAAGGCTGCCGGAGGCATTTCTTCCGCGGCTGACGCAATCAGCTACTATTCCATCGTTGCCACTATATTGGGCAAGGAATGGCTTACAAAACAGTATTTCCGTTTGGGAGTCAGCCGGTTGGCCAACAATCTGATGTCGGCTCTCGAGCAGAAGACGGTATCTTTCTTTTAGGCTGCCTCAGGCTCCTTTTTCGGCAACTTTGCGTTTTCGGCTTCTGCCGTTCGGATCAAACTGTCGAAGTAGACCTTCAAATCGGTCCAGCGGTAATATGGGCCTGAATAAGATTTCAATGACGGAATTCCGGTCTCTTCTTCGTTGTAGAGGAACTTGACAAGAATTTCGTCTTTTTTGTTTTTGTAAAAGATCATCTGTAGATTGGAGCACATCGGGATTCTCTGAAATGTGAACCAGCTGTCTTTCAAATCCATAATCGACATAACTTTGTCGAAACCGTCAAGGCCTATCATACAGACGAGCGGGAGCAGTCCCGTGTCGTGGCCGAATCGAAAATCAGCGGCTGTGTTTGAACCTTTCTTTATGGCTCTTTCGGCGGATTCAGTGACATTCTCGAGAAGATTCTTGGCGCTGTTGCTCTGTCTGCTGCCGTATTCCAGTGAGTTGCAGCAGTTTGCGTAAGTCTTTATGTTGAACAGCCACCATTGCTCGTAGAGCTCCTCAGTTGTGAACAGACTGAAAATGTCGAGCAGCGGCTCCGAGTCCAGATCCTGAATAATGGCTCCTGCAAGATAGACCGATCTTATGAAATACTGAACGCTGTGCCCGTCCATCTCTTCGGTGGCCTTGGCAGGGTCATTGAACAGGAGACTCATAAGCCTGTCCGGATTGAAAGTGGCAGTTCTCAGAGAGTCTTCAGTCCTGTTTTTACTGTCGTGTGCCGAGGAATAGTAGATGTCGTGGGCAATTGTGTCCATATAGATGTCTCCGGTCTCGAAATGAAATTTTTCTTCCGGTGAAAGCCCTTTCAATTCATCGGTGAAATTAACCATACTCATCAGCGCGCGAGGATAGACGCTTGACATACAATTGATTACCCTCTTGCCTTTTTGCTTGAACACTTCAGGGTAGTGGCTGTACATCCTTTCCGCCACTCCCTGCTGTTCCTTTCCTCCTTTTTGAGTCAGCATCCCTTCCATTCCCCTGTGAGACACCTCAATGCGTTCGATTTCCTCTTTCAATCTGAGGCCTTGAGGGGTGAGAAGATTCTTAGCCGAGCATTTCTTCAGAGTTGTCAATGCTTTTTCGAAATAGTAGTCGGAGGAATGGTATCTTGAGCCGTGACGGCTGTAGTGGCTGATGTAAAAAGGTGAAAAATTTTTCGGGGCGGGAGTCTCACCGTTTAATTTCGGTTCGTAGTTGTGATAGACGCCTGCGGCTCGCCCCGGATTCTCCTTAATGAGGTCCATAGCTTCTTGAGCGTCAAGGCTTAAGGAAGTGACGGCCGAAAAGGCCGCAAGCATAAATGCTGTGAATAACTGTTTTCTCATTTTGTGTTAATGGTGAAAGTCCAAAGATATGAAAAATGTCTTTCATAAGCAACAAATGCCGTTTTCGGACTTTATCCGTTGACACTTTTTTCCAACGGATAGCTATCTTATATTTGCCGCAAGTTCGAACCCGTTGTGATTGTTGTTTAAAATTATTTGCAATGAAAAAATTATTGAGACTTCTTGCCGTAGCATTTATCGTGGTGTCTTGCGGAAATGATGAGGAGGGATTTGCTTATGAGGAAGTAGATGTTCCGGGTAGCACTTTGGTTGAGCACGATATGATAGTGTTGGGGGAGAAGATGAATGACCCTTACACTGTGGCTAACGTTGAGGCGGCGGTGAAGTCTTTGTATCCCACGAAGGCTGACCGAACCGACATCACGCCTACGGACATTTATGTCCGTTTCCTGCCCAAGGACGAGGAGGAGTACCAAAGATTGGTAGATGATGGACTTGAGATGCTGGATCACCCAATGGACTACAAGATAGTGAAGGAGGGGGATTATTATCAGGATCCGCAAGTCAGCGAGGATGACATCACATGGCAATATGCGGTGGTGGGCACTGATTTCTCTTTCCCGACCGACATACGGTACGAGATTTTGGATCAATGCTATATCGCTGAAAATGACCGTACCACGAGGGCGGACGGAATTGACTGGGCAGAGGTTGAGAGGGAGGCTTATCGGCTGACCGGCAATTCCGGGATGCTACTTCCTCAGACTAAGGGCGGTAAGACCAATCCTTCCGGAAGAATCACTATTGTTGATGAGAAGGCTAACGGCGGAAAGCCGTTCGGAGTCGCCGGGGTGAAGGTTATGTGCAACGCGTTCGTTAAGTTTTGTTCCGACTACACTGACAGGGACGGCTACTACGAATTGTCGCGAGGATTCAGATCCAATGTCCGCTACAGGATTGTCTTCAAGAATGAGAAGAATTTCGCTATCGGGTTCAACAAAATTCTCATTCCCGCATCCACTTCCACTCTCGGCAAGTCTTCCCCTGACGGCAAGGACATCACCATTACGAGCGCGTCGGACAGAAAACTGTTCTGCCGCTCCGTGGTTAACAATGCGGCTTACGATTACTTGACCCGATGTGCCGAGACAGATCTCAATCTGAAGACTCCTCCGACCAAGCTCAGACTCTGGCTTTTTCAGAAGATGTCAGCAAGCAGCGCGGTTATGCTTCGTCACGGCGCTGTCATAGACGATGATCTCATCGGCAGCTTTTTAGGCATCTACAAGGATCTTGTCAAGATGTTTCTCCCGGACATCACAATAGGGTGTGAGGGGAAAGAGGATTATGCTTCGATTTATACTGTCACTTGTCACGAGATGGCCCACGCTTCCCATTATGCGCAGGTGGGCAATGACTTCTGGAATGATTACATCTCTTACATAGTGTCCACATTCGTAACAGGAGGCAAGGACACTTACGGAGACGGAAAATCCGCGAATGCGGGTTTCTGCGAGGTAGGGGAGATGTGGGCCTATTTTCTCGAAAGCGTTATGTACAAGGACAGGTACGGTGGCAACACACCGTCCTTCGGAACCTCGTTCTGGTTCTACCCTCAGATTTTCAGGTACTTGAACGAGAGAGGGCTGACCGGTTCAAAGATTCTCAAGGCTTTGGACAAAAAAGTCCATAGCAGGGAAACTCTCAAGAACAAGCTTTGCGAACTATATCCGGAGAGCAAGGATATGATTGAACAGGTGTTCGGACGGTATAATGATTGAGTTATGAAAGTGTTGAATTGTGTTTTGGCTTTGGCGCTTAGCCTAAGCTGTCTTGATCTTTCGGCGCAGAAGCTGTCTGTCTCAACTGATTTCCTTGATTGGGCGGCCTTGGGCACCATCAACGGTGAGGCTTCCTATTCGCTCATGAGACATTGGGGGCTAACGGCTGACATTAAGTACAATCCTTTCTCGTTCAATTCAGGTGACACGAAGAAGGGTTTTCAGGCCCGTCAGAAGTCTTATTCCATAGGAGCGAGGTACTGGCCGTGGCACATTTTTTCCGGCTGGTGGTTCAGCGGGAAGTTGAGGTACCAGGAGTACAACACGGGCGGAATAGTGTCAAAGGAGACCTTCGAAGGAGACAGGTACGGGACTGCGGCCGGTCTGGGCTACACCTATATGCTTACCTCTCATCTAAACATTGAGTTCGGAGCCGGTCTCTGGGCCGGATATGAGAGTTACACCAAGTACGGATGTCCTGTATGCGGTCCCGTGCTGGACAAAGGAAAGAAGTTCTTCTTTCTTCCTTCCGATGTAATGATTGCTTTGGCTTATGTTTTTTAAGTGTTGTTTACGATCATTCACTTCTTTTTCGTTATTCATAATAGTCTTCTGCGCATCTTGCGATGTGAAGGAGGACAGAAGCCAATGCCCCTGTCGTCTTATGCTTTCCTTTTCGCAATCCTCTGATAGGTTTGAAGGCGGGGCTTTGCTTCTGGTATTTCGTACTCCTGACGATTCCTTGGTCACGGACACGGTGACGGTGTCAGCCGATGGAAAAATGGAGGCCGGAACTTTTTATGAAGTTGATGTCCCGAGAGGAGATTTGAGGCTTACTGCCATCACTCTGGGCGAAGTGCTATGCGACCCGGTGGAAGGAATGATTATCCCTGTCGGGTCGGAATGCCCTCCCGTCTTCCTCCAATCCGAGCTTCTTGACACTCGTCGCGATGTGCTAAGGCACAATGTGGTACTATGCAAAAACTATTGTTTACTTACAGTGCGTCTTGAGAAACCGTTGGAAGAAGGTTTGCCTTTCGCATTGGACGTGACGGGTGGCGTCAACGGCTATTCTGCGGAAGGGAACCCGCTCGAAGGCGCTTTCAGGTTTCTGCTGCCGGATTCGGATAAGACCGAATTCACGATCTCGCTGCCTCGCCAATTAGACAACTCTTTGCTAATCAATCTGCTGTCGAAACAGGGGAAGACGCTTAGATCTTTTGCTTTCGGGGAATATGTGGAAGAAAGCGGTTATGACTGGACTGAAGCTGATTTGAAGGACCTTTCCATCACGATTGACTACTCCTCGTCTCTAATTACATTCCAATCAGATCTCTGGTCGGAGACTCTTTCTTTCGAGATTGTCGTCTGAATTTTCAGATTGTCCTGTTTTTATTTATCTTAGTGCTTCAGATACAGGGAAAAAATATGAAAATAGTTTATCTTGACGCGGCCACTATGGCCGGAACTTCTTTCGCTGACATTGAGGCGACCGGAGAGTTACTTTGTTATGACAATTCCACGGCCTCGGAAGCGCTCAAGAGGGTGGGGGATTGCGAAGTCCTGATTGTGAACAAGGTCAAAGTCACAAAAGAACTAATTGACGCAGCTCCTAATTTGAAACTGATATGCGAGGCTGCCACAGGCGTCAACAACATTGATTTGAAGGCGGCTGCAGAGAAAGGCATACCAGTCAAAAATGTGGCGGGCTATTCTACTGACTCCGTAGTTCAGGAGACTTTTATGCACATTCTTTCTTTGCTTGGCAACGGACCGTATTTTGATGATGTGGTGAAATCGGGCAAGTATTCTCTTAGCGGTCTGTTCACGGACACTTCCCGTCCATTCATTGAAATCACAGGCAAGACTCTTGGAATAATCGGGATGGGGACAATCGGCAGCAAGGTGGCGGCGATAGGAGTGGCGTTCGGGATGAAGGTCATCTATTTCTCCACTTCGGGCACCGGCCATTGTAAAGACTATCCGAGCGTAAGTCTTGAGACCTTGATGCGCACTTCGGACGTCATCTCCATTCACGCTCCATACAATGAGAGGACCGCCGGTCTCCTCGGAGAAAAAGAGTTGGGAATGATGAAAAAAACAGCTTTCATTGTTAATATGGGCCGCGGGGGCATAGTCAGTGAGGAGGCTCTGGCAAAAGCCATTGACGAGGACGCAATCGGAGGTGCCGCGCTGGATGTGTTCACTTCAGAGCCGCTTCCCGCGGACAGCCCTCTGCTGCACACCCGTCATCCGGAGAAGTTCCGTTTCACTCCTCACACTGCGTGGGCGAGCGTTGAGGCACGTACCCGTCTTGAGAAAAGCATAGCCGCCAACATTAAATCTGAGTCAGAAAATCTTTGAAACTGTCGTAATCTTTACGCAAAGACACTTTCCGGCTCGGCTTTTTCATAAAAGACGCGAGTCTTGAAGGGATCTCTATGTCACATCCGAGCGCGGCATCCACCGTGCCCTTAAATTTCGCCGGGTGTGCTGTTTCGAGAAAAAGACCGTTCTCATCTGCTTTTAAACTCTGTTTTAGAGCAGCGTAGGCGCAGGCTCCGTGCGGGTCAAGAATGTAGCCTGTCTTTTCGTGCGTTTCTTTCATTATCTCAAGAATCTGAGCGTCAGAGAATGTCGCCCCGCTTATGTCTTTGACCACGGCGGCGTGGTCATTATGGTAAAGAGCCATTATTCTTGCGAAGTTGCTCGGATCGCCTACGTCCATAGCATTGGCGATTGTCCTCACGGACGCTTTCGGAGAATATCTGCCGCTTTGCAGATAGTCGTAAAAAATGTCGTTGGAGTTGTTGGCGGCGATAAATCTCTTGACAGGCAAGCCCATACGCCTTGCGAACAATCCCGCAGTGATGTTTCCGAAATTGCCGCTCGGCACGCTTACGACAAGATTCTCAGCTTTGCCCATTTGTTTCATCTGGGAGTAAGCCCTGAAGTAGTAGAAAGCCTGAGGAAGCAGACGCGCCACGTTGATGGAATTGGCCGATGCGAGTCGCATACCGCCGTTGAGACTTTTGTCCATAAAGGCTGCTTTGACTATAGCCTGACAGTCGTCGAACACCCCGTCGATCTCCACTGCTGTGACATTCCGTCCGAGAGTGGCGAACTGGGCCTCCTGAATGGCTGTGACCTTTCCTTTAGGATAAAGCACGAACACGTTAATGCCTTCAAGATCATAGAAGCCGTTTGCCACGGCGGAGCCTGTGTCGCCCGAAGTGGCCACGAGAATGTTGATCTCTCCGCCGTCAGATTCTTGGCTCAGGAAGTAACTGAACAGTCTCGCCATAAATCGCGCTCCCACATCCTTGAATGCCAAAGTCGGTCCGTGGAATAGTTCCAGACTGTCGATTCTCTCCTCGACCCTGACCGCGGGACAATCGAATGAAAGGGTGTCATAGACAATCTTTTTTAGGTCTTGTTCTGGGATGTCGCCAGCGAACATATTCTCGGCCACCTTGAATGACATTTCCTGAAAAGACATATCTGCGATGTCCTCGAAGAACTTCTCAGGCATTCTGTCTATCCTTTCGGGCATATATAGCCCTTTGTCCGGCGCCAGACCTGACATTACGGCCTGCATCAGGCTGACTTTCGGTGAATTGCCGTTTGTGCTGTAGTATTGCATATTCTGTTAATTAATGTTCATAAATATGTTGATAAACTGGTCTTTTTCCAATGATCCGTAACCGCCGTCCAGACAGGAGAACTCGTCAAATACCCGAACGCTGTCAGGAACCATTCCCGGTGCGTAAATCAGGAAAGGCACAGGGCTGTCAGTGTGGGTACGATGCATCACTGGTGTAGGGTGATCGGGAAGCACTGCTATGGCCACCGGCTCTTTCCAATCTTTGACGGCTTCATAGATAGGTCCGACGGCTCTGCGGTCAAGATTCTCAATGGTCTTGAGTTTCAGTTCAAGGTCTCCGTCGTGACCTGCCTCATCGCTCGCCTCGATGTGAAGATAGACGAAATCATCTTTCTTTAGAGCTTCGACGGCGGCCTCGGCCTTGCCTTCGTAATTGGTGTCGAATAATCCTGTGGCCCCTTGCACATCAATGGCTTGCAGACCCGCATATTTTCCTATGCCTCTGATGAGATCAACTGCTGTGATCACGGCTCCGCTGTGAATCTGAGGAAATCTCGCCGACAGCGGCTGCATATCGGGGCGATGTCCTCCGGCCCAAGGCCAGATGCTGCTCACCTGATCCTCTCCTTTGGCAATTCGCTCTTTGTTCAACGGATGAATGGCGAGAAGTTTCTGCGATTTGAGAATCAATTCGTTAAGAAGTTCGGCGGTAGCTTCGGCCTCTTTCACCAACGGCTTCACAAGGTGCTCTCTCCACGGCTGTCCTGGGATGTCGTGAGGGGGAGTGCAGTCAATTCTG
>JBAYFJ010000018.1:0-27351 GCA_041667245.1 Bacteroidales bacterium | reverse complement strand
TCAGGGACGTATCCAGACATCGGCCGCAACCGTGGCCGTGTTCCCGGAGGCGGGCGAGTTCGACATCGATCTGGATATGAACGACATAAGGAAAGATACCTACTGCTCTTCCGGTCCGGGAGGGCAAGGTGTGAACACCACTTATTCCGCCGTGAGACTGACGCATATCCCTTCCGGAATCGTGGTTCAATGCCAGGAAGAGAGATCTCAGCTAAAGAATTTCGACAGAGCTTTGGAAGAACTCAGATCCAGGCTCTATAATATGGAGCATCAGAAGTATCTTGACGGCATAGCAGCCAAAAGAAAAACTATGGTGTCCACGGGAGACCGTTCGGCCAAAATCCGCACATATAACTATCCTCAGTCGAGAGTTACTGATCACCGTATCAACTGGGCCACTCACAATCTTCCGGTCTTTATGGACGGCGACATACAGGAGTGCATTGATGCCTTGCAGGTAGCCGAGAACGCTGAGAGACTTAAAGAGGCGGGAGGGGAATAATTATGAGCGGTAGAGAAGAAGATGGCCTTAAGGCTCTGGGCAAAAAGACAGCTTACAAAATGGATTACGCTCCCGAAGTGCTTGAAACCTTCGTCAACAAGCATCAGGACAACGATTATTGGGTAAGGTTCAACTGCCCTGAATTTACCAGTCTCTGTCCTATTACGGGACAGCCTGATTTTGCTGAGATACGCATCAGCTACATTCCCGATGTGAAGATGGTCGAGAGCAAGAGTCTCAAACTCTATCTTTTCAGTTTCCGCAATCACGGTGATTTCCACGAGGATTGCGTGAACGTGATAATGAAAGATCTCATCTCCCTGATGGACCCCAAGTACATCGAGGTGACCGGTCTTTTCACTCCTCGCGGAGGCATATCCATCTATCCTTACGCCAATTACGGACGCCCTTCCACCAAATACGAAAAATTGGCGGAGCAGCGCTTCGCCAATCACGAATAAATGTCGTTTCCGGTAGAACCCCGGCTATTTAGCCACGAGTGCGAATGAAAGTTTGCCTTTGCAGCATAGTTTCCCTTCTACCGTGAGTTTCGCCGTACAGAAGAACAAATCTCCTCTCCTGTCTTCGAGTTTTGCGGTGACCTCACACAAATCTCCCGGACGAACAATGTTCTTGAAGCGAACGTTGTCGATCCCGGTGTAAAGTGTGTTGTGTCCTACTATCTCATCTTTGACAAGGATAGCGCAGCTCTGAGCCATTATTTCGCATTGAATAACTCCCGGTACAATCGGGTTGCCCGGAAAATGGCCTCTGGTGAAGAATTCGTCCTCTTTGATTCTGTACTTGCCGTGAGCAAGTCCGTCGTCATCAATTGAGGCTTCCTCGATAAGAAGCATAGGCTCTCTGTGTGGAAGATATTGTTTGATTTGTTCTTTGTTAAGCGTCTCCATTATATAAATAGGTTTTAGTAATAATCTATAGTTTTCTGAAAGCGATGCACGCATCGTGGCCTCCGAATCCGAAAGAATCCGAAATTCCGATGGTGAGATCGGATTTCACGGCCTTGTTAGGAGTGTAATCCAAATCGCATTCAGGGTCAGGAGTGTCGAGATTGATTGTCGGAGGAACGATGTTATCTCTCAGTGCCAGAACTGTGGAAATGGCTTCTGCCGCTCCGGCCGCTCCAAGCATGTGGCCTGTCATTGACTTGATAGAACTGATGTGAGCCTTGTAGGCGAACTCTCCAAGCGCGATTTTGTAGGCGTTAGTCTCGGCCGCATCGTTCAGTTTCGTTCCTGTGCCGTGAGCGTTGATGTAAAGGTTGTCGCTGCTCTTGTCGAACTTGGCTTCGGCGAGCGCATCCTCAATACATCTTGCCTGAGTTGTTCCATCAGGCCTCGGTGCCGTGGAGTGGTAAGCGTCGCAAGTGTTGCCGTAGCCGACCATCTCAGCATAAATCTTGGCCCCGCGAGCCTTGGCGTGCTCATATTCCTCAAGCACTACAATGCCGGCTCCGTCTCCCATCACAAATCCTCCTCTGTTGAGGTTGAAAGGAAGGGAAGCGTGTTTTGGATTTTCCTCCCTTGAAAGCGCTTTCGCATTGGCGAAACCCGCGATTCCAAGAGGAATGGTGGCATGCTCGGCCCCACCTGCGATAATCGCATCGGCGTAGCCGTGTTTGATTGCTCTGTAAGCCTCTCCCAAAGTGTTGGTGGAAGTCGCGCAAGCGGTAACTACGTCAACGCAAGGGCCTTCAGCAAGATAGTTCATAGCTATGTGCCCCGCCGCAATGTTTGAAATCATAGTCGGAATGAACAGCGGCGAAATCCATCTTCCGGAAGGATCTTCCAGCATCTTGGATATCTCTCTGACCTGAACTTCGAATCCTCCTATGCCAGAGCCCACATAGACTCCGAGTCTGAACGGGTCGATGTTGCCGTTCTCTCCGGTCGAGAGAGCCGAGTCATTCATAGCTTGAAAAGCCGCGGCCATCGCATACTGGGCGAACATATCCTGTTTTCTTGAGAAATGTTTGTCAATTCCAAAATCATCAGGGTTGAAATTCTTGATTTTTCCTCCGATTTTTACGGGGAGTACGTCAGTGGGGAATTCCGTAATATTATCAATTCCGCAAACACCGTTTACGAGATTGTCCCAAAAAGTTTTTATGTCATTTCCGATTGGAGAGATAATACCCAATCCTGTGACGACTACTCTTTTGTGCATATATCGTTGTTTATTTTAATAAAGACGGAGCGTTTTTGAGAAGTCTCTCAGCTCCTAAAATAATGTCATCTGTAATCTCTTTTGCTGTCTGTCTCTTGGTGATCATTCCGGCGACTTCTCCGGCAAGGTAGCTTCCCATTGCGTTGTCACCGTCAAAAACTGCTTTTCTCATAGCTCCTGTGCCGAATTTGAGCACTTCCTCTTTAGGAATCGAAGGATCGTACTCCATCTTGAAGAATTTCTTCGAGAAAGGAGTCTTTAGGCATCTTACGGCATCTCCGTAAGATTTCCCCGTGACCATAGTGCCTATGTCCGAAGCCTTCAGAAGTTTCTCTTTGTAATTCTCGTGGATGTGGCATTCCTCGGCTATCAGGTACCTTGTGCCGACTTGAATGCCGACCGCTCCAAGCATAAAGGCTGCCGCAGCACCTCTGCCATCGAATATTCCTCCTGCTGCCATTACCGGAATGTCAAGAGCGTCAATAACTTGCGGAACGAGCGCCATAGTGTGGATGTCTCCGATGTGTCCTCCGGACTCGGCTCCTTCCGCTATTACGGCCGTGGCTCCGAGCTCCTGCATCTTGAGAGCGTAAGCCACTGAAGCTACAACCGGAATCACTTTGATTCCAGCGGCTTTCCATTTCTCCATATAGGCCGAAGGTGAGCCTGCGCCGGTGGTAAGGATCTTGATGCCTTCCTCGACAACCATATCAGCCACTTCAGCGGCGTTTGGTGCTGCCAGCATAATGTTGACCCCGAAAGGCTTGTCAGTGAGAGTTCTGCATTTACGTATCTCCGCTCTTACGGCTTCAGTACCGAAATTGATTGAGGAAATCAGTCCAAGTCCGCCTGCGTTTGAGACAGCGGCAGCGAGATTCGCATCCGCAATCCACGCCATTCCACCTTGAAATATTGGGTATTTGATTCCCAAAATATCGCAAATCGTGCTTTTTATCATAATAATATATTGATTTTCAGAGTTAAAATCATACAAATATACAAAATAATTTTTTTTTACCATTCGATGATGGCGGCAGCTGACAGAAGCCCCGCTCCGAAGGCGCTGAAGACTATGTTGTCGCCTTTCTTGAACAGGCCTTTCCGGTTGCATTCGTCCAGAAGAATCGGACAGGAAGCCGATGACGAGTTGCCGTGATCCTGAATGTTGGTCGGAAACTTTTCTTCCGGTACGTCAAGATATTTCCTGATTGCGTCGATTATTCTGGCGTTTGCCTGATGAATCATATAGTACGACACGTCGTCTTTTGTCATATTGTTTTTGGTCAGCAGTTCCTCGATGTCTCTGTCAGAGGTGGTTACCGCAAATTTGAACACGTCTCTGCCTTTCATCTGAAGAGGAACTTCCACCTCCTCTTTGGTAACGTAAGGGGTGTGCATCAGTTTTCGGTACTGATAGAGCTTGTCAGGATCGGGGAATGAGTTCAATTTGATTCCCTTGATATTGTTTCCTTTCGTCATCACCACCGCTCCTGCTCCGTCGCCGAACAGCACGCAAGTGCTTCTGTCTTCCCAACTGGACATCCTGGTGGGCTCTTCAGCGCAGACAATCAGCACATTCTTGGCCTTTCCGGCCAGATAGTACGACTCTGCGATGTCCATAGCATATATGAATCCCGGACAAGCGCAGTTGATGTCGATGCACGGGCAAGATATTCCGAGATTTGACGATATGACGCAGCTCAGGCCCGGAGTGATGAACTCGCTGACTACGTTTGAGCAGATAAAGAAGTCTATGTCCGAAAGTTTAAGTCCGGATGATTCAACTGCCCTCTTTGCGGCCAGAGCGCCGAGATCCTCAAGTTTCTCGTCAGAGATAACGTGTCTTTGTCTTATTCCTGTCCGCGGGAATATCCACTCATCGCTGGTGTCCAGAAATTGGGAAATCATTTCGTTTGTCACGACCTTCTCAGGAAGTGCGCTTCCAGTTCCTATTATTCTCATTTTGTTACGGAATTATAAATTATTTCTTAATTTTGTATCATTATTTCGAGCAAAATTAACTCTGAATTACCGGCCGGCAAAAATAATGTGGCGAATTCGATTAGTTGTTGGCATTTGTCTTTTTTGTCGGTAATTTGGCGTTATTTGTGGTGAAATGGATCGAAAAATCTAATTTTGTAGTTATGAGCAAGTCGAATAAGTTGCCGAGGTATCTGCTCGGGAAATATCAATTGATAGCAACCGTAACCTTTACGGCGTTTTTCGCTATCGTCTTCCTGCTCGTCAGTATTCCGTTCTCTCACAATGCGTGGTTCACGTTAGGTAATTCGGTTTTTTTCCTTTTTACCCTGCTTTTTGCTATTTTGTCTCTGCTGCTGGTGATTTTCAGCAAAGTGCTTCTCTACAAAACCAGAAACGTGTTTGAAATCACTTATTTTCAGTACGTAATGTGGGATGTCGCGGAAGTGGTAGTGATTGCTTTGATTTACACTTTCATAACTATCGGCGTTGTGGGCGTGCCGAAAGATGATTTTGGGAAGATTTTCGGGAGCGCGCTTGTGTACGGAACCATTTCCCTTATGATTCCGTACATTATTGCGGGAATGTATCTTGCGATTATTGACAAGAATAACACGATCCGTCTGATGAATTACAGCAATGTCGTTTCAGACGAGGTGATTCCTGCGGGCAATCAGGAGAAAATCTCTCTTTTTGACAACAGCGGCGTTCTGAAACTTTCGGTCAGTTCCACCAATCTCTACTACATAGAATCTGACGACAACTACATTAAGGTCTGGTACACTGACAGCAAGGGTCACCTTACAAAATATATGCTCCGCTGCCGTCTAAAGACGGTAGAGGACAGTTTTCAGGGAAGCAGTCTGGTGCGATGCCACAGGCAGTATGTGGTGAATATGCGCAAAGTGAAAGTTTTGCGCAAGGAGAGAGACGGTTACGAACTTGAACTTGACAACGACAGTATTCCTCCTATCGCAGTCACAAAAACGTATGCCGACAATGTTCTGAGACTATTTTCTATGGAAAAGAACAACAAGAAGACGGTTTAGCGCCCTTTTTCTCTTTCCCTTCTTTTCGCCGAGCGGATGTGCGAGGCGCTTTCCACGATAAGTTCGTCTCCGTAAATGGCTCTTGCAGCCAGCAGGTTGAGTATGCAGGCGATAAGCGGGAATATGGCCGTGTACCTGAACACTAACCCGTCAGGAGCGTTGAAATAGTCGACGGCCAGCCAAATCTGGAATCCGAGCAAAAGAAAGGCCCCGATCACACTGACGCGCATCTGAAGCATTCTTACCTTGAATGTCGCTATGGCGGCGATGTCCGCCACGAGTATGGAGCACATTATGATTAGATATGGAATCTTCTCAACGAAATTGATGTAGGATTCGTTCCCGTCGTTGCCGATTGCAGTAGCGACGCGGCTGAAGAACATTGCGATGATAAGGATTAGCGAAATTGAAAGATATAACGTCTGAATTCTCTGCCACATAGTGTTTTTGATTATTAAGATTGCAAAAATAGGAAATTAGAGAATAAAAAACTATTTTTGATAATTGTTCGTTAAATTTTTTAAATAGCATTATTATGAGAATAGCAGAATCAGAACTTATAATCAATGATGACGGCTCGGCGTTTCACATTCACGTAAAACCGGAGGAACTTGCCGATAATGTGATACTTGTGGGAGATCCGGGCAGAGTGGATATGGTGGCTGAATTTCTTGAGGACATCGAATTCAGGCATCAGTCAAGAGAATTCGTCTCCATAACTGGCCGTTATAACGGAAAGCGCATAACCGTTCTTTCCACAGGTATCGGCACCGACAACATAGACATAGTGATGAATGAGCTTGACGCCTTGGCAAATGTGGACTTCAAGACAAGGGAAATCAAACCTGAGCACAGGACATTGAACATTCTCAGAGTCGGCACAACCGGAGCTATCCACGCCGACATCCCTTTGGGAGCATTCATCTTCTCCCACGTTTCAGTGGGATGCGACGGACTAATGAACTGGTATGCGGACAGAGACCAAATCTCGGTTTTGGAGATGGAGAACGCCTTCGTGAGGCACGTCGGCTGGGACAGACATCTGCCTGCGCCCTATTTCGTAAAGGCAGGCGAAAAGATCATTGACTTGTTCAAGGACTGCACCGTCAAGGGCGTGACCATCTCCGCCCCCGGCTTCTACGGCCCTCAGGGGAGAGTCATCAGAATGGGGCTGGCAATGCCGGATATGCTTGAGAAATTCGAGTCGTTCAGATTCGGAGACTATAGGATCACCAATTTCGAGATGGAGAGTTCGGCCGTCGCTGGAATCGCCGCTCATTTGGGCCACAATGCCGGTACGGTGTGCTGCGCAATTGCCAACAGGTACCTCAAGAGTAGCAATCCTGATTACAAGCCGCAGGTAAGAAAACTTGTGGAACTGTCACTTCAGAGGATGTCGCGGCTTTAGTTTTTTCCGTAGAGTTCCTTGCGATTGCGACTTCCGTCCCGAACTGGAATCGAAGGGTCATCGATCAATGAGTCGATGACCTTTTTGCGTTTGAGCATAACGTTCTGCTCGATGAAAGATTTCTGATAATCGAAGGTGCTGCTCATCGCAGAGGAGATGTCGTGTCCGTGATCTTTGAACCTCAAAATGTTGTAGTTGTAAGCGAATTTCGAGAATCGCTCGGCCAATTTGTCTGAGCCGAAAAAGCCCAGCCGGAACACCTTGATCTGTCCGTAGTTTACCACTTTGTCGGCAGTTCCGTGAAGCATAAGTGTAGGCGACGGAGTCTCGTGGTATTTAACCTTCCCGTCGTGTGAGAGGATGGCTCCGGCGAACGAGATGACCCCGGCATAATGGAAATCGGCTGGAATCTCTTTTGCAATCTCCCTTCTGTTGCAGAGTTCGTAATCTGCCTGAAGCACTGATATTGCCCCTGCGGAAGAACCTGTCAGCACAATGTTGTAAGGGTCGATGCCGAGAGAGCCGGAGTTGCTGATCATGAACTCGGTAGCGCTAAAAAGATCTTCCACAGCCATATCAATTGCTCTGCTGATGTATTTTATGCCTTTGATTCCGACTTTGTCCTCGTAGCCTTTGAGTCCGAGCCTGTAGTCGATGGATATGACCTTGTAGCCATTCTCGGTCAAAGTCCTGAACCAAGTCTTGTACTGCTTCCCGTCTCTTGTCCCTCCGGTGAATCCTCCTCCGAACATAAAAAGAATCGATGGCTTCTTTTCGCCGTTGAATGTGGTCTCACTTCCTTTTTGAGGATTGTAGATGTCCATATAAAGGTCGCAAGTGTCTTTCTGTGCGAACAGGTAGGTCTCGTCCGGCTCAATTGCGGGGACATTGTTCTCGCTTCTCACTATTATTGCGAAAGCAAGAACTGCGATTAAAGAAAACAGTATCTTTTTCATCATATTAAATTAATTCTATTTTTTTCTTCTTCTTCAGGAGGCATAAGCCGTCTGATAGCCTTGACGTTGCCGAAGAATCTGAATGCAATTACTCTTATGACTGTGTAGCCCGGAATCGCAACCAACATTCCGATCACACCTCCGACGTTGCCGGCTATGAGCAGGACGATGAAAATCTCCAGAGGATGAGCCTTTATGCTTGTGGAATATATTACCGGCTGATAGACGAAATTGTCCACTAACTGGGTCACGCAGAAAATCGCCGCAAGGATGCAGGTGAACAGCCAGAAATTCGTTCCGGGCATAATTGCGACTGCGGAAGAATACTTTAGGATAAGGCCGAGGACTGTTCCTATCACTCCGCCGGTAAGAGGACCCACGTAAGGAATTATGTTCAGTATGCCGGTGAGCAGAGCGATTCCTGCAGCGTTGTCATAACCAATTCTCGCAATAAAAGCAAGACCCAGGAAATTCAGCAAGCCTACGCCGAGAATCTCAATGCTCAGACCCACGAAGTAACGTGAAAGCAAGTGGGAGACATCGTTAATCGCTTCTCTCATTTTCTTCTCGTGCCTGTCTGGGACGAGGGTGGCTATCATATCCGTGAAGAGGTTCTCGTCTTTGATGAAAAAAAACGAGATGAACACTATTGAGAACAGCGCCACGCCGAAACCGGTCAGCGCCGAGGCTACTGAGCCTATGACTGATGACACGCTGGTGAAGTTGACAAGTTCTTTGAGTTTGGCGGCGATGGCTGTCTCAATCCGGAAGTCCGGGCCCAAACCAGGAAATGTGCTGACGAGATAGTCGTCCAGCGCGGCTACGGGGTGTTGCGAAAGGCCTGCCGAACTTGTCAGGTTAGCCACGGACAGGTCTTTGACAATGTTGCGGATTATAGGGACGAAATTGCTGATTATCAGGAAGAAGAGCCCAACGATTATTACGATGGTGATGATTGACAGAAGCCAGTCTGGCGCGCTTCTTTTCTTGATTCTGATTTTTTTCAGCAGCCCGATGATCGGATGGCCGATGAGAGAGACCACAGCGGCAATCAGAATGTACACTATTATGCTCTTGAAATACCAGCACAAAACGCAGATTACGCTCGCCACGGCGACATAAATCACATATCTGGCCAGTTTGTCAGTGCTTCTTTCAGAATCCATAGTTTCTTTCTTGTTTCAACTATGTGCAAATATACTATTTTATCCGATTATATACTTACAAAGCTCCTCGGGATTTTCAGCCAGTCTCCAAGGAGAGTGTTTTTGAATTTCTTCTCTTGTCCTGAATCCCCAGAGAGCGCCGATAGTTCTGACACCCGCATTGTTGCCGGTTTCCATATCCACATCGGAATCTCCCGCATAGACCACCTCATCGAGGTCCGCCTTTCCGAAAGACGTCATTATCTCGGTAACGATCTGCGGATCAGGTTTGATAGGGGAGCCTTTTCTCTGGCCGAGAATCCTGACGAACTTGAAGCGCCCGAAATAGTGGGAGACTATTCTCTCGGCCCCTTCCTGGTACTTGTTTGAAGCAACTGCTATCCCTATCCCTTTTGAGGTTATTTCAGATAGCATATCGTCAATCCCTTCGTATGGCACAGTGTTGTCACACAGGTGCTTGTCGTAGTAAGGAATGAAGAACGAGGCCATTTTTCCCACGTTCTCTTCCGTAGCGGCCTCTTTCGGAAGCGCTCCTCTGAACAGATTGTAGATGCCTCTTCCCACGAGCAGGTTGTACTCATTCAGCTTACGTTCCGGAAAGCCGCACTGTCTAAGTGCGTAATTCGTAGAAAGGCCCAAGTCCTCGATGGTGTTCAGCAAAGTGCCGTCCAGGTCAAATATCGCAAGTTTTGTCATTTATTTTGAATATTTTATTAGCTTGTACCGTATTTTGGCACAAGATGAGAGTACCTTTGTCTCAGCAAAACAAAAATACAAGTGTTATGAACAACGTAAATAGCAATTTGGAAACTCTTAGTTCAATCATTTCATCGGACTCCTCATTGTCCGCTCTTCTTGGCATCATCACCGATATGGATTTGGAGATAGAGACTGTCACTAAACCTTGACGATTGTCTTGTCTTTTTCGGGAGAGAGGTCTATCTTTATGGTGGTCGGCTTTTTTTCGGAACTATATCCGGCAATGCTGTTGTTGATTATAAACTCGGAGACTGGGTCTTCGATGTATCTGGTGATTGCCCTCGCCACAGGTCTGGCGCCGAATTTCCGGTCGAATCCGGAGTCTGTCACGTAGTCGACGGCCTTTTTCGATACGTTGAGGCTGAAGCCTGCGTCTTTGACTCTTTTCTTGAGACTCTCAAGATTGATTTTCACGATTTCGCTTATGTCGTTCTTCGTAAG
This sequence comes from Bacteroidales bacterium, assembly GCA_041667245.1. Lineage (GTDB taxonomy): Bacteria > Bacteroidota > Bacteroidia > Bacteroidales > UBA932 > Cryptobacteroides. The sequence continues at coordinate 16,903 of JBAYFJ010000018.1, read as the reverse complement.
TGAGTTGAAAAACACCTGCTCGTCCACACGGTTGACGAATTCTGGAGGAAAGGTCTTTTTGATTGCTTTGGAGATGATGTTTTTCTTGTTTTTGTCGTCATCTTTCCCTGCGGTAGAGAATCCCAGTCCGCCGCCGAACTGCTCCAGATCGCTGCTGCCGACATTTGAGGTCATTATTATTATCGTGTTCTTGAAACTGACCGTCCTGCCGTTGCCGTCAGTGATTCTTCCGTCGTCAAGCACTTGAAGCAAAAGATTGAAGATGTCCGGATGCGCTTTCTCTATTTCGTCCAGAAGAATGACGCAATAGGGTTTTCGTCTGACTTTTTCGCTTAACTGGCCTCCTTCCTCGTAACCTACATAGCCCGGAGGCGCTCCTATGAGTCTGGACACGCTGAATTTCTCCCCATATTCGCTCATATCTATCCGGACCATATTCTCCTGCGACCCGAACATCAGATCCGCAAGACATTTGGCGAGATACGTCTTCCCCACGCCTGTGGGGCCGAAGAATATGAAAGAGCAAATCGGCCTTTCGGGATTCTTGAGTCCGGCTCTGTTCCTTTGAATAGCCCTTGTCACTATGTCCACGGCTTCGTCCTGTCCTATGATTCTGCTTTTGAGTTTGTCTCTCATCCCCATAAGTTTGTCGGCTTCCGACTGCTCAATCCTGTTGACGGGAATTCCTGTCATTTTGGAGACCAGCGAAGCGATGTCATTGATGGTGACCGAAGGATTGTCAGAAGAGTCTCCTTGGCGTCTGAGTTTGGCCATTGAACCGGCCTCGTCCATCACATCGATAGCTTTGTCAGGAAGAAATTTGTCGGGAACGAATCTGTCCGTGAGCCGAACGCAGGCCTCCAGAGCCTCTTTTTCGTAATGAACTTTGTGAAAATCCCCGTAACTGGAGGAAAGTGTGTTCAGAATGTCTATGGTCTCTTTTACTGACGAGGGTCTCACTACCACGGTCTGAAATCTTCTGTCGAACGCCCCGTCTTTTTCCACGATTTTGCTGAACTCATCCATAGTGGTGGCTCCGATACATTGGAACTCGCCTCTTGCAAGCGAGGGCTTGAGCATATCGGCGGCGTCCATATTCCCGCCCTGCACGCTTCCGGCCCCGATTACGTTATGTATCTCGTCGATGAAGATAATGATGTCAGAATCCTTGCGGATCACGTCTATGATAGTTTTGAGCCGTTTTTCGAAGTCTCCCCGGTACTTGGTGCCCGCTATGACGGACGCGAGGTCAAGAGACACTATAGTTTTTTTTGCGAATGAACCCGTGATTTCCCCTTTCGCAATTTTTAACGCAAGTCCTTCCACGATAGCGGATTTGCCGACTCCGGGCTCTCCGATGAGCATAGGATTGTTCTTCTTTTTTCTGCCCAGAATCTCAATCACTCTTTGGATTTCATCGTCTCTGCCCACGATGCGGTCGAATTCCCCGTCGGCTGCCGCTTTGGTCAGGTTGCGGCCGAATTTCTCAAGATAGGAGAGAATCTTGTCGTGCTCGCTCAGCTCTTTTTCCGGAACCGCCTTCTCCGGCTCTACTTCTTTGTCCTCATCTTCATCTCCCTCGGTCTTTTCACTATATGATTCCTCGTCCGTAAGCCTGAGTTCGGAAAGCAGAGAGTCTTTGTCGATTCCGTAGCTTCTCAGGAATATTCGCCCGTAGCCTGTCTCGTCATTTTCCAATGCGACGAGCAGATGGATCGTGTTGACTTTGTCGTTGTTGAACTTGAAGGCAACTTCCATCATGGCGCTCAGCATCTTCTGAGTCTTGGGAGAAAAGGCGATGCTGTCCAGCTCTTTGAAAGGGACAGGTTCCTGAGCGGAAATGTGAATGCTGATGAAGTACTTCATATCAGTCAGATTGACGTTCAGTCTTGTCAGAAGCCTGATCGCCTCATTGTTGTTCTGCCTTATCATTCCGAGAAGCAGATGGTCAGGCTCGATCGAATAGCAGCCGGTCCGCATCGCTTCGTCTCTGGAGTATCTGATGGTGCTGCTCAGCTCTTCCGTTATCTTTAATTTCATATTCTTTTCTTAACAAATCTCATCAGATACAAAAATATAAAAATAATCTGACAATATGGTTCCCTTTAAAAAAAGTAATACCCTGCTGATTGCGGATAATCATTTAATTTGTTAAATTTGCATATTATATACACATATAAAAAGTGATTTATGGAGAATGAAGAAAAAGACACCGAAAAGACAGGGGGCATAATTGAGCCGGTCGAAATAGACCACGAGATGAGGACCGCCTACATTGATTATTCAATGTCGGTCATAGTCTCAAGAGCGCTGCCTGATGTGCGCGACGGTTTGAAGCCGGTTCAGAGAAGGGTTTTGTTCGGAATGGAGGGACTGGGCCTTGATTTTTCCGGTCAGACAAAGAAATCTGCCAGAATCGTTGGTGAGGTACTTGGTAAATTCCATCCTCACGGCGACTCAAGCGTTTACGATGCGATGGCGAGACTCGCTCAGAGTTGGAATCAGAGATATCCGTTAGTATGGGGCCAGGGTAACTTCGGATCAATGGACGGGGATCCCGTTGCGGCTATGCGTTACACCGAGGCCAAGCTTGCCAAGATGGCGGCAGACGTGCTCGGCGATCTGGACAAGGACACCGTTGATTTCCAGCTCAACTTCGACGACACCATTCTGGAGCCTACGGTTCTTCCGACAAAAGCGCCGCTTCTGCTGTTGAACGGTGCTTCCGGTATCGCCGTGGGTATGGCCACGAATATGGCACCCCACAATCTTGGGGAATGCTGCGATGCGATCTGTGCGTACATAGACAACCCTGACATCGACACTGCCGGACTGATGCAGTACATCAAGGGGCCTGATTTTCCTACGGGAGGCATAATCTGCGGAGTTCAGGGAATCAAAGACGCTTATGAGACGGGCAGGGGCCGGGTAGTGGTGAGAGCGAAGACGGACATCGAGGTAAGTGATTCCGGCAGAGAGACGATCGTAGTTACCGAAGTCCCTTATATGGTCAACAAAAAGGAGATGATCGAGCGCATCGGTCAGATGATCGAGGACAAGAGAATCGAGGGGATCTCCTATCTTAATGATGAGACTTCCAGAGAGGGAGTCAGAGTCATCTTCAGACTTAAGGCGGGAGCCAACTCCAATGTCGTGTTGAACACATTGTTCAAGTACACTCCTCTCCAGTCAAGTTTCTCAATCAACAACGTAGCTCTGGTCAACGGAAGGCCGCGCACACTCAATCTGAAAGAGATCATTGCCAATTTCGTGGACTTCAGACACGAGGTCATCGTCAGAAGAACCAAATTTGAGTTGGACAAGGCTCAGAAGAGAGCCCACATCCTTGAGGGGCTTCTCAAAGCGATAGACATCATAGACGAGGTCATAGCCACCATCAGAGCGGCATCCAATGTCGATCAGGCTAAGTCGGATCTTATTTCCAAATATGATTTCTCGGAGGCTCAGGCTACGGCAATCGTGGAAATGCGTCTGCGTCAGTTGACAGGTCTGGAAAGAGAAAAGCTAATGGACGAGTATCAGCAGCTTGAGAAATTCATCGCGAGATGCAACGAGGTGCTTGCAAGCACTGAGCTTCAGATGGAGATCGTCAAACAAGAGACTAAAGAGCTCAAAGACAAATACGGAGATCAGAGAAGGTCGGAAATTACTTATTCAGACGAAGAGTTCAATCCAGAGGATTTCTATCCTAATGAGGATGAGGTCATCACGATTTCTCATCTCGGTTACATCAAACGCACTCCGCTGGCCGAGTTCAAGACTCAGAACAGAGGAGGTGTCGGAATGAAGGCAAGCAACACGAGAGACGAGGATTTCATCGATCACATCATAATAGCCAATATGCATAGCACTATGCTGTTCTTCACGCAGGGAGGGCACTGCTATTGGCTCAAGGTCTATCAGGTTCCGGAAGGATCGCGCGCCTCGAAAGGACGGGCCATCCAAAATGTGCTCAATATGCCGGACGACAAGATTCTCGCCTACATCAACGTCCCTTCATTCAATGATCCGGACTACGTGAACAATTCCTACATTGTGATGTCCACTATTAAAGGTGTGATAAAGAAGACATCTTTGGAGGCTTACTCAAGGCCGAGGACCAAAGGTATCATCGCAATCAACATCAGGGAGGGAGACCAGCTTCTCGACGCTGTGCTGACCAATGGAAAGGAGCAGATTCTTGTCGCCGCGAAAAACGGCAGATGCGTCCGTTTCAATGAGGAAGAGGCCAGACCTTTGGGAAGAAACTCATCCGGAGTGCGTGGCATCAATATTGATGAAAATGACGAGGTCATAGGTATGTTAGGCTATGATCCTGACGATTCTGCCGCAGCTTCTCACACGGTTTTGGTGGTCAGCGAGAACGGTTACGGAAAGCGTACCAATTTCGACGAGTACAGAGTCACAAGAAGAGGAAGCAAAGGAGTGAAAACGTTGAACATCACTGAAAAGACCGGAAAACTCGTTGCCATCAAGAATGTGACGGACGAGGATGATCTTATGATTATCAACCGTTCCGGTCTCACCATCAGGATGAGCGTGAAAGACATCAGAGTTGCCGGAAGGGCTACCCAGGGTGTCAGGCTTATCAACATCAAAGACGGCGACTCAATTGCCTCAGTCTCAGTTGTCGCCAACGAGAATGACGGCTCGGACGAGAATGCGGAAACGCCTGTTGATGGAGCTCCTGTTGACAACTCTTCGGAGGTCAATGAAGATACTACTACAAACGAAACTAATTAACAATAGACATTTTAATTATGAAAAAGATTTTATTTGCATTAGCTGTTTTAGCGTCTATGCAGATTGCTGACGCACAAGTTAAGACAGCATCGGCTGCCAAATCAGCCGTGGAATCGGCTGTGGAGGCTTCCCAAAACCCTAAAAAAGCCACTAAGGCCGCTACTTGGATGAAACTTGGTCAGGCCTATCTTGACGCATACAATGTACCTGCGGGAAACATTTGGCAAGGAGCTACGAAGCAGGAACTTCAGCTTGTTCTCTCAGGCCAGAAACCTTCGTCTTCAGAGCAGGTGACCGTGGGCGGTTATCCTATGACCAAAGAGGTTTACGAAGATAAGAATCTTTACTTCAACCAGAATTCCCAACTGTCTATCATTCAGGTTACAAAACCTGTGATTGAGGGCGCTTTGGACAAGGCGGCGGAGGCATTTGAAAAGGCTTATTCCATCGACCCGGGCAAAGAAAAAGACATCAAGACAGGGATGGAGACAGTAAAGGCTAAATTTACTGATGAAGCTTACAATGCCTACACTTTCAACGACATCAAATCGGCGAACTCTCTTTTTGCAAAATGCGTCAAGGTCGCTGCTTCAGCGCCTTTGAAACAGCTTGACACTAACGCTCTGTACAATCAGGGTTTCACGGCTTGGAATCTCGGTGACAACGCTCAGGCTAAGAGTTGTTTCGAGAAATGCGTAGCAGCCAACTACTTCGGAGAGGACGGCGAGGTTTACGCTAAATTGGGAGACATCGCGGCCAAAGACAGCAACGCTACCGCCTCAAGAGATTATTTGGAGGAGGGCTTCGCCAAATTCCCTCAGAGCCAGAGCATTCTCGTTGGCCTTATCAACTATTACATAACCAGCGGCGATAGCACTGAGAAGCTGTTCACCCTGCTTGATCAGGCAAAGAAGAATGAGCCGAACAACGCCTCACTTTACTATGTGGAAGGCAACATCCGCCTTCAGCTCAAGCAGAAGGACGAAGCGATCGCGGCTTATAGCAAATGTTCCGAGATCAGCCCGGACTATGAGTTCGGTTACATCGGAGTGGGCACACTGTACTACAACGACGCCATCGAAATTCAGACAAAGGCTCAGGAAGAGCTTGACGACGCCAAGTACAACGCTTTGATGAAAGATTTCGAATCAGACCTCAAGAATTGCATAGAGCCATTCGAGAAAGCATACAATGTGACCAAAGACGACAAAGTCAAGGTCGGTGTCGCAGAGTATCTCAAGAATGCGTGCTACCGTTTCCGCGAGGATCCTAAGTACAAAGAGGCTTATGACAAATACGCTGCCGTAGTTGAGACCGGCAAGCCTATTTAGTTCTCCGGTTTAACAGAATAACTTTTAGAGCCTTCGGTCTGCTGTAAGTCAGCGTGGTCGAAGGCTTTTACTATTTTTGTGACCAGCGGATGTCTGACTATGTCGTCATTGGTGAATATGATCGTGCTTACGCCTTTGATAACTCCGAGCAGCCTGATGCCTTTCAGCAGGCCTGAGTCTTCTTTGCGGGGAAGATCGACTTGGCTTGCATCTCCGGTAACGATGAATTTGGCATTGCATCCCATTCTTGTAAGGAACATCTTCAACTGACCTATGTTCGTGTTCTGAGCCTCGTCCAGAATGACGCAGGCTCTGTCCAGCGTACGGCCTCGCATATATGCTAAAGGCGCTATCTGAATCGTTCCGTCTGTCATCAGTTCCTGAAGTTTCTTAGAAGGAATCATATCTCCCAACGCATCGTACAGCGGCTGTAGGTAAGGGTCTAATTTGTCTTTCAGATCTCCCGGCAGAAAGCCAAGCCTTTCTCCGGCCTCGACAGCTGGTCTGGTGAGGATGATCCGTTTGATTTCCCTGTTTTTCAGTGCTCTGATGGCCAGCGCGATGGCAATGTAAGTCTTACCTGTTCCGGCAGGCCCGACAGCGAATATCAGGTCATTCTCAAAATAGGCCTTGACCATAAGCTGCTGATTCTTGTTTCTGGCCTTTATCGGTTTACCTTCAGTAGTGTGCACTATGACCGCATCCCCGCTTAGTTTGAAATTCTCCGCGGACGTCTCGCCGTCGAAAATGTCCTCCACATCGAAAGTCGTCAGGTTCATTTTGTGTTTCCTGAGTTCCATCAGCTGCCCAAGTTTGGACTGGAATTCCTCAATCTCCAGAGGCTTTCCGTCAATAATGAGGTCAGTGCCTCTTGCCGTCACTTTCAATGAAGGGAAATATGTTAGAAATTCTTCAAGAATCCTGTTGCCCGCGCCATACAGCTCGACCGGATCCGTGATGTCCAGTTTTAATGTTTTTTTCATTTCTTAATCAATTATTCCTGTAGCCTCACGCACTCTCGCATAAGTCTTAACCATATTGTCATAGTCGCTTGGATCTCTCCACAAGGCTCTTTTGGCGATGAAGTCTTTGACCTGGATGACCGTAAAGTCATCACAGAGTCTGCCCGGAAGCGAACACCAAAGAAAAACGATTTCCGGAGAAAGCATCTTGGTCCTGCCGAGAAAATCCTTGGTCATCCTCAGTCTTACAGCCATCTCAAGCCTTGTGTTAGGGGCGCTCATATTGGAAATGGCGTTTCCTAAAGAATAGGCGACCGGTACTCCGTTCTTGAAAGAAGTGTCCTGGACCACGTGCGGATGAGTCCCTATAACTGCGTCCACCCCTTCGCCAATCATCCGGTCTGCAAGTGCCTTCTGTAGGGGAGAATGCGTCAGGACATACTCCGTGCCCCAATGAGGAAGAGCGATGATGAAATCGGCCTTAGAGTCTTTCGCCCTTTGTATGGCTTCGGAGATCTCGTCGTGTCTCATTCTGCTGACTTTCGGAAACTCGCCCGGTACGCTGAGATTGGTCCCGTAGGTGAAATTAATCAAAGCGATGACCATTCCTCCGTGCCTGATTATTAGCGGGTAACGCTTTTCGAAATCCGCCGAATCGATGTAACAGCCTGTGTACTTGATCTCATTTGCGGCCTCCATACGCCGGTAGTGCGACATAGTTCGCTCAGCCCCTTCCTTTCCCTTGTCCAGAATGTGATTATTCGCAGTCAGGAACACATCAACTCCGCCCTTCACGGCATAGTCGGGGTAGGATTCAGGAGCCGAAAACGCGGGATAGCCGGAATACGGTTTGCCTGCAAGGGTGAATTCCATATTAGCCACGGCAATGTCCGCCGACTGCAATAGAGAAGAGATGTTCTTGAAATATGAGTCGAACTCGTAACCCCGAACGGAGCGAGCTTTCTCGATTTGAGCTATGTGCATCATCACGTCTCCGATGAAAATCACTGAAGTCGTGTCCGTCCCGATGTCAAGTCGTCCCGAGTTCCCATCCCACCCGGCGTGCGCCCATTCGTAACTGACAGGTTTGCTCAGCGGCTTGACCCACTGGGCGTTACAAGTCAGAGAAAAGAAGCAGAATAATGTCAAAAGCGGGGACGCTCTCATCCTAATACTGATTAATGATCACGACCGTGGAATCCTCAAGTCTTATCTTGAGCCAGTCACCGAGCCTCTTTGTCTGCTCCTCGCTCAGGCGTTTTTTCGTCTTTGCCACGACAAGCAGTCTGTCTGAGGCGGAAAGGCTGTCCGACTGCCTCATCTCTGCGCCTTTGGTAATGTAAAGATCCTGAATGTCAGGGTATTGTGATGCAATCTCTTTTCCGACCTGCTCATAAGGAATCTCGGCTTTGCTGAGTTTTTTGATTTTCTCCTCCAAGAGCCGTATCTGAGCCTCTCGTTTGTTAATCTCGCTGTCAGTCCTTTCGTAAATACCTTTCATCAACTTTTCCGAATCGTTCGCATCGTCAGAATTGACTGAATGCTCCTGCAATTCAATTTCACCGTCTTTGATGCCGAGCTGTGCGGCGGATGCCATAAGCCTTTTGCGCTCAGTGGCTTTCAGCGGTTCTCCGGCAACGAAGACCACAGCCTTTCGCTTGCCCGTCTTGTCGATTTTGTAGTCGTAGATGTAGCCTTCGTCCAGAGCTTTGTTGTCGCTAATGAATTCAAGCACGGCTCTTTCGAAATTGTTGCTTCTGATCATCATAAACGCCGACCAGATGCTTGGCACGATCACAAGAAGAGTGACCAATGTGATGAGCCTTCCGGTTCTTTTCGCAACCTTCGGATCCGGATACTCTATGTTAGGGAATTTTAAGTACTTGACTGTGAGATAGGAAGCGAGAATGATGAACACTCCGTTTATTGAGAAGAGGAAGAGCGCTCCAAAGAAATAACTAAGGTTGCCGTGCGCAAGCCCGTAGCCGGCTGTGCAGAGTGGAGGCATAAGCGCCGTGGCGATAGCTACTCCTGACAGAACCGTCCCTCTTTCTTTGCGACATTGTTCGATTATTCCTGCAAATCCTCCGAAAAGGGCAATGAGCACATCGAATATAGTCGGGTTTGTTCTCGCCTCAAGTTCCGTCGCGTTGATTGGATTAAACGGGGATATGAGAAAGTACAGGAACGAAGCAAGCACGCTGATCAAGACCATTACAACAAGATTCTTAGCCGCATTCTTAAGAAGAGTCGTGTCGTTTATCCCAAGCGACATTCCTATTCCGAAGATAGGCCCTAAAAGAGGGGAGATGAGCATCGCACCGATTATGACGGCTGTTGAGTTGATGTTCAGCCCTACTGAGGCCACTATAATCGAGAATGCGAGAATCCACACGTTGGGCCCTCTGAAATAGATGTTTCCTCTGATTGTCTTGTCCGCCGCCGCTATGTCTATGCTGTCGAAAAGGTTCGCTCTGTCTTTGATCTTTTGCCAAGCGTTATTCCAAAATGCCATGTCTATGATGATGTTAGTTTATTTCACAAATATACACTTTATTTTGTCTAAGATTTATTTTGTCTCGGTTGTTTAAATAGTTAAATTTGCAAAGATTAGACAGATTGTGGGATGAAAAATGTTTTTTTTGCCATTTTTATGGCCGTAATGACTTCATCAGTAACTGGTTGCGACTTTTTTAGAGCCGTGGCCGGCAGACCTGTGTCCGAGGATATAGAGAAGAAAAAATCTGAGATCATCGCAGAGGCGGCTTCTCACAAAGCGAGAGTCGATTCTTTGAGGAAAGTCGAGAGAAAGCTTGCCGACTCTCTCGCTGTTTTGGATTCTCTGTCCAAAAAGAAGGACACGATGATGAACCCCGCGCATCTGGGCGGCCTTTACGCAACCACTCTCACGTCCAAGTACTACATTATTATCGGCTCTTTTATGGACATATCCAACGCAGAGCGTCTTTCTGAGGACATAACCGCCAAGGGCTATCCTGCAAGCGTGATAAGATTCAAGAACGGTTACAACGCAGTGGGAATCTGCCCGGATTCCTCAATAGTGGGAGCCTACGCTTCTCTTGAGAAGATCAAAGCTGAGAAATTCTGTCCCGAAGGAGTCTGGATTCTCGTAAATGATTAATATGATGAAATTTTTTTTGATTCCGGTCGTTTTGTGTATGGCAATTACGACCTCTTTCGCTCAGTTTAAGGGAGGGGAAGCGTCTTACAGTGATCTGAATGACAGCGAAACTGTGGCTTCATTCAAAAAGCACGTTTCTTATCTCGCCTCTGCATCAATGGAAGGAAGGGCGGCCGGTTCCGAAGGAGAGAAAGCTGCGGCCGACTATCTGTACGAAGTGATGAAGAGTTACGGAATCGATATGCTTTCTAATGTCGATGGCGACCTCTTCGGCATCAAGAAGGATAATGGAGACACCCTGACCTCCAGAAATGTGGTCGGTTTCATAGGCGGCTACGACAAGCAGTTGAAAAACAGCTATATTGTCATTGGCGCAAGAATGGACAATCTCGGAGTAGGCTCAATCACCGTTGACGGGGAGCAGCAGCGGCGTACCTATTACGGTGCCAACGGCAATGCCTCAGGAATGGCTATGCTGATGGAACTCTCCAGAATGTTGTCCACCAATTCGCTTATGTTGCGCAGATCAGTACTTCTGGTAGGTTTCGGGGCGAGCGACAGCTTGTGCGCCGGAGCCTGGTATTTTCTCAACAGGTCTTTCCCCGACGTGGCGAACATCGACGCGATGATCAATCTGGATATGTTAGGCACCGGAGATTCCGGTTTCTATGCCTACACATCATCCAACGCTGATATGAACGACATAGCTACGGCTATAGGGCAGTCACTTCAGCCGATTATGCCACAGGTCACGTCACAGGAACCCTATTCCTCGGATCACAGGGCCTTCTACGACAAACAGATTCCTTCCGTCTTTTTCACTTCCGGGAAGTATCCGGAGCATAACACGGAGAAAGACACCCCGTCAATTTTGAATTATGAGTACATGGAAAAGGAACTGGAGTATATCTACAGTTATGCGATGGCTCTGATAAACGGCTCCAAACCCATCTTCAATCCTTCCGAGCCGGTCAGGACTAAGACCCGCTCCAAAGGTGACGTGTACAGTTACTATGACTGCGATCAGAAACCTGCGTTTCTGGGCAGCACTGATCCGGCAACCTTCCTTGAGAAATGGGTATATCACTATTTGAAGTACCCGAATGAGGCGGTCAAAAAAGGCATTCAGGGCCGCGTGCTCGTTGATTTCATTATTGACGAGTCGGGTGCCGTCACCGAGGCCAAGATTCTCAGAAGTGTTGATCCTCTTCTTGACGATGAGGCTTTGAGGATTGTAAACGCCTCACCTAAATGGAGAGCCGGAAGAGTCAGAGGACAGAAAGTGAAGACACAGATGACCATCACAGTGGAGTTCAAACTAACCAAGAAAGGTTCTTTTGGGATTAAGAAATAATTGACGAATAGAATTATATGGATTACGATTTTAAGCGCATTGAGCAGAAATGGCAGTCGTATTGGGCTGACCATCAGACTTTTAAAACAAATGAGGACTCTTCCGAGCCGAAGTACTATATTTTGGATATGTTCCCTTATCCTTCTGGAGCCGGACTTCACGTAGGGCATCCTCTCGGATATATTGCGAGCGACATCTTCGCAAGATACAAGAGGCTCAATGGCTTCAACGTGCTCCACCCGATGGGGTACGATGCGTTCGGACTTCCGGCGGAGCAATATGCCATTCAGACCGGGCAGCATCCTGAGGTCACGACCAAAAAGAACATCGCCCGTTACAGAGAGCAGATGGACAAAATCGGTTTTTCCTATGACTGGTCAAGAGAGGTTCGCACCTGCGATCCGAAGTATTACAAGTGGACTCAGTGGGCTTTCCTTAAGATGTTCGGTAGCTGGTATGACAATTCCGCTGACAAGGCGCGTCCGATTGACGAGTTGATCAGCGCGTTCGAGAAAGGCGGCAGTTCGTCTGTGAATGCTTCTTGTGATGAGTCTATGCCATTCTCCGCTGAAGAGTGGAAGGCTTATTCTGACAAAGAGAAGTCTTCTGTCCTGATGAGGTATCGTATTGCCTATCAGGGAGAGACGGCCGTTAACTGGTGCCCGAAACTGGGGACGGTGCTTGCCAATGACGAGGTTAAGGAGGGGTATTCAGTGAGAGGCGGTTTCCCCGTGGAGCAGAAGAAGATGACTCAGTGGCAGCTCAGGGTCTCGGCATACGCGGGCAGACTGCTTGACGGGCTTCAGAATCTGGATTGGACTGACTCTCTGAAAGATATGCAGAGCAACTGGATCGGCCGCTCTTTTGGTGCGGAGATGATGTTCAAGTCATACAACGGTGATAATGAGTACGATATGCGGATCTTCACGACTCGTGCGGACACTGTGTTCGGAGTGACATTTATGGTGCTCGCTCCAGAAAGCGAATGGGTAGCTAAACTCACCGCTCCGGAGTGTAAAGCCGAGGTTGAGGCCTACGTCGCCGAGGTGGGTAAGAAGACGGAGCGTGAGAGAATCTCCGAATCAAAGACTGTTACCGGAGTGTTCTCAGGATCTTACAGCATCAATCCGCTGACGGGAAAGAAGGTGCCTGTGTGGATTTCTGAATATGTGCTTTCAGGCTACGGTACGGGTGCGATTATGGCTGTTCCGGCTCACGACAGCAGGGATTACGCTTTCGCAAGAAAATTCAACCTTCCTATCATACCTTTGATTGAAGGTTGTGACGTCAGCGAGGAAAGTTTCGATGCCAAGGAAGGCAAAATGTGCAATTCCGGCTTTCTGAACGGTATGGATGTCAAGGATGCAATTCCTGCGGCAATCGAGTACGTGGAGAGTAATGGAATAGGGCACAGAAAAGTTAATTACAGAATCCGGGACGCCATCTTCTCCAGGCAGAGATATTGGGGAGAGCCTTTCCCGATTTACTATAAGGACGGGATTCCTACGCCTCTTCCTGAGGACAGACTTCCGCTCGAACTTCCTGAAATCGATCAGTACAAGCCTACCGAGGCAGGCGAGCCGCCCCTTGCGAGAGCGAAGAACTGGACTTATGACGGTTATCCTTTGGAGACAAGCACTATGCCCGGGTTTGCGGGATCAAGCGCGTATTATCTGAGATATATGGACCCTCACGATGACAACGCTCTTGTCAGCAAGGCGGCCGACGAGTACTGGAAGAATGTGGATCTTTACATAGGAGGCACGGAGCACGCCACGGGACATCTGATTTATTCCAGATTCTGGGACAAGTTCCTATTTGATCTCGGCTATGTCTGTGAGGATGAGCCTTTTAAAAAACTGATCAATCAGGGAATGATTCAAGGCAGGTCGAATTTCGTCTATAGGATAGTGAATTCCAACACTTTCGTTTCTCTCGGTCTAAAGGATAAGTATGAGACGACGGAGATTCACGTGGACATCAACATTGTCCGCAACGACAAGCTGGACATGGCTGCTTTCAAGGCTTGGAGACCGGAGTTCGCTGACGCGGAATTTATTCTTGAAAACGGCGAGTACATCTGTGGCTATGCTGTCGAGAAGATGAGCAAGTCTATGTTCAATGTCGTCAATCCTGACGTGATTTGCGAAACTTACGGTGCAGACACGTTGAGGCTCTACGAGATGTTCCTCGGTCCAATCGAGCAGTCGAAGCCGTGGGACACAAAAGGCATCGACGGGGTCGGGAGATTCCTGAAGAAGTTCTGGAGACTGTTCTGGGACTCTGAAGCGTTTGATGTGAAAGATGAAACCCCTGATGAGGACGAACTCAGGATTCTTCATAAACTCATCGGCAAGGAGCAGTATGACATCGAGCATTTCTCTTACAACACAACGATCAGCGCCTTTATGATCGCTGTCAACGATCTATCCGACAAAAAGTGTCACAAGAGGGCTATACTTGAGCCGATGGTAATTATGCTTTCTCCTTTCGCCCCGCACATTTGCGAGGAACTTTGGCAGAACCTCGGCCACGGTGAGACCGTGACTTACGCGCGTTTCCCTGAATATGTTGAGGATTACACAAGGGAGGATGACTGCACTTATGCGGTTTCCTTCAACGGCAAGACAAGATTTACTCTCAATCTTCCTAAGACAATGACAAAAGACGAAGTGGAAGCAAAGGTGAGGGCAATGCCTCAGACTGACAAATACGTGGCTGACAAAACTATTGTCAAAGTCATTGTGGTTCCGGGTAAAATCGTTAATATTGTACTCAAATAATCAGAACTAACCTAATATGCAAAAGTGGAAGAAGTTTACGAGAATCGGCTGGGATTACTTCGTGATTACCGTCGGCACATTCTTGTATTGCTTGGCTTGGGACGCTTTTTTGATTCCGAACAACATTGCGAGCGGCGGTCTTACCGGTGCGTGCACCATTGTTCAGTTTGCTACAAACGGGGCGATTCCGGTTCCTTATTCGTTCATAACGATCAACACAATGCTGCTGCTGATCGGATTCCTGATTATGGGCAAGGGGTTCGGATTCAAGACGATTTATGTCATCATCCTGTCCACTTTCTTGTTTAGGGTGCTTCCGGAATTCAATTTTCTCAAAGCGATTCCCGGACAGTTCTTCTTTGTCAATGAGAAGGTTCTGATTCCTATCATCGGGGGGCTTCTGGAGGCTGTGGGGATCGGCTGGGTGTTCCAAAAAGGCGGAAGTTCAGGCGGAACCGACATTGTGGCGCTGGTCATCAACAAGTTCTGGCCCATTTCTCCCGGCAAGGTCTTCCTTGCTACGGACATATTCATAATCGCTTCGATTCTGCTTGTTCCCGACAAGTCTTTTCAGGATATGATTTACGGTTACATAGCGATGATAACGTTTTCCGTGATGATTGACTTTATGCTTATGGGGAGCAAGTCCACCGTTCAGGTCTTGGTCTTCTCTCAGAAGTACAAAGACATAGCTGAGTACATTCTCCACAAACTTGACAGAGGCGTTACGGCTCTTAACGCTGTGGGCTGGTACACTCAGGAAGAGAAGAAAGTGCTGCTCATTCTTGTCAGAAAGGCTCAGGTCCCGATGCTCAGCAAGGCGATAAAGGCAATCGACAAAAAGGCTTTCGTGAGCGTAAGTCCGGCGAGCGGGGTTTATGGGGAAGGTTTTGAAGAGATCAAGACCGGAATTCAAAGAAAAGAAAAATCTAAACAAAATAGTGAAGTAAAATGACTGTTCTAAAACAGAATTTCTGGGTTTATCTGAAGGAATACTTCCTTCTTACGATAGGCATTCTGACTTACGTGGTAGGCTGGTCGATTTTTTTGGTGCCTAACAATCTCGTAGGCGGGGGAGTGACCGGTATCAGTTCCATCATTCAGTATGCGGTAGGTATTAAGATGGGATATTCCTATTTCGTGATTAACGCAATGTTATTGCTTGCCGCTTTCGTAATCCTCGGAGGAGGATTCGGCGCTAAAACCATCTATGCCATAATTCTGGCTTCCGTAGGACTTAATTTCTTTCAGAGCGGTGTGATTCCTCAGGGAATCATCCAGACTCTCGCGCTGGACAACGGCAAACTGATGTCCACAATTATGGGCGGCGTAATGGCAGGCTGCGGCATAGGAATGTCTATCTCACAAGGAGGCAGTACTGGCGGTACGGACATTATCGCATTGATTGTCAACAAGTACAGGAACATTTCCCCGGGTCGTATGATTTTGTCTATGGACGTTGTCATAATCTTGTCGTCTCTTCTTTTCCCTTCGTACACTTCAGCGGGAAGTCTTGTCTTGTTAGCTGACAAGGTCACGACAGTGGTTTACGGTCTCATTTTGGTGACAGTGAACAGTTACGTAATTGACCTGTATCTTTCCGGCTCTCATCAGTCTGTTCAACTTATGATTCTGTCGAAGCATTACGAGAAGATTGCGGATGCTATCACCAATGATCTTCACCGAGGTGTCACTTTACTTAGCGCGAAGGGCTGGTTCACCAAGACTGAGTCCCAGGTTCTTCTTGTCATTACGAGGAAGACTGACTTGAATCTTTTGCTGAAATACATCAAGGCTGTCGATCCGAATGCCTTCCTCTCAGTCACATCCGTGACAGGAGTCTATGGAAAAGGCTTCGACACGATCAAAGGATCGTCTTCCGGCAAGCTTGCGGATGCCGCGGAAGAACATAAAAAATAGAAATTTCTTAAAAAAACAGATAAATTTCGCTTGAAACCCCTCGTAGAGCTTTTTCTATGAGGGGTTTTATTGTATTTTTGTGAGGAAAAACTATCTAACTATTTTTTTTAACACTAAAATGATTTGGAGGGGGGAGAATAATGATGTTGTTGGCTTTCGTTTCCGGACTTGGCAAATTTTACCATCACTATTTCTGTTTTATAGCACTTTTAATGTCTGTTTTAATGCTGGCGCTCGACAGTCTGCTGTACGAGACGGCGAGTCTTATGGTGTTGATTTCAGACATTATTGTTTCGAATTGTCTAATGCTAATGTTCATCGGGTACTCGCATCCTGACAAAGTGGCTCTTATTTTGACTATTCTGCTTATTGGCATTTCAATAGGCTTTTATCTTCTGCTTCCTTTGGAACTGGAGCATCGATTGTTCTCACTCACGTCGAAACCTTTTGTTCAGATAGGCTCAGCCCTTTTTTGTATAGTGGTCTGGATTCTCTCCCGCCCCAACGCTCACAGGCACATCATATCCAACTCTCAGTGCCGTTCGTGCCGTCTTGATGAGTATTACAGAATGACCGGGATGATTCTAATGCTCACTCTTATGGTCTTCTCATTGCTTGTCTGTGACGCAAGATCCATTGTCGCTTTC
>JBAYFJ010000017.1:0-27666 GCA_041667245.1 Bacteroidales bacterium | reverse complement strand
TCCTTTCAAATTCGTGATGAGCAAGAGATCATCCTGCGACATCGATGACGGATTGGATCTGGCTTGCGCGCGCGCTTGGCTGGATATGGATGACTCCGTCTCCGACCTTGATCCTGACTTCGAGGAAGAAAAGTAACTATTTGCAGGCCATTATCTTGAGAATCAGGCTGTCAGTGGATTGCATCCCCTCGCTGCCTATTTTTCCGAGATTTATGATGGTCTTCTCAATGTCATTGTCAACTATTCCGTCGTGTTCGCTTGCGCAGATTCCGTTAAGGGCGAGCACGGCGGATTGTATTGAACTGTACACTCCGGAAGCCACTTTCATCGCGCAGCCTACTTTCGCCCCGTCGCACACCATTCCGGTGATGTTACCGATCATATTCTTGATCGCAGCGCACACCTGCTCGTAAGAGCCGGAGCGGAGAAACACTATTCCGCATGCAGAACCAGTGGACGCAACCACACAACCACATAGAGCTGAGAGTTTCCCGAGATAGGATTTGATGTGGATAGCAGTCAGGTTGCTAAGTATCAAAGCCCTGGCAAGTCTCTCATCGTCAATGTCATATCTTAGGGCGTAAGCTATCACTGGCATACTGACGGTGATTCCCTGATTGCCGCTGCCTGAGTTGCTCATCGCAGGCAGAACGCACCCGTCCATTCTCGCGTCTGAAGCCGCAGCCGTCATCCCCATTGCATAACTCATAAAATCATCTCCGAAGACTGAATCCTGATTCTCCCTGATTGTTTTTCCGACCCTGAGGCCGTAATCTCCTTTCATCCCCTCCTCGGCGAGAGCGAGATTGTACTTTTTGTCGTCAAGAATGAAGCTGATGTCATCGAAATTAGCAGAGCTTGCGAAATCATAGATTTCTCTTACCGTAAGATGCCGGTCCGGAGACTCTGAGGAAGCGCATTTGCCATTCCCTGACTTGTGGTCTGAGAACAGCACTTTTCCGTTGAACGAAGTTTCGCCGACGTGGTCGTGATCATCCTCAACAATGGAACATGCAATGTCCGCACTTCCTTTTAAGGACACTATGGCCTTGACATACAACTTTTTGCAGGTGTCCGAGAGGCAGATATCAATATCCCCCTTGTTATAAAGCTCTTTCGCTCTTCCCACGGACTTCTCGCATAGGTCGTGAAGCACCTCAAGAGATAAAGCGGATTTGCCGCACACGGCGCCCAGAGCGGCTGCTATGGGTAGTCCTATCATTCCCGTTCCCGGAACTCCGACGCCCATTCCGTTTTTCAGAATATTCCCGCTGACTTCAACTTTGACGCTGAAATCCGCGCCGAGTCTCCACTCTACCATATCCTTAGGGCTAATTCCTATGCCGTCGGCCAAAGTCTCGACTGCCTTGGCCGTGGCAAGCGCCACCGCAATAGGTTCAGTACATCCCAAAGCGGGTTTCACTTCTTTGTGAATCAGATCAATCAGTTCTTTTTCTCTTGGTGACATAGTCAGTCTTTTTTAAAGAAATTCATCGTATCAGACATAAATGCATCCAGAACGGACTCGTTTGTAATCAACTCAAGTGGAAAACCAACGCTGATCACCTTGTAGCCTTTAGCCTTGTAGCAGACGGCAGCCGAAGTCTCCGTGTCGGAGTAACGAAGGAAAGTCGAGGACTTGTCCGAGGCAGGAGACAGAGCGTCAACGTTCTCTGCATTGTAGAGCAAATCGTTGCGTTCCCCGTGATAGGCGACCCCGTCTTTCAGTGACGAAGGGGTGAACAGAGGATTAGCATAGACATAAGTGCTTGCAGCCTTTGAGGCGAAACCAGTGAGCCACTTGTAGCCGAGAGTCTCAGTTACGAATTTTTGTGTTTCAACCCTGTAGACGCTGTCGACTTGAGCCGGATAGATCTGATCCCAGACATCCGTGCCGATGTGCGAGCCGGAGATCAGAATGTCCTTACCCTGAGAGGTGTAATCTTTGATTGCTTTCTTGACCGATTCAGGGAACACTTCATGTCGGTTAGGCATAGCCCCTCTGCCCTGCATAGTGGTGACCTGTTTTCCGCAGATTATGTCTGCCGCAAACGAATTCTTCCAAAGCGAAGCATCGCTTGTGAAAGCCTCCTTGCTCACGGAATAGAAGGCGAAACCGCCGTTGAGCAATGCCTTTCCGTGGATATATGGAAAATCAAAAGTGTTGCCTTGAGTGATTTTGCCGGCGCGATCAGAATAGCAGGCCCCGAATCCCGGATTGTCATCGTCTGTCCATTCCAAGACTCTTCGCCTCTGGTAGCAGTCCCCGATGGTGTTGGAGCTGTTGACGTAAGGCATTCCGCTGTCCGTCGTCTCATCGAGTCCGCCGTACTCGGGAGTGTCAAACCAAGTAGGAGGGGCGACTCGGTCGAAATTGTTCACGATCATCACAGCCTTGCCGGCATCAGCCCCTGAAGGAAGTCCGGCGCTCAGAATCTGAGATGGAAAGCTTTTTCCGCCATCGTTAAAAGCCTCTATCTTGAAACTGTAGATGTGGCCTTTCTCAATCGGGACGCTTGTGATGAAGTGTCCTGATGCCTTACGCAGCGAGCTGAGTATCACTCCGTTGTCAAAAGCCCCGTCATCAATCCTCGTGTACAGGATGAATCCTTTGGAAACGGCCGTCGGCTCAAGAGAATCTGCGGTCGCTTTCCATGTGAGTTCCACCTCATCGTTTTTAAGAGCGGAAGAGAATGAATTCACCGGCAGAGGCTCCACAGCGTAATGGCAGCCGTATCTGTCGCTCAGGTATTTCAGTATTCCCTTGTAAATTGCCCTGCTCACTGAGAATCTGAATTGCGGGTCCAACCCATATTTCATATCCGCGAAATTCTGGTGAGAAAGGAATTCAAGCAGCATCGCAGGCACTCCCGTGGTCCGTGACTCGCTGTAAGACTTGTCCCAAAGCTGCCTTCTGCTCCAAAGAGGTTCGTATTGAGCCCTCACGTCGTTGACGATCTGGCTCTGAACCTTGTCGCAGAGAAGCCGGCAGTTCATCCTGCTTTCCCCGTCCTGCAGTTTGTCGCTTCCGTCGCACTCTGAAGTGTAGATGGCCAGCGTGCCGACTATGGAATCGTTAGGAGTGGTGCCTGCATCGGTGTGGAAGGCGAGCGAAAGGTCGAAAGGAATGCCTTTGCCCTTCTCTTTCGGATTGACTCTCGAACCGCCTGACATCATTCTGACCCAAGGACCTCTGTCCGCGTAATCATTGGTGTAATCGTCCGGGTGAGCCCTCGTAATTGTCGTGTCCGCACCAGCCCACTGCATCCAGTAAAGCGCTCCCTCTGTGAAAGAAGGGAGACCTGAAGTCTTGTAAAGAGAAATGTCCTGATCTTTCCGGCCTCTGGCAATTTTGCCCATCCCGCCGCCAATTTTGACTGCGTCTGCCGTGACCACCTTGCCTTTTTCCGACTCGTCATCCTCGATTACAGAATTGTCAAGAGCCACGTAATTGTCAGAGTCTTTGTCGAATTCAAATGTTCCCAAATATATCCAAGTGCCGCCTCCCATCTTCTGATTGACGAAAAACTCGCTTTCACCGCCTTTGTGACTTACGGTGTAGTGGGCGTGGCTTGTGCTGTTGGGCATTGTCTTGTAAGACACGTAGACAGCGTATTGACCTCTCTCGGAAATCTCAGGAGTCCAGCGGACCGACGCTTCTTTCGCTCTCTTGCCGTGAGCTACATCTGCCTTGCGGGCCGTCCCCATTGCGAAAGGATTGTCATTGCCCGTGTAGACTATCTTGCTGTCCGAGAAACCAGTTCCGGCATCTGACCAGTCCCCGTCCTCCGAGTACTTTCCGGTGCCTCTGACAAGGCCTGTCCTTGCCTGTGAAAAACAGGGATCGTTGTCAACAATAATCTCGCGAGGCTGCGTGTCCCTTTCCCTCGGAGTCATTACGTAAGCCCCGGCCCTCTCCAGCATAGGGATAAGGAACGGCAGCACGTAACTCTGGGTGTACATATCCTCGACCGTCCCGAAAAGACAGGCTCTCTGCCATTCCCACCGCTGAGTTTTTTCCTCATAATATCTTCCGTGGCTCTGCCAAAGGGCAATGTGTCTTCCGCTTAGGCCTTTGTCGAAATCCATCCCGTGACGAGGGCTCACAAGCATAGGAGTGTCGTCACCTTTGTCATCGGCCCTGTAGCCGTTGTGCACAGGCTTGCCGTCATTGTCGAGGGCGGGGCCTTCGTATTCGTCGAGATGGTTGTCGCGGCAGAAAAGCTCGCCCACCGAGTAATCCTTGTATTTTTCCGGATATAGGCTATGAAGCATCTTTCCCAGCCAGTCGACGTCACCTTCCCTCCAAGGGTAGTCTGTCAGCGTAGTCCCCAGATAGAAGTCCAGATGCTTGCCCCTTTTCATTATCTTAAGAGCGGAAGGCTTGGAACTAACGCCGGTCCTTTCCTTCAATAGAACTCCCAATGAGTCAAATGCCGGCTTGAAATCAGACACAATGCCATTTTGAGCTTCGCAGACACCTGAGAACAGGCCGAAAGCCAAAACTGCTATACATAACCTATTAAACATTAACTATAGGCTTTTTGAACATAATCACAATCAATAGCGTCAGCGTGCTGATTGCTAAAGACAGTGCGTCCGCCCTGAAATCATTCACGTTGCAACTTCTGTACGAAGTCAGTGATTGTCCCAACTCCGTAGCACCTGCCAAAACGCATCCGGTCAGGAATATTCCGACAGCATATAAGATTGTGTTGACAGGTTTCCTGTCCTTTTTGTAGATTATCATCCCCGCCAATATCGGAAACGGGAAGAAAAGCAGAAAATGCAGAATCCTGTCCACTCTTATCCCCATAACCTCCTTTGTCATAGTTACATTCGCTCCTGCTCCCAGATGCAGGAAACACAGAAAGAAAACCAGACACAGATAAATGCAGAAAAGAATTATGACGATTTTTTTTGATTTGCTGAGCATAGCGTTATTTGAGTATCAGTTCTCCGAAAAACTCAGGTCTGTGAAAGTCCGGTTTTGGGGCGTCAATTTTGTTCCAGCTCAGAAAGTGAGGGTGGGCGGTCTTGTCTCCGCATTTGTAGAAATTGCCCATCAGTCTCAATGGAGGAAAGTCCGGGTTGATGCCTATCAAAGTCATTGGGATCACCATTCCTACGCTCCAGCCGAAAATCTTGTCGCTAAAGTCAATTGCCTTCTTAGGTAGTGTGGAGTGCCTGATGACCTCTTTCAGACGCTCCGGTTCGTGAAAAATTCTGTCATTTCTTTTCTCGCCTTTTCCGAGTCTTAAGGTTCCTATGCAAGTAAGCTCGAAATTGTAGTAGGTGCCGTCGCCGGGATCTGTGACGAAAAATTCGCAGCAGCTGTCTTCCCAAGTGTTGCCGTTGTCCTCAAGATCAGATGCTCTCAAATCGAGGCCTCTGACGTGGTAGAGCACTGCGATATGAGTTTTGCTCCTTGCCACCGAAAACACGCAGTCAGGGCAGTAGGGATAGTCTTTCGGCCAATTGATTTCGTTGATCACGCTTTTGGACGCATTTGTCTCCATCGCGAGATCAAGTTCAGAATAACTCATTCTCTCCAGCCCTTCCACAAACGGGACTATCAGTTGTTTTGTGTTTCTCATAACAAAAAAAAATTAAAGTGCCTGCATATCGTTAAGTTTCTTGTAATAGCCGTCCATCGCGATCAATTCCTCGTGACGGCCGCGCTCTACGATTTTGCCGTCTTTCATCACGACTATCTCATCCGCATTCTTGATCGTGGAAAGTCTGTGAGCTATGGCTATTGTCGTTCTCGTGGACATAAGTCTGTCCAAGGCCTCCTGAACCGTTCTTTCCGATTCCGTGTCCAGCGCAGCCGTGGCTTCGTCAAGGATAAGGATTGGAGGATTTTTCAATATGGCTCTGGCGATGGAGAGTCGCTGTCTTTGTCCTCCGGAGAGCTTGACGCCCCTGTCTCCGATGTTTGTCTCATAACCTTCTTCCTTCTCCATAATGAATTCGTGTGCGTTTGCAATCTTGGCAGCTTCCACCACCTGATCTCGCGTGGCGTTCTCTACTCCGAACGCTATGTTGTTGAATATCGAATCATTGAAAAGGATAGGATCCTGATTGACTATGCCCATCTTGCTTCTTAGCTCGCTCAATGCCATATCCTTTATGTCCACGCCGTCAATGGTGATGCTGCCGGAATCGGGATCATAGAAACGAGGAATCAAATCCACCAAAGTCGATTTGCCGGCTCCTGATTCTCCGACTATGGCCACTGTCTTGCCTTTCTCAATCTCAAGATTGACATCGAAAAGAATCTGCGCGCCTTCTTTGTACGTAAAGTTGACGTTGTTTATCTCAATTTTGTCGTCGAATTCTTTGAAATGCTTGGGAGAAGAAACTTCTTTTATGTCGTTGTCAGCGTCAAGGATGACATTAATCCTTTCCATTGAGGCAAGACCTTTCGGAATTCCGTATCCTGCCTTGGTCAATTCCTTGAGCGGATTGATTATGCTGTAAAGCATCACGAGGAACACCATAAACGTGGGAGCGTCGATGGGAGAGTGGTGGCTGAGAATCAGGACACCGCCGAACCAGAGCACGAAGGTTATCATCACCGTGCCGAGGAATTCGCTTACAGGGTGGGCGAGAGCCTGGCGGATGCCGACTCTGTTGTTCTTTTTTCTCATAGACTCGGTCACATTGTCGAATCTGTCGCTCATCTTTTTCTCCGCAATGAAGGCTTTAATGACTCTCAGGCCTCCGAGAGTCTCTTCAATCTGGGACATAGTGTCGCTCCAGAGCGATTGAGCCTCAAGAGATCTTTTCTTCAACTGCTTTCCGATCACACCCATCAGCCAGCTCATCAGAGGTACGAAAAGAATCGTGAACAAAGTCAGTTGCCAACTGGTGAAAAACAGGAACACCAGATAGAAAGAAATCAGTATAGGGTCCTTGATGAGAATGTCAATAGAACTTGTTATTGAGTTTTCCACTTCCATAACGTCTCCGCTCATCCTCGCAATGATGTCACCTTTCTTCTCCTGAGAGAAAAATCCGAGAGGAAGGGAGAGAATCTTCTTGTAGATTTTCATCCTTATGTCTTTGACGATTCCGGTTCTGATAGGGATCATTACGGCGGAGGATCCGAAATAGCAGGATGTCTTGAGCAAAGTCATAGTTGCGAAAAGGGCGCACAGGACTAAAAGCGTCATCGCCCCTCCGTGCTCCAGAGTGAAATCTGACACCCAGTAATAGGCGTTGTTGATCAGCAAGTCTTTGAAAGACATACCTTCAGTACCCCAAGGGATGAAATTGTAGACAGTAGTGTTGAGCTTGAAGAGAATCTGAAGCAGAGGGATAATTAAAGAAAAAGAGAATATGTTGAAGACTGCCGACAACATATTCAGTATAACAGAATAACTAAGATATTTTTTGTAAGGTGCCACATAAAGCAGCATCATTTTCCAGAATTCCTTCATTTTTCTAAGGGATGTGTATAATTATTGGGCAAATTTAGTGAATTTTATTTATGTTTCTTATCTTTGCCGAAATTATAGAACGTAACTAAAGCCTCGAACTGCAAAAAAATATTATTAGAGATGATTGTATTCGATTGTGAACGACTGAAATATCCTAATTTCGGTTTCTACACTTTTGCCGAGCATCTTGGCAGGGCGTTGTCCCTTGAAGCCAGAGAGAGAGGCGAGAGTTTCGGCTTTCTTGTTCCGGAGAAGAATCTGGGCATATACGGAGAGGATATGGACTATTTCCCCGTCAAGGAAATGTACAAGTATATCTTCCCGCTCCCAAAAGACGTCTCCTTGTTTCACGTGAGCAGGCAGAAGTCTCCTTACATCCCTTTTCCGAAGAGAGTCAAGGTGCTGATGACCGTCCACGATCTGAACTATCTTTACGAGAAACCCTCCTACAAGTTTCCTCGTTACCACAGGTCTTACCAGCGTTCGATAAATCATGCGGACAGGCTTGTAGCGATCTCACAGTTCGCCAAGAATGACATAATCAACAATCTGGATCTGAAAGGCAAGAAGGTGGACGTAATCTACAACGGTCTTTACGAATTCAAAGGCGTTGCTGTCCCTCCGGGGATTGTTCCTTCAAGACCTTTCATTTTCGCTGTCGGCACGGTGAACAGCAAGAAGAATTTTCACATTCTTCCGTCACTGCTGAAGGGCAATGATTTTGAGTTGATTATCTCAGGCCTGTTGTGCAGTCCGGAGTACATCGACACCATTATGGGTGAGGCTCGCAAATGGGGCGTGCAGGACAGGGTGACAATTACCGGCCCTGTTCCTGAGAATGTGAAATACTGGTATCTTCAGCATTGTGCCGCGTTCTGTTTCCCTTCAATCGCTGAAGGTTTCGCAATGCCGATTCTTGAGGCGATGTACTACGGCAAGCCAGTGTTCGTTTCCGATCACACCTGCATCCCGGAGATTGCGGGTGACTGCGCTTTCTATTTCAATCACGAATTTGACAGAGAGGCAATGCAAAAGGAATTTGCGGACGGAATGGACGCTTTCGCAAGAGGTGAGATGCCGCCTGAGAAAGTGATTGCCAGAGCGAAATCTTTCACTTGGGAACGCTGCGCTAAACAGTATTTCGACGTCTACGCTCAGATGCTATCGAGGTGAGCTTAGACTAACTTATTCAGCCAGTGGAAGATAAGCCACACCCTTTTCTTGAACACGGTCAGATCCAGAGTTTCGTTTGTGTCGAAGGTCTTGTTTGTGTTCATTGTGATGCCGGAGGTGAACATAACTGATTTTATGCCTTTGCCGAGAAAAGCTTTCTGGTCGCTGACCCTTTTGTAGAACAAGTCTGTGAAGTCCTCGCTGTTGTAGTAGTCAAACCCTATTTCCAGATTGACGTCGTATTTGAAATTGCACCTTTGAAGCAGGGAGCCGTAGTAAGAGTTGTTGCCTTGGAGCATTATCAGATAGTCTTTTCTTCCGGACTTGAATGTGGACGTAGAGCAGCCTATCTGGTCTATGTTCACCATCAGTGAGATTTTGTCAGGAGTGATGGCTCGCCCTGTTACGGGGTCGTTGAGAAGTCCTGCCGACATCATATCCACAAGCCTCTGTGACCCGTTCAGGCTCGGGCTCTTGGCATCGAAGGCTACGAATATCACGCTTCTCTTGTACTCTTTCCCGAGTTTCCTCATTGAGTGGAACATCTCTGCGAACGAAATCAGCGCGCTCACTCCGGATGCGTTGCTGTCCGCTCCAGGATAAAGATTCCCGTTAAGAATTCCCAGATTGTCGTAGTGAGCCCCGATCACAATGTACTGATCGTTCTGAGGGTCTCCGGGGATTATGCCGATCACGTTGTGGGCCGCATTGCCTTTTGGCAGAGTGAAACATTGGAAATAACTGTTGTCAATTGGTAGTAACCCGTTCATCCTCAGACTTCTCGCAATCCAGAACGAAGCTTCGACACTTCCTTTGCTTCCGGGTGCCCTGCCTTCGCACAATGAGTCTGTCAGAAATTCGACTTTTCTCATCAATGTGGATTCAGTGACAACGTATTCCGCATTCTTGCTGCTCGGGATCATTTTCTTTTGCGGAGTCTGTCCGTAAAAGGACATAGGAACTGATGCGTATGCGATTAGCAACGCTATCCGCATGATTTTTATTTTTTTAAGTTGAAACACTGATTAGGCACGATTAATGATTATATTTGCACTTCGGTAAAAGTTGTCAAAATTAATTATTTTAGTTGTCATTAGGAAATTTTCCTGTAGTTATGAAAGAAAGAGTCGTCATTTCAGCTGGTTTTAGATGCATTTTTGTCGCGGTTCTCTTTATGTCAGTGTTGTTTCCGACAACGCTTTCCGCCCAGTACGATCACGATGTCTTCTACAACAGGGGAAGGATGGCTCTCGCTGACGGGAAATATGCCGCCGCGATTGAGAATTTCAACATTCTTTCCAAATTGGACACTACCGACTATTGGGCCTTTTTTTTCAGGGGTATCGCCAAATACAATCTGGGAGATGTGAGAGGTGCGCAAAAAGATTTCAACACTTCCGTGAGGCTGGATCCGGTGTTCACCAACGGCTACCACTACCGCGCCATCACTTACAGCCGTTTCGGAAAATACGATGAGGCTCTTTCCGATCTGCAGAAGGCAATCGATCTCAGACCAGGCTTCGAGGGACTGTATTTCAGCAGGGGGGTCACATATTTCCTCGCACAGCAGTTCGACAAAGCTGTGGATGACTTCAACAGATACATAAGGAAATCGCCCAAAGACCCCGCCGCTTACTTGAACAGAGGGGCGTCTTATCTATTCCTTGGAGACACTACCAAGGCTCTTACTGACTACAACAAAGCCATCAAGCTTGACCGTTTCGATCCGGAGGGATTTGTCCGCAGAGGCAGGCTTTATGCGGCAGGAGGCAATATGGAATACGCGCTTAAGGATATGGACAAGGCAATCGCGCTTGACACTTCCAACACTTTTGCCTATTTCAACAGGGCGTTGATGTACTACGAAAAGAAAGACTACAATTCAGCGATGAAGGATCTGAACAAAGTCCTGCAAGATGAGCCCGGCAACGCTCTGACTCTGTACAATCGAAGTCTAATAAGCGCTCAGGTGGGCAATTTTGATGATGCGCTTGAGGATATGGACAGGGTGATCAACATCAACCCAAACAATGTGCTTGCTTATTTCAACCGCGCTTCTTTCTTTATTCAGATGAAGCGTTGGGAAGACGCTCTTGCCGATTACGACAAGGCAATAGATTTGTATCCCGATTTTGCCAAAGCCTATTACAACCGATCCTACGTTGAGAATATGCTCGGCTATGTGAAAGCCTCGAAAGACGATTACAAGACCGCTTCGAGAAAGGTGGCCGAGTACAAGTCGAAGACCGGTGAGAAAGACGGGTCATTTGCGGACACTACCAAGAAATACAATTCCTTGCTTGCGCTGGATGCCGATTTTGCCAAGAAGGATTTCAACGACGAGCTGCTTCAGCATCGTGACATAGACATAAAGTTGAAGCCTTTGTACGAGTTCTCCCTCTCCGCTTCAAGAGAAGAGACAGACTATGCTCTAAAGCACAGATTCGAGAATCCTCTATTTGACAAATTCCTAAAAGAGTCTCCCGTGCCGGTGGTCATAGCTGACAGTGACTCCTTGTCCGCCCCTCTTTCTATGGAGCAGTTCCAGAATATGCTTGCGTCGGCCCCGAATTCGGATCCATCTCAGGTAGCGTTCCTCAAAGGCCTTTATCAAGTTCAGGACAAGCAGTACAACGCAGCTCTCTCTTCTTTCGATGAGGCGGTACGTTTTGCGGGAACGGACAAATACCACGATCTCTACAAGGCGTTCTACTATATGAGCAGAGGTGTGCTGAGAGCGAGAATGATCGACTTCATATCCTCTATTGAGAGTAATGTGCAGACTCTTTCGATGGACACTCAGCAGACGACGAGAGTAAAGGTCAATGATCAGTTCAACAGATCTTACGACTACTCCGACGCAATCAATGATATGAAAAGGGCCATCTCCATATTATCGGACATCCCTTACGTGCATTTCAACCTTGGCAATCTCTACTGCTTGTCCTCCAAACTGATTGAGTCGATAGACAGTTACAACAAGGCGATTGAGCTGTATCCGTATATGGGGAATGCTTATTACAACAGGGGACTTGTGCTTATTTTCTTGAAAGACAAGGAAAAAGGATGCATAGATCTGTCCAGAGCCGGAGAACTTGGAGTTGCCGATGCTTACGGGGTGATCTCCAAATATTGTGAGGAAGACAAAAACAATTGATTATGACAAAAGCGCTTATATTTGATTTGGGCGGGGTCCTCGTGGATCTGGATCTTCAGAATTGCATAAGGCATTTCAAGGAGGTGCTCGGTTTTCAGCGAATCACCGAGATTCTCGACCCTTGTCACCAGAAAGGTATTTATTCGGATTTGGAAGAGGGACTCCTCTCCGAGGAGGAGTTCAAAAGCATAATTCTTTCTGAATCAGCTCTCGGGAGCACACCTGCTCAGGTGGACGAGTGTATGTGGTCTCTGCTTGTGAATATGGATGCCTACAAGGTTCCGTATCTCAATGAGCTTTCCTCAAAATACGACTTGTACATTCTCAGCAACAACAATCCCATCTCAATGAGACGTTGCCACGAGGTCTTCGCACAGACCGGCCTTGATTATGAGAAAGTGTTCAAGAAAGAGTTCATCTCTTATCAGATGAAACTCCTCAAACCGGGGAAAGAGATTTTTACGGAGACCATCAGACAAATCGGCTGCGCGCCTGAGGAGGCTCTGTTTATCGACGACTCTCCGGCAAATGTCGAGGGCGCGCGCAATGCAGGCGTCCCTTCACTTCTTTACAAACAAGGCTCGGATCTTACCGTGTCATTGAATCGGAGGCTGGCGGATGCTGAAGTTTGTTAGTTTTTCGAGTGGCAGTTGCGGTAACTGCTCAATGCTTTACAGTCACAGTGATGATCTTGCTATTGCCGATTCCGCAATCCTGATAGATGCCGGAGTAAGTCTTAGGAGTCTCAGGGCAACACTGACGAGTTTGGGAATGGGGTTCGACTCGTTGAAGGCAGTTCTTGTCACTCACGATCATTGGGATCACATAAGGAGTTTAGCCTCCTACTGCAAGAGGCTCTCTGTTCCGGTGTATGCTACAACGGAATTGCATCAGGCAATGTCAGGGCATTTCGCATGTGCGGACGTGATCGCTCCTTGCCGAAAGGACTTGCGAGAAGGTGAGTGGAATGACGTGGCGGGTTTCTATGTCAGGTATTTCATAGTGCCTCACGATGCCACTCAGACGGTTGGCTTCGCCATCCGTTCCGGGGGAAACTCTTTTTCCATAATGACCGATGTGGGACGCATCACCGATGAGGCCGTGGAGTTCGCCAGAGAGTCTGATTCTGTCGTGATTGAGTCAAATTACGACGTGGATATGCTGATGAGCGGGCCTTATCCCCACGATCTGAAAATGCGTATCTGTCAGGGGCACGGCCATCTCAGCAATGACCAGTGTGCGGAGGCGGTGAAAAGGTTCTACCACCCGGGGCTGCGCAATCTATTCCTTTGTCATCTCAGCGAGCACAACAACACTCCTTCTATTGCTTACAAGACCGTTTCTGAGGCCTTGTCGCAGATAGGTGTGCCGCAAGGCGCCATCAGTTTGAGAACTCTTCCGCGCGGAATCCCCACTCCTCTTATTAGTCTTTAGTTTTTGCAGGGCGGCTCAGACGAGTGTGAGCGGGTAGCAGATAGTCAGGGCAAGGCCGCATTTGATCAGTTTGGCGTAAAAGAAACTCTTTTTGCTCTCGGCGAGCAGCGGAAGCCCCGCGTGTCCTTCCTGTACCAGAGAATTGGCCAGCAGTACGGGGAAAGAAATTACGCCTGAGGCGAACAATGTTACGAAAATTAAGTGCGGCCCTGATTGAGGAATCAGGCCTATCAGTATCGCTATGAGGATCATAATCCTTTCGTTCCCGCTGATCCACGTGTTCAGATCAACGTAGTGGTCCAGAAGAGCGAAAATCAGCATTATGCTGAAGGTCCACCCGAAGATCTTGGGCAGGTGTTTCTGCACTATGTGTTCCCACAAATGCTCTTTGAGAAAATGAACGAATCTGTTCCTGCTCCTAACGCAGTCGCAGGGATGAATTTCGTAATTGTCGTCCTCATTGGTCTTGTCGTTCAGCAGCTCCTCCTCCCCGTGCTTGAAGGAAATGACGTAATCGATTATGATTCCGACTATTATGGCAAGAGCGAAAAGCAGAAGAAACATCATTCCGGCTTTTTTAGGGAACATCGCAATCATCATAAAGGACTCGTCTCCGGTGGTTGCGATCATCATTGCAGTCAATGCACCGAACGACAGCATTCGGTGAGTGTACAGAGAGACGGAAGCGAAACCGCCCATACATCCGGGAAGGGCTCCCAATATGGCGGAAACCACGATCTGACCGAATTTCCATTTTTTAAGTCCGTTGAAGATGTGCCCTTTCGAGCCGATGTTGAGACATTCGATCAGAGCCATCATAACTATCACCAGAGCGGTAACTTTCAGGGCTTCTACAAGCGTGGTGAGGAAAATGTGAAACACGAGGCTTATTCTATTACAAATCCTGCAAAGTACAAATCAACCAGCGGCCTCAGAGGCGAGTTGGTAGTAAGGGTGAGAATCACTACAGCCTCCCCTACGGGCAGTTCCGAGGTGTCCATTCGGAAACGGTAGTCCGCCTTGCCCCCGGGGGCTATTTCTGGGACTACGTAATTGGAGGTCAGAGGATAGTCGGAATCCACTTTGTACACGACAAAAGGGCTCTTTCCGAGATTTGAAGCCTTGAACACCGCGTCTATGGTCTTGCCTTTTTTTATTTTCCCGAATGAGCAGTTGCTGTTCTGAAACAAAGGTTCCGAGGCAGAGTCTATCTGAGCAGGCGTCCAGAGGCTGAAATTCTCTTTGGTGAAAGCCCAAATGCCGATCTCCTCTTTTCCGTTGCCTAAATTCCTGTTGATGTCCTGAGCGTTCAGCGCTCCTCTCTCGCTGTCCGGCAACTGTTCGCCGGTTTTGGTCACGACAGCTTTGAATGTCCTGCCGTTGACGGTCGGAGTTGCGTAATAGTAATTTCTTCCCCATCTGTCACGGCTTGCGGTTATGGTGAAAGACACTTTGGCTGTGCTTCTTGCCGGGATGGGATTCGGTCTTACTGACAGAGTCATTCCTGGACTCACGTTCTTGAAACCAACTTTTATGCTGCCGTTGCCGAGATTGGCCACGGTAATCTCTCCGCTTTTCTGAAGGCCCTGCTCCAGATTGCCGCATTTGATGTCAGGATCCTTGAATGCAAAATCACCGAATCTTGTTCCGTAAACCTCCTCCAGAGCCAGCTTCTTTTTGTGGCTTACTCCGCGGAGCCTGAGGATTACCGGTTTCTTAACCTCGGAGATGTAGACGGTGAGTGTCTTGTCAAAAGGTGCGGCTATACCTTCGTCGTTGCTGTAGGTCGCGGTTATTTCGCCTTTTTTTCCCGGCAGTACCGGCTCTCTGGTCCATTTCACTTCGGTGCATCCGCAAGATGACACCACGTTGAATATGACTATAGGCTTTTGGCTTATGTTGGTTACATGAAATTTGCATGAAACGGGACCTTGGGAGATTAGAATGTCTCCGAAATCATACACGGTCCTGTCAAATGACGCGACTCCGTCGAATTCTGTCTTGGACTTTGTGTCTGCGGCCATAACAGAAGTGATAGTAAGCAGCCCTATAAGAGATATGTAAAACTTAAATTTCACTGTCGTAAGATTATTTTGATAATTCAAAGATAAAATTATAAATTTGTTTTTCCAATTAAGGGAACTGTTAAGAATTATATTTTTAATATTTAATACTATGGTGTACAAAATTTCTGAAGCTGATTGCGTGGCTTGCGGTACTTGCAAGAGTGAGTGCCCTAATGACGCGATTATTGAAGGCGATGTTTACAAGATTGATCCCAACGCTTGCGTGGGCTGTGGCACTTGCGCTGATGTCTGCCCTATGGGAGCCATTCATCCTGACGAGTAATCTATCCCTTTGATTGCGATTCTTTTTTTGAGGGATCGAAATAAAAAAGGACGGCTGTTTTCAGCCGTCCTTTTTCTATTCTATGAGCCGCAGGCTATTCCGCCTCAGCCGCTTTTTCCGGTTCCATCACAACCTCGATGAAGTTGCCTGATTCAACGAACAATTTAGCAGCATTCTTTATGTCTTCCGGTTTGAGATTGTTCACAGCCTCTTCGAAGAGTTTGTCCTCGTCAATACCGTTAACGAAGTACTTGTAGATGCTTGACATCCAGTAATCGTTGCTGATTCTCTGCTCAGGGATGTTCTTTTTGAGATTTTCCACAGTCATACTGAACTGCTCGGCGGTAGGCCCGTTGGTTGCTATGCCTTTGATTCCGTCAATGGCAAGAGCGCGCAATTTGTCTCCGAAAGAAGGTTTGCACTGGAAGACCACGTAGAACATACCCAACTCCTTAGGCTGTTTGTTGAGATCGCAGAAGGTGCTGGCTCCGTAAGTGCCGCCTTCTTCCTCGCGAAGAGTCTTGGTGTAGACCATGTCCATAATGTACTGAAGTGCGTCAAATGCGACTTTGTTGGCCGCCGTGTAAGATGCGG
This sequence comes from Bacteroidales bacterium, assembly GCA_041667245.1. GTDB lineage: Bacteria > Bacteroidota > Bacteroidia > Bacteroidales > UBA932 > Cryptobacteroides. The sequence goes on along the minus strand of JBAYFJ010000017.1, from coordinate 11,514 downwards.
GAGCGTTGTAGACCTGATAGACAGTGCACATAGGCGTTTCCATATTGGTCTTGAACACATTCTTGATCTCACCTTTGACAGGATCAGTGTTTCTGTCAATCCACTTCTCAGCCTTCTTGCCTTTTGGAATCGAGCCGAGGTATTTCTCGCAATAAGTCTTAAGAGTGTTGATGTCAAAGTCTCCGACAACGATTGCCGTAGCGCCCGCCGCATTGTTGAATAGTGCTCTGTAGTTTTTCTCAATTGTCTGAAGATTGGCTTTTGCCAAAACATCCTCGCTGATCATCAGCTTTCTGTCGCTGTTGTTGTAGAGCGTCTTTGTGAATTCTTCCTGCAATTTGTAATTAGGATTGTTCACGAGATTAGGAAGCACGGCTTTGATCTGGTTGATCCCTTGTTCGTACTCGTTCTGATCGAAGCGAGGCTCGGTGAATGTCAGGTAAACGAGCTGCATAGCTGTCTCAAGATCTTTCTTTGTCGAAGTTCCGTTGATTCCGTGATGCAATCCGTTGATGTACTGGTGCACGCTCAGATTCTTGCCGGCGAGCATCTTGCTCAGCTTAGTTGCTGAGAAGCCGGCAATGCCTGAGTTCTGACAGAACAGGCCGAAAATATTGTCTTCGAAAGAAGGCAGGTCCGCTGTCTCAATCAGAGACATACCTCCGTCTTTGAAGAGGTTGAATCTGATTTTGTCCTTTTCTTTGTCTGAAGCAAGAGCGATGACTCTCAGACCGTTCTTAAGTGTCCATTCGGTCGCGCCGTAAATAGTGGTCGAAGTCTTCTTGACAGGGCTGCCTTTAAGAGCGGCTGCGTCCAAAAGAGGTTCATTGATGACTTCTTCTGCGTTAGCCTTTATGTCCGAAGCCTTGACTTCTTCCATAGTCTTCAAGAAGTCGGCCTCTGTAGGGTGGCTTAGCCCCTCTTTCTTTGGAGCCTCGTATGTGATCACGATGTTTGTGTCCGAAACTACCTGAGGGATTACCTGATTGATCACCTGTGCGTTAAGCATAGTGCAGATCTGGTTCACGAGTTCGGATTCTTTCGCCGGCTCCATATAGGCGTCGTTGTCGAAGAAATTCTGATAAAGCTCAGGAACAAACTGATCGTTTGTTCTTGTCTCTGCTTTCTTGGCGCGAGACTCGTATCTTGCTTTGATGGCGTCTTTGGCTCTGTTGATCTCACCGTCCGTGAATCCGAAGCGGCGCATCTTCTCGACTTCTGTGTAGAAAGCCTTGAAAGCCGGCAGTGATTCGCCGTCTTTGCTGTCCACACTTCCGTAAGTCACTTCCAGACTCTCGCAAAGATTGCCAATGCTGAGGCTTGCGTTGATGAATGGGGAGTTAGGCTGAGCCTTTAGATCATTGAATCTCTCTTCCATTACCGAAGAAATGATGTTTTTGATAATGCTTGTGAGTTCTCCAACGAAAGTGCTGTTCAGGGATTCTGGTTCTGCCTCGCGTTTCCACATCATCGTAACGTTGGTGCTTGTGGCTTCCGGATCCGTGAATATGCCGATGATAGGTTCCTTGTTGTCAGGAATCCTGATCACGTCTTTAGCTTTAGGGTTCTCAGGCGCAGGAATGTCACTGAATGTACTCTTGACCTTTGCTATTACCTTGTCCACGTCGATGTCTCCTACAATGATAAGAGCCTGATTGTTAGGTTGGTACCATGTCTTATAGAAGTTTTCGATGCTTGCGGGCTTGAAGTTCTCAAGATTCTCCTGACTCCCGATGAGCGTGCAGGTAGCGTATTTGCTGTCTTTGTAGATGTAAGGCAGACTTGCCTCGAACATTCTCCAGCTTGCGTTTCTGCGGGATCTTCTCTCCTCAATGATGACCGGTCTCTCAAGATCAATTTCCTTTGGGTCGAGAGTTACGAAATGAGAATAGTCGTGCATAATCAGAATGCATGAGTCGACCACTCCTTCTCTGCTGACAGGAATGTTGTTGAGCATGTAGATAGTCTGCTCAACTCCGGTCGATGCGTTGATATTTCCGCCGAATGACGCGCCTATGCTCTGAAGGTAGTCCAAAATTCCTTTTCCGGGGAAATTCTTGGTTCCGTTGAAGCACATATGCTCAAGGAAATGTGCCAGTCCGTCCTGGTCAGGCGTCTCCTGAATAGCACCCACATTTGTTGCGAGATAGAACTCGGCTCTTCCTGCGGGTTTGTCATTCTTGCGGATGTAGTAAGTCATACCGTTGTCGAGTTTGCCTTTGATGACTGCGGGGTCGTTAGGCAACTCCTGATTCTGGGCGAATGTCATCACTGACATTCCTAATGCCATCGCTGCTAAAGCGAATGTCTTGAAGATTTTATTCATTATCATAAATTGATAGTTTGAGTTTTTGTCTGTGTTAGCTGAATAATACACTAAATTATTATGATACAAAAATAGATAAAAAATTCATATATCTAATAAAAAAATGATAATTTTGCCACATTCATAAGATGTTCTTATGGGATGCTGACTAAATAAATACTATGTATGTTCACTGATTTTAGATTGAGGGTGTTCCTGACCGTTGTCAGGGAGGAAAGTTTTACCAATGCGGCTAAGGCTCTCGGTGTTACTCAACCGGCGGTCAGCCAGAATGTTGCAGAGATTGAAAAGTCGGTCGGGGTGAAACTTTTCGACAGGGCGAAGGGAGAGGTGTCTCTCACGGATGCCGGCAGATCTTTTAAGAAATATGCAGAGAACATACTCTATTGGTACAAAGCGGCCGAGTCTATGTTCGGAGAAGAAGGCAGGCTCGTCAGGTCAAGACCGATCAAGATAGCGGCTGACCCGCTTGTCGCTTCTTTCGTTATCCCTGAGGCGATCATATCCCTTACCGCATCTATGGCTTCTGATCCCAAACGTCTTCCCTGCTTCATTATCAATGCTTATGACAGGCCGCAAGACGCGGTTGCTGACCTGAAGATCTTTTCAAAGCAGAGAAACGAAGGTATAGATTGGGACGGGGTCTCTTCTCTGATAGGTGTTGTGTCATCCTCCGTAATTTGCTCGCCTTCCAACAGAATTGCCTCTGCGAGTGAATGGGAATCCGCTTTCAGCGGCATCGGCAATCTGCCGGAAAGAGGAAGGCTTGCGGTTTGGCAGTCCTACGAGAGGCTCCTTTCCATAGATGTGGAGTCAAGGGTGCTTTTCTCCTCGGATTCTATTGAGGCAATCCGAACTCTGGTCGGGGGATCATCGGACTATCTCGGCGTTGTCCCTTATCTCGCTGCCAAGAAATTCAACGATTTGAGGATTCTGCCGATTCCTCTCCCGCACCTTCGGTTTGACATTCAGTACCAGCCCACGGAAGAGTTTTCCGTCACTGCCGTAAGTAAAAAATTATGCCAGGCAGTCTCGGACTCTCTGGCATAATTTCTCATCGCTCGGCTTTCCACCCGAAGATGCAGTTACGGCTTTTTTCCCATTTGTCAGGAACGTTATTTTCCTGTTGCGAACTGGCTCAGGAACCGTTCCAGCGACATATCCAGATTACCTCTGAATTTTCCTATCTTGTCCGCGCTGGCCTCAGATGCCTTGAAGCCCCATCCGTGACCGCCGTAAGGAAAGATGTGGATTTCCGAATTGACTTTGTGGTCTACCAGGGCCTGATAGTATCTCAGACTATTTTCCGGAGGCACGGTGCTGTCGTCGGCGCATAATATAATAATGGTGGGAGGAGTCTGGGAAGACACTCTGTTCTCCAAAGAGTATTTCTCCATCGCATTTTTATAGGCTTGAGTGTCAGACCATTGGCTCTCTTTGCCGATTAGCGCGTCTTTGGATCCCTGATGGGTTATGCCTTCTTCCATAGTGATCACAGGGTAAAACAGAATCGAGAAATCCGGTCTGGTAACGCTGTCCGTGAACAAAGTGGACGCGCTGGCGGCAAGATGTCCGCCTGCTGAGAATCCGGCCACGCCTATTTTGCTCACGCCCCATTCTTGCGCGTGCGCCCTGCAGTAGCGCAATGTGTTCTGCACATCTGTCAGTGGCACCGTTGAATGACCGGACTCAGGCAGTCTGTAATGCACAATGCTGACGCAAATTCCTCTCTCGAGCATCCATCTTGCCACATTTCTGCCTTCATTGTTCTGTGAGGACATCATATAGCCGCCTCCCGGGCACACCACGACCATCAACCCGTTAGGCTTGCTTGCAAGGTAGACTTCGAAACGGGCGCTGTCCCCTACATTTCTGAGGTGGCGGTATTTATTCCATATTTCCGGACCTGTGACTCCGTTGGATTCCCCAGGGCCTTTAGCCTCGCTAAGTCCTTTGTCTGAATTCTGACCTTCAGGATAAAGAAGAATCGTTTCGTCCGGTTTCTTTTCAAAATAGGCGGTCGCATCCACATTGACATTTTCCGGAGCGATCTTGCCCTCAAGAACTGAGCCGAGCCATCTTTCAAGCGCATCGGAGAACTCCTTCCTCGCGTCTCCAAGGTTGTCTTTTCCAAGTTCCGGCGTGGTGAAGCCCCATCCGTGACCGCCTGAAGGATAAATGTGCATTTCGACAGGAACATTTTGATTCACAAGAGCTTGGCTGAACAAAACACTATTTTTCACAGGTACAAGTTTGTCGTCCGTGCTTAGTGAGATGAATGTCGGTGGAGTGGAGGATGTGACGTTGTTCTGTGAGGAATATTTCGCTATAAGATCTCTGTATTCGCTTTGTCTTTGACACCATTGCGAGAAAGAGTACTTGTCTCTTTCATGCCAGCTCTCAGGCGTGCCGAGGAGGTCTTTGCAAGTTCTGTTGTGAGTTATGCCTTTCTCCATTGAGATAACAGGGTAAAGAAGCACCGCAAAATCAGGTTTTGTCACCTTGTCATTGTACATCGTCTCCACGGTCGAGCCCAGATGCCCTCCCGCTGAGAAGCCTACTATCCCTATTTGCTTGACACTCCATTCTTTGGCGTTGGCCCTGCAGTACTTGAAGGCATTCTGTACGTCAATCAGAGGCACTGCCGTGTGCCCGTTAGGAAGTCTGTATTTCAGCACGCAGGCTGTTATGCCTCTCTCTTTCATCCATTTGGCTACGTAGATGCCTTCGTTCCAGGATGACAGATCGAAATAGCTGCCTCCCGGGCAGATAACCGCCATCTGACCGTTAGGATTTTCCGGAAAATAAAAATCCATCCTTGCGCTGTCGGTCACGTTTGCTATGAAGCCGTTCTTTTCAGCTACTTCCGGGCCGGTCAGCCCGTTTGACAAAACCGGGCTTAAGTCTGTTTTAGAGTATTTTGATGGATTCTGACCTTTCGGGTACAGTAGAACTGTCTTGTCCGGTTTCAGTGATGTCGCTGGGCACCCGAGTTTGACTTCGACCGGTGCGTTCCGAACCGTCTGCGCGCGAAGAATAGTCGTGCTGACGAGGGCGAGGGCAAATGTCGTAGCGATGAGCGACACTAAATTGAATGATGTTTTCAATGTTGTCATTGTGGTTTTAGAATTAAAACTCAAAAATAGTTATTCCTTTTGCCATTTACAAAGCTGTGAGAAAAAAAAGAGGATGGACTCAAGCGGCCATCCTCCCAATAAAGCGTTTATGCGGTCTGCGGCTTATTTGCCTGCCAGACGTTTGTAAGTCTCAAGTCTGATCTTTGCGAATTCCTCAGTCTTCTCAAGCAGTTCCTGAGCTTTGTCAGGGAACAGTTTGTAAAGAGAAGAGAAGCGCACCTCGCCTTTGAGGAAGTCCTGGAATTTGGTCCAGTCAGGTTCCTTGCTGTCAAGAGAGAAAGGATTCTTGCCTTGCTCCTCAAGAGTAGGGTTGCATCTGTAAAGATGCCAGTAACCGCAATCAACCGCGAGTTTTTCTTCTTTCTGGCTTAGCCCCATTCCCGCTCTCAGACCGTGGTTGATACAAGGAGAGTAAGCGATGATAAGTGACGGACCGTCAAATGCCTCAGCCTCTTTGACAGCGTTAAGGTACTGAGCCGGATTGGCGCCCATAGCAACCTGAGCCACATACACGTAGCCATAGCTCATTGCCATCATTCCGAGATCTTTTTTGCGGATCTTCTTGCCTGAGGCCGCGAATTTTGCGATTGCCCCCGCAGGAGTTGATTTGGATGACTGTCCGCCGGTGTTGGAGTAGACTTCGGTGTCAAGTACGAGGACATTGACATTCTCGCCTGAAGCGAGGACGTGATCCAGTCCGCCGTAGTCGATGTCGTAAGCCCATCCGTCACCTCCGAATATCCATTGGCTTCTTGCCGGAAGGAAGTGCTTGTACTCCAGCAGTTTGTTGCAGTAGTCGCATCCGCAAGCCTCCATCATAGGGATGAGTTTGTCCGCAACCTCTCTGGTGATCTTGGCGTCGTTTCTGTTGTCAAGCCACTGCTGGTAAAGCTCTTTCATCTGATCTGTGCACTTAGGGCAGGAGAGAGCTTCGGTCATAATGTTTGCGACAGTCTCTCTGGCTCTGTCTGAACCAATCTTCATTCCGAGTCCGAACTCGGCGTTGTCCTCGAACAGAGAGTTGGCCCAAGACGGTCCGTGACCTTCCGCATTCTTGCAGTAAGGTGACGCAGGGAAGGAGGCTCCGTAAATGGAGGAGCATCCGGTTGCGTTTGCAATCATCATGTGGTCACCGAAGAGTTGTGTGATGTTCTTGATGTAAGGAGTCTCACCGCAGCCTGAGCATGCTCCTGAGAACTCGAACAATGGCTGGGCGAACTGAGAATTCTTCAAATTCTGGAATTTGTTGACCACGTTCTCTTTGTAGCCGATCTTTGTGTTGAGGTACTCGAAGTTCTCCTGCTCTTTCTCTTCGTCCAGTGCTGAGACAAGGCTGAGCGCTTTGTCTTTCGCAAGGCAGACGTCAACGCAGTTGCCGCATCCCGTACAGTCGTCAACTGAAATTGATATGGCGAATTTGTACTCTTTGAGATTCGCTTTGCCTTGAGCGAGTTTAATTCCTGAAGGCGCCGCTTTGGCTTCTTCTTCAGTGAGAAGGAACGGACGTATGGCAGCGTGAGGGCATACAAATGCGCACGTGTTGCACTGAATACATTTTTCCGAATCCCATACCGAAACTTGGACTGCCACGCCTCGTTTCTCAAAGGCAGCCGTACCTGAAGGCATAGTGCCGTCGGCATATTTCATAAATGAACTTACCGGAAGTGTGTCGCCGTTCTGGCAGTTGACCACGTCGGCTATGTCCTTTACGAATTCCGGAGCAAGACGATCTTTGTTAGGAATCTCGAATTTGTTGCTGATCTTTGACCATTCCTCAGGAATCTCGACTTTGGTGTACTCGCCACCGCGATCCACAGCGGAATAGTTCATATTGACGATGTTCTCGCCTTTCTTGCCGTAACTCTTCACGATGGCGTCTTTCATATATTTGACCGCGTCCTCGTAAGGGATGATGTTGGTGATCTTGAAGAACGCTGATTGGAGAATCGTGTTGGTCCTTCCGCCGAGACCGATTTCAGAAGCGATCTTCGTTGCGTTTATGATGTAAAGGGTGATGTGCTTTTTGGCAATCACCGCTCTCACATTGTCAGGAATCATCTCAAGTGTCTCTTTCTCGTCCCAAAGGCTGTTAAGAAGAAGAGTGCCGTGATCTTTGATGCCTTTCAGGACATCATATTTCTTAAGATAAGAAGGCACGTGGCAGGCAACGAAATCAGGTGTGGACACGAGATATGGCGCTTTGATCGGAGAGTCTCCGAATCTGAGATGCGAGCAGGTGTAGCCGCCGGATTTTTTGGAGTCGTAGTCAAAGTAGCCCTGGCAATACTTGTTCGTGTGGGTTCCGATGATCTTGATGGTGTTCTTGTTGGCGCCGACCGTTCCGTCCGAGCCGAGTCCGTAGAATTTGCATTCAGATGTACCCGGTTTTACGATACTGATTTCGCTCTTGACAGGAAGTGACTTGAATGTGACATCGTCCACGATTCCGATTGTGAAGCCGTTCTTCGGTTCCTCAAGCTCAAGATTGTCGTAAACCGCGACGATCTGAGCAGGGGATGTGTCTTTGGAAGAAAGACCGTAACGTCCTCCAACGATGAGAGGTGTGTTGTCTTTTCCCTGGAACATAGCCTTGACGTCAAGGTAAAGAGGCTCTCCGAGTGAGCCGGGCTCTTTGGTTCTGTCGAGAACCGCGATTCTTTTGACGCTCTTAGGAAGCACTTTCAAGAAATACTTCTCTGAGAACGGCCTGTAAAGATGAACGGTTATGAGACCGTATTTTCTTCCGTGTTTTGCGAGATAGTCGATTGTCTCTTTGATAGTCTCTGTCACTGAGCACATTGCGACAATGATGTTCTCTGCGTTAGGGTCTCCGTAGTACTCGAAAGGTCTGTAGCTTCTGCCTGTGGCCTCGGTAATCTCTCCCATATAGCGGGCAACGATGTCAGGAACCTCGTCATAGAATTTGTTTCTGGATTCAGAGGCCTGGAAATAGACGTCTCCGTTTTGTGCCGTTCCTCTTGTGACAGGTGAGTCAGGGTTGAGGGCTCTTTCTCTGAACGACGCAAGTGCTTTCTCGCTGATCATTTTCTTAAGTTCGCCTTCTTCAAGAAGCTCAATTTTCTGAATTTCGTGAGAAGTGCGGAAACCGTCGAAGAAATGGAGGAAAGGAATGCTTGATTTGATTGCTGAAAGATGAGCGACAGCCGCCATATCCTGAGCCTCCTGAACGGAGCCGGAAGCGAGCATCGCAAATCCTGTCTGTCTGCACGCCATAACGTCCTGATGATCTCCGAAGATTGAAAGAGCGTGAGACGCCAATGCTCTTGCGGATACGTGGAACACGGCCGGAAGCATTTCTCCCGCAATCTTGTACATATTAGGAATCATAAGCAGAAGTCCTTGAGACGACGTGTACGTGGTGGTCAGAACGCCTGCCTGAAGTGATCCGTGAACAGCTCCTGACGCGCCGCCTTCGCTTTGCATTTCGGTCACGGTAACTTTTTCTCCCCACAAGTTCTTTTTGCCGTGGGCTGCCCATTCGTCAATGTTTTCGGCCATCGTTGATGACGGTGTGATAGGATAGATCGCAGCATGCTCGCTGAACAAGTAGGCTATGTTCGAAGCAGCGTAATTTCCATCACAAGTAATGAATTTTTTTTCGTTTGCCATATTTAGAATGTATTTGTGTTTGTTAAAAAATTACAATTCGATGCGAATATCGTTCCACTAAAGAGTGTCGAGACCTTCTATTGTGACGCCACCGCCGGTGATTCGTTTCACAAGTCCTTGAAGGACACTGCCCGGCCCTATTTCCATAAAATAATCCGCTCCGTCAGCCACCATATTCTTTACCGACTGTGTCCATTTGACCGGAGACGTCAACTGTGCCAGCAGATTAGTTTTGACAGTTGCCGGGTCTGATGTAGGCAATGCCGTGACATTCTGATAGATAGGGCATTCAGGAGTGTGGAATTCGGTAGCCTCAATGGCTTTGCCGAGTTCAAGTCTTGCCGGCTCCATAAGAGGGGAGTGGAATGCTCCGCCCACCTGAAGCGGAAGTGCTCTTTTAGCTCCTTCAGCCAAGGCTTTTTCGCATGCCTCTTTGACTGATTCCAACTCGCCTGAGATGACCACTTGTCCATCGCAGTTATAATTGGCCGGAATCACTATGCCTTTGCATGTCTTGCAGATCTCCTCGACTTTTTCGTTGGAAAGGGATATGATCGCAGCCATTGTGCCCGCAACTTTTTCGCAGCATTTCTGCATCTGGGTGGCTCTGATCTCTACAAGTTTGAGGGCGTCATCGAATGCGACCGCGCCGCTGGCCGCAAGCGCTGAGAATTCTCCGAGAGAGTGGCCGGCTGTCATATCCGGATGAAAATCAGGATAACACTTTGCCAGAACTACTGAATGAAGGAATATCGCAGGTTGAGTGACTTTAGTCGCCTTCAATTCTTCGGCGGTGCCATTGAACATTATGTCTGTGATTCTGAAACCGAGAATTTCATTGGCTCTTTCGAGCATTTCTTTCGCGGTAACGTTATTCTCATAAAGACTCTTGGCCATACCCGGAAATTGGGCTCCCTGGCCTGGGAAAACAAATGCTTTTATCATCTGCGGTGTAGGTTTTTATTCGCGTATAATTAATTGTCCACAAATTTACTAAAAATATGTCAATTTGTTAGTTTTTTGGCTTAATAAAGTGTCAAACTTTACCTGTTGTCCCCCGGCTGACCGGCAACCTGCTTTAACTTTAATAGAGTAGCGCACACAATAGTGACATATAGAGCGAACAATGCGGATTGCCGTGCGCTACCCTTGTCAGTTCATTAAAAAAGTGCGTGTTTGTGGAGAATATTTTGGCTGACAAACGTAGAAAAAGAAATCGCAAGACGCCTACACACAGCCTCTTGCGATTATTATTGGTGCTCCCTTCCGGATTCGAACCGGAATCGTCAGAACCGGAATCTGAAATTCTATCCATTATACTAAGGGAGCGAATTCTTTTGCTTCGCGTCAACCGGAGTCAGCCATAAGCTTACCGCAAAAGTTGCGCAAAGTTAAGAATTTTTCAAACAATAGCGATAGACCGCTGAAATTTCATCGTTTTTCCGCTCCGCCATTTTTGCACCAGCGGTCAAGCCATTCGAAGTAGGACCTGTGCCAGTACAAGGCGTTTTGAGGTTTCAGAATCCAATGGCATTCATCAGGGAACACGATTAGTTTGGAAGGAACGCCCATCATCCTGGCAGCGTTGAATGCCGCCATTCCTTGCTCGTACGGAATTCTGAAGTCATTGCCTCCGTGAATGCAAAGAATTGGGGTGTGCCAGTTTTCGACAAGTTTGTGAGGCGAATTTGCATAGTGTTTTACGGCTTTTGGCGCATTGCTCCATGGAGAGCCGCCTTGCCGGATTCCTCCGAAAGTCTCTCCGTCTCCTTTAGCTCCGACAGGACACTCAGGTGTGCCCACGCGCGGGTCAGCCTCAAATTCGTGCAGGCCTCCGTTGTCCCAAGTCGGGAACCACATCTCCTCAGTGGTGTAGTACAGTTCCTCCTCGTTGAAAATTCCCGCGTGGGCGATGAAGCAGTCGAAAACGTTACCGTGTATTCCTGCGAGATAGTAAACGGAATAACCTCCGTAACTTGCTCCGCAAGCCGCCATTTTCCCCACGAACGGCTCGGCCTTCAGCTGCCGCGCGGCGGTAAGATAGTCCTGCATATTCAGTCCTATGTAGTCTCCGGAGATTTCCTCTGTCCACTCAGGCCCGAATGCGGTTGTGCCGCGGCGATTCGGGAGCACGACCACGTAGCCTTGTGCAGCCATAAGTCTGTAGCACCAGCGGTAAGACCATCCCTGACTGAGAGTTCCTTGCGGGCCTCCGAGGGTGATCAGAATCGAAGGATAGGTTTTAGTGCTGTCGAATTCAGGAGGGTAAAGCACCCAGGTCAGCATATCTTTGCCATCGACGGTTTTCATTATTCTGGCTTCCGTCTTGTAGCCGGTCAGTTGAGAAAGAATGTGGTCATTCTCGTGGGTAAGCTGACTGTAAGTAACTGTGGATGAGACGAGAGGGCAATCAGCCTTGAG
>JBAYFJ010000016.1:0-28631 GCA_041667245.1 Bacteroidales bacterium | reverse complement strand
GAGCCGAGCATAGTTTCGGGGTCAAGGACCTCATCGAGCTTCTGCTTGGTCATCAGCCCCTTCTCGATGACGATGTCATAGACGGAGCGCTTGGTATCAAGGGCCTCCTTGGCGACCTTAGTGCTGTTTTTGTAGCCGATGTACGGATTCAGAGCCGTTACGATTCCGATGCTGTTCTTTACCATATCGTAGCAGCGGTCTTTGTTGACCGTGATTCCCTCAACGCATTTCACTCGCAAAGTGTCGATGGCATTCCGCATCCACGTAAGACTCTCGAACAAAGCCTCAGTGATCACAGGCTCCATAACATTGAGCTGCAACTGACCGGCCTCAGCCGCAAAAGTCACCGCGGCATCGTTTCCAATCACCTTGAAGCACACCTGATTGGTCACTTCCGGAATGACAGGATTGACCTTGCCCGGCATAATCGACGAACCCGGAGCCATTGGCGGCAGATTGATCTCATTCAGTCCGCAGCGAGGGCCGGAAGCCATAAGACGGAAGTCGTTGCACATCTTCGAGAGTTTCACCGCAAGACGTTTCAGAGCAGCCGAGTAACTTACGTAAGCCCCCGTGTCAGGAGTCGCCTCCACAAGATCATCGGCTGGAATCATCTCCTCCCCCGTCAGCTCAGACAGTTTTTTCGCGCACAAATCGGAAAATCCCGGTACCGCATTAAGGCCTGTGCCGATGGCCGTACCGCCCATATTGATCTCGTGAAGCAGCCTGATGTTTCTGTCCAGATTCTGAATTTCCTCCTCAAGATTGGTGGCGTAGGCATTGAACTCCTGCCCCGAAGTCATAGGAACCGCATCCTGAAGCTGCGTGCGGCCCATCTTGATGACACTCTTAAACTCTTCACCTTTGTCTCTCAAAGACGAGATGAGTTTGCGAAGACTGTCCTCAAGATGCTTGTTCATGCGGATAAGGGCCAGCCTGATGGTCGTCGGATAAACATCGTTCGTGGACTGCGCGCAATTCACGTCATCATTGGGCCAGCAGTACTGGTACTCCCCTTTGTTGTGACCCATCATCTCCAGAGCCAGATTGGCGATCACCTCATTAGCATTCATATTGACCGATGTCCCCGCGCCTCCCTGCATCATATCCACCGGGAAATCCTTGTGATGCTTCCCGTCAATGATTTCCTGACAGGCTTTGCTGATGGCCTCGGCTTTTTTTGCGTCCAGCACGCCCAGCTCGGCATTGGCCTGAGCCGCGGCAGCCTTCACATAAGCGATGGACACCACGTAATCCGGATAGTCCCTCATCCTCGTGTTGGAGATCCGGTAATTGTCGATGGCACGTTGGGTCTGGACCCCGTAATACGCATCTTCAGGGACTTGCAGTTCGCCCAGAAGGTCTGATTCTTTTCTAAAAGTAGTTTGTTGCATAATAATATAGATGTTATTAATAATTGTTCTTTTTCATCCAGTCCGGCATATCGCCGCCTTTCAGGTAATAATCAAAATATTGCGTTATCCTCACAGTCAAGTCGCGGCAATTGCTCCGTTTCGAGAGATTGTGCCCCTCGTCATTGTACTGAAGCATCCACACCGGTTTCCCCAAACGCCTCATTGCGGAGAATAATTCAATTCCCTGATACCAAGGAACGGCACCGTCTGCGTCATTGGAAGTCATAAGCAGCGGAGTGTCTATCTTGTCGGCGAAGAAAAGCGGGGAATTCTCTATGTACAATTCCAGTCCGCCCTCGTCCCAAAGCGACTTGCCCATTCGGCCCTGATCGTGCTCATATTGCCATATTCTCACGATTCCGGACTCCCAGCGGATGCCGCCATAAGCCGAAGTGAGGTTACTGACCGGGGCTCCCGCTCCGGCAGCCTTGAACATATTCCCGGTACGGGTGATCAGATAGGCGGTCAGGTAGCCTCCCCAACTCTGCCCGTCAAGAGCCATATTGGCCTTGTCCAGGCAGCCGAACTCTTTGCACACGGATTCGACTCCGGAGATAATGCAATTGTAAGCGCTCTCCCCCGGATGGCCGGTTTTGAAGACCACGTCAGGCATAAACACAGCATAGCCGTTGCTGCACATATAAGCGATGTTGATTCTGGCCCGGCTCAGCAGCGGCTCGACGTAATCGAAAAGAGACTCTGAGCGTCTCTCATAAAAATAGACGATTAGAGGGACCTTGGAATCCGCGTCGGCACCTTCCGGCAGGAAGAGAATCCCCTCCAGCGGAATGCCGTCGGAAGCATTCCATTTCACAAGACGGGCCGTGCCTTGACTGTAATGACTCTGCTGAGGATTGATGTCCGTCAACTTTTCGCAGGACTTGAAGGAATCGTCCGTGCGCCAAAGATTGTAAGGAATCGCAAAATTCCCTTTCTGAAAGACAATGGCATCGGATTGTTCAGCCTTCACCACGCCTTTGAATGACATTGTGTCCACAAAAAAAGACTCTGGGCCTGCAACACCGGCCTTTGCGAAGGCGAAACCGTTCTTCTTTCCGGACTCATCGAAAACCGTCATAAGAATCCCCGACTTCGCTCCGATAGAGTGCTGAGCGTCAAGACGTTTCTCACGTGAGGAATAATCTCTGTCCGAGGCATCGAAGTAACGGAAACGCAGCTTCTGCTCTCTACCACGTCCGGAAGTGATGTTCAACGGCTTTCTTCCGTCGAGATAGAACTGCCAGAGGTTATACCTGTCATTGATCAGCACCGACTCATCATTTTCAGTCCACACGGGAGTAATACAATAAGGATACGGATCGTGAGGACGGTCGTTGTCTTGGTCGTAGAACACTGTTCCGGCGCTTTGGGTCAAACACACCGTGGAGCCGGCCGACACATCGTAAGCATAATAATGACCTTTCTCCAGATCGAACCAGAGCACGTACTTACCTTCTGGCGAGACGCTTGTGAATCCGCTAATTCCTTTTCTGATCTCTTTGCGGGATCCGTCTTTCAGACTGACCAGATAGAGGTCCTGATCGTGTCTGAAAGCCCAAGTCTCCGAAATTATATATGGCTCATTATCAACCAGAAGAGCATAGTCGGACTTTCCTTGTCCAAGCATTGTGACCGTCTCGTTCAGGTTCACGGCTAGCTGCACCAAATTTCCTCGGCCGATGATGGGAATGGAGGCCTTGTAAGTCTTTTCGGCCATTTCCTTCCGCATCACCCTCACTTGAGGCGGTGTCAGGTCGGCGTCATATTTCCATATATCCAGTTTCAAGCTGTCCTCATCGGAAGCCGCCACGACGGGAGCCACTCCGAGAATTACTCGTTTCCCTCCTGAGGCTATCACCGGACGGGCATTCTGATTTACAGTCAGGCCATTGGCGGTCTCATAGCCTTGAGGCGTCAGTTCCTTGCATTTGACCCCGTCATAGTACATCAGCGAACAATGCCTGTCACCGACTGAATTAGTGTCCGTTGAGGCAAGAAAAACCAGTCCACCGCCTTCTTCCGAAAAAGAGAGAGAAGAATAATAGGCCATCCCTTGTGAAAGCGTAGTCTTCTCCTTAGAGATTAGATCGTAGACAAAGACCGAGGCCTTTCGTTTTCCCGTCTTGCCGGCCGGAATGATCGCTGCCAGACTCTTCCCGTCATTGGAAAAAGCGCACGCTGACACGTGGCGAAGAGTGTCGGCTGTCATTTCCGCCTCGTCAAGGAGCACGAGACTTTTTGTCGCGGTTCCGTTCCGTGTCTTGTAAGAAGACAGGTAAGCGCAACATGGCCCGCCTACGGAAAACGACTTCATAGAAGGGTAACGGCTGATGCTGAAATTCTTCAGGTTTATGCAGCCAAGAGTATCCTCGCCGTCCGTCACGCCGGACGATGATTTAATTTTGAACCATGCGAACCTTCCGTCCTCTGACAGCTGCGCATCGGTTCCTCTGTCAACGGATATCCGTTTTCCTCCGATTATGAAGGTCAGCCGTCCGTCCCCTTCCTGAGGCAGCGTCTCGAACGAAACGACTTTTCCGTCAGGAGAGATTTTTGTGTCTGAAATGTGGTTCCATCCGTCGAACACGCTCATATCCATCGGCGGTTTCTGAGCAATGGCACCGATTGGAACGACAGTCAGGCCCGCTGTCAACAGGCCTGACATTAACAATAATACTGTTTTCATTCCGCAGAGCGTTGGATGCAACGGACGTAGATTCCCCACCTTATGTCGGATGACCTGAAATTGGTCTCAGCATCAATTCCGCAGCAGAAAGCCACTGTCGAATGATCGTCCACTGTTCCCGCACCTTCAGTTCCGCTAAAAGAATAGGCATCGATAATGGCATAATGAGTACCGTGGGAAGAGTTGGTTCCTGAGGCGGTTCTGTACCTGTGGCTAGTTGCTCCGAATCCGGTGAGATTGGTCGCCGAAGTCTCGTGCGATGTAGGCAGCACGATTGAGAGCATCGGATCTTTCGTCGGATTGGCGGACGTCTGAACTATGTAATTGTGAAGTATCGTAAACTCCGAGCGAGTCGGAACACCCCATCCGGACGGAGCGAGAGCATCGGTGAAAGGTCCTGTGAAAGCATTGGTCACAGGATTATGCCCGTTGAAAAGAGCATAGTAACTGTACACCGGTCCCGTCTCGTTGCGCACCGCGACAGCGGCATCGCTGTCATTGTTCGCATTGGCATTGGAGTAAGACGTACCATAAAATTCATCAAACTTTGCGCCGGGAGGATAGGCCAGTTGCTGAACTATTCATCATTAGCCAATGACTGTGGCGTCGCCGTCTCAACGGTTTCGAGCTGGATTTCAATTTTAGAGGCAAGCTACATCTGCTATCTTCTGAAACCTGACTTTAACAATTATGCGAAACGATTGGTGAAATCGCCTAAACTTTACTTCTTTGACACCGGATTAGCGTGTTCGCTTCTGGACATTAAGAATGCGGGACAGGTGGCCACACACTTCCTTAGAGGCGGCCTTTTCGAGAATATGGTCATAAATGAGTTTGTGAAAGAAGCTTACAATAACGGCGGGAATCCGGACATCACGTTCTGGAGAGACAGCACCGGTAACGAAGTTGATCTTCTTCAAAATGTCAACGGTCAGCAGAATGCATACGAGATAAAATCAGGTGCGACATTCTCTTCTGATTTCTTCAAAGGCATCTCCAAATGGGCGAAATTGTCCGGTGCGATGCCGGAAAGGTGTTTCGCTATCTATAATGGGGAGACTGAGATGAAAACGTCTCAAGGGAGCGTCCTTAACTGGAACCGCTGAAGTTTGACAGGAACCTTTCAACTTTTCCGGCCTTAATTCATAGAATAATAAGAAAAACACTACTTTTGACATAATATGAAAATAACGAAGAAACTTATATCACTCGCATTTGATTTCCGAGACGCGCAGTTGTGGGAAGTCTTCGCGGACAACGACGTCTACGCAGTGCAGTTGCGCTCAGGGGAAATCGGCTACTGCTGTGTTATGGGACAGGCGGGAGAGCATTACGCCCTCGGCCTTTACATCGGCAACAGAGGCTGGAACACCTATCTTAATTTCGCCTTAATGGCAGGTGTCGATCACGATGCAATGATGCAAATCGCTAATAGGCTGGATTGCATCAACTGCGATTATATGGCTGGAAGCATGATAGAACCTTCCGAGGAAGCAAAAGCTGTACTTGAATATGCCAAGGAATACTCAAAGGGACACGACTCCCGCTTGTCTCTGTCCGATCTGATGCCTGACTTCGTCCGCTATGCCCCTTGCCTCTATCCGTCAATCTTGACTGAGAAAAGCGATGTGGAAGCATTGGAAGATGCTTTCAGCGCTTCTCTGTTTCTTGCCGAAAAACTGAAAAGCAGTTCTATGTTTGATCTGGGTTTCTCCGAGAACGGCATAAGAGCATCTGACAGAGGCGGCCAGATAATACCGTTGATCGCACCGAAAGGCAATTCCTTCGCAATCAAAATGACAACATTGCCGGGTCGCATGCCGGAAGTATATCCTGAACCCTCATTCAATCATCCTGAGCTGGTGGTTATGCTGGCGGGACTTCCCGTCCTTTCAAATCTTGAGTGCAGGCAAATGGTAATGGCCTCTCCCGTTCAAAATGGAGATGAAAGATATTTCCCGATAACGATTCTGGCGGTGGACGGCAACGACAGTCACGTCATTTTCACGAACATAATCAAGGAAAGTGACAAGGCTCCTGAGACAATGGTTCAGGACCTGGCATTGAAGATTGTCAATTCAGGGCATCGCCCCACTAAAATTTTCGTTCAGGACGACAGGACAGAATTACTATTAAAAGACTTTTGCGCAAAAACCGGAATTACGATGGCCCGGGTGACAAAGCTGAAGCACCTTTCCTACGCCTGGCACGAACTCTCGGCAGCCCTGGCCCGGATGCCTTAATGCCCTTTGCCCTTTATGCCTTCCAGCGCCCCATTGGCTCCTTTTACGCCGTCCGGCACCCTTTGTCGCCCTTTGACGGAATTCTCAGCAATCAGCCGCGCGACTATGAAATCAGCGACACAGGTGACGAATATTACTATCATAGCCACAAGGAATTTCAGTTTCAAAACACATCCCAAGACAAGGAACATCGTCAAAACAGCCCCGAACGCGACATGAACTATCGATGTCCGGACTTCACTGATAGAAACATCCTGCTCCTGTTTGCGTCTTTTCGATAAGCTACGACATTTCCATATTGCCAAAAGCAACACAAAAAAAGATACTATGATAACCCCTATGTACATAGTGAAATTATGTTAGTCACTTCGTATTCAAAAGGAATTTTCGTCTTCTACTGAAGCATCTCTGACTGTCACTCTGTTCATCGCTTGAAATCGTCAATCAGGGATCCTTATTGCCAAGCCGGACACTTGATAGCAATAAATGTCGCTCAGAATGCCTTTCCGGTAATTTTTATCATTATCACGAATGGTGACGCATTTGAAATTACAAATGCCATTAGCGCCGACAGCCTTGGCTTTTTCCACAAGTGCGTCTAACAGTTCTGAAGGATCAATGGCTTCTTGAAACAGAAAACTGTATTTTATTTCTCTGAAACTATATATAGCATCATTGAATTTAACAGTTTTCGGGGCATTCTTCTTGTCGTTGTACGTAGCAGGATATATGATGAGCTGAATGTCCCCTATTGAGGTAAAATCACCTGCATAAGGATTTGGACTAATGAAGAATCCCGCATCGCTGTACGGCCTATAATCTAGAAATTGAGATTCCGTAATTCTTTCAGACGGCTTGTATGTTGCACAACTTGATAGTAGTGGAACAAGAATGAGTAATATCACACTCTTTTTCATTTTATAAATAATTATGTGTTACTATCATTCGAGCGGTAATGTGAAAACCGCATCAAAATTTGCTGGTGTCAGCAATTTGAGATTTTGCGGAGAGATAGAGATTCGAACTCTAGAAACCCTTTAGGGGTTTACACGCTTTCCAGGCGTGCCTCTTAAGCCACTCGAGCATCTCTCCATTCAGTGCAACCGGTTCTTGCGATTGCGTCCGCAAATATAACAAGAAACTTTTGTCGGGCAAAATTTTTAATGATTATCCGCTTGGCTTCCCGGAGACGCTTAAATCGGGGAGCGTGGGGCGTAAGTGGTTGTGCCACAGCATTTTGTGCAATGATCGGGTATCAAATTTGGCACCCGATCATCCAGTAATGAATTGATACACATTAAGTTGCGTCCCACGCTCCGTTTATGCGGGCAGGCCGGGCGGAGGACAAAAGGATTAGTCGGGAGCAGTGACGTAGGTGCGTCCGAGGAGATCCTGAAGGGTGGTGGGATAGTCGGTGGTGATGAGGTCGACGCCTTTGGAGATGTAGTCGAGCATCATCTGGGAATTGTTGACGGTCCAGACGTCAACGAGAATGCCCAGTTGACGGGCACTTGTGATCCATTCAGGGTGGGAGGAGAGGACGGAATAGCTGTAGCCGATGCCTTTGAGACCGTCCGAAGCTACTTCGGCAGGGGTCTTGTTGCCGCCGAGGTACTGAACGATGGCTGTGGGACGCTTGGAGACAATACGTTTGCAGTTCTCATAGTCGAACGCGATGTAGATCATCTTGTCATCGAGCCCGGCGCGGGAGATGGCGGCAAGACAGGAGTCTACGACCCTGTTGTTGTCCTCCCTGGAAGCGTGGGTCTTGATCTCCAGCATCAATTTCACATCACTCTTTTTTCCCTGCTCAAGATATGACTTCAAAGTCGGGAGTTTCTCCCCGTTTGAAAGAGTGAGATCCTTCAACTCGGAATAGGTGGAATACTGGATTTTGCGGGAATCCGAGCCAACATTTGCATTGTGGTTAATCACCACCACACCGTCCGTTGTAATCCAAGTGTCGAATTCGCAGGCATAAGCCCCGATCTTCTGAGCGCCCGCGAGAGCCGCGATTGAGTTCTCGGAAGCCCCTCCGTCAACGTGGTAACCGCGGTGGGCGACAACCCTCGTGCTCCCCACGTTCACAGGATGATCGGAAACAGCGACCTTGACAGTCCCGAGCGGATAGCCGTAAGCACCTCTCTCAAGCATAATCCTGTAGTTGCCGCTCGCAATGGCGGAAGGCACGGTGAGACACAAAAAGCCGTTCCCTGAATCCGTCGCACAATCGAAAGCAGACGACTCGGACGAAAGCGACTCAAGCCTCAACACGTCACCCGACTTAAGACCGGAAGCATAGACATAGAACTTGTAGCCTGCCTTCAGCTCACAAGGAGAAAGAAATGAAATGTCCGATATGTCCAAAGCCGAGACGCTCTGATCCTTCTTGACAGCGGAATACAAAGCCGAAACCTGCTCTGCGCTCAAAGGGTCATTATAGACCCTCGCAATCACCACATCCCCGTTCCAAGCTGCCTCGCCGGCGGAAGTACCGGCATCCGCACCGATTCCGAACCATTCAGTCCCAGAAGTGGCAGGGCCGATGAATGAGCCGGAAGCATTGGCAGTCCCTTTCAAAACACCGTCCACATAGATGTAAGACTTCCCCTTGGATTTGTCCCACACACCTACAACGTGGTAATAACGATCAGGCTCAGGATTGATTCCGCTCTGAGTCCAGATCCAGTTAGACGAACCCGTGGAACTGACATTCGGCAAGAAAGTCAGCTGAGTGCCCTTTGAAGCCTTGGAGACCATAACTCCCGTGCCTCCCTGATTCATAGCGCTGAACATCTTTACCTCAGAACTGCCGTCAGACTTTCTGCCTATCTTGAAAACCACTTCGATTGAATGTCCGTCGGCAAGGCCGGCAATCATCTCAGGATCAGAAGAATAATCCACTTTGTAGTACCCGTCGCCCGCCGCCTCGCCGAGGCCGTGATTAAAATGAGCGATGTAGCGGGAATATGTCTTTGAATAGTAATTAACCATCGTCGCCCCCGACACCGGTGTCACCTTCAACCCGTTTGCCGACACGTCGTAGGCAGTTCCGTCATTACGGAAAGAGACGTCCAGCAGATCCGCCTTAGGGTAATCAGGATTCTCATCCGGTGAGGCGTTAGCAGCCAACTGGTTTACCCTCAATGTCTTGGACAGGGAGCCGGCCCTCACCGTGATGATGGCGGTCCTTGCCGCATCCGCTTCGTTCACCTCGATTGAGAGAGTGACCTGAGCCGCTCCTGAATGGCCGGAAGCGGAACTAACCTTGACCCATTCCACATCAGTCGACAGGCTCCATGACTCATTGGTGATGATTCTGAATGAATAGTCGGAAGACACAGCCGCAAGGGTGACTGACTTGACAGCCGCTCCGTCAGTCGCGAAAAGGCCTAACTCCGAAGAAGCCTCTTCCTCTCCGCCTCCGGAACAGCCGGAAAGCAGGACGAGACACACGGCCGAAAAGACAAAAAAAAGTAAACGTTTCATATCGCAAACTTACATAAAATCCGACGATTATATGTCAAATAACACAAAAAACAGGGAAAAGCACCTCCGTAGCGCTCTTCCCTGAAAAAAGCATAATGGCTAAATGCCGCTGCAGAAATCCACTCTTAGACCTTGTGGATAAGACCGGCGACGCTCAGCCCGCACCATTAGTATCCCGGGTTCTGGACTATGTCAGGATTGATATTGATCTGATCCTGAGGAATGGCCAGCCAATAATTGCGCGGAGACTCGAAAGTCCTTGTCTGAGTGCCCTCATAAACCTTTGAAATCTGATAGAAAGTCTCGGCAGTGCTTCCGGCCAGGTTCCAAGCTTTAGGTGTCTTCTGCATAAACTGTTCAGCCAGTTTCCAGCGACGCAGATCAAAATACCAGCGTCCCTCGAACACGAACTCAGCCATCCTTTCCTGCCTTATGGCATTGATCAGAGTCTCTCCGGTTGGCACTCCGCCGACCAAAGCCCAAGAGTCCTCGAAATCAGGAAGCCCCGCACGGTTCCTGACCTTGTTCAAAAAAGCCAGTCCGAGAGCCGAAAGACTCCCGTCATACTCAGCGTCAGCCTCGGCATAATCAAGGTACACCTCCGCCATCCTGATGTAAGGATAGGAATAGTCGTTGTAAGTGAAAGACTTGGAAGTCGTGTTGAACGCATCAACTTTGGAAACCCATTTCTTCACGAAATAGCCAGTACAAGTCTGGTACTCATTAGTGGTAACTCCGTCATTCTGCTGCTCCTCCCCCCTTCTGACGTGAAGGGAAATCGTCTGGGCGTTGATGTCGTAACTTCCTCTGTCATAACCGATGGCGGCATAGAAACGAGGCTCTCTGTTTCGGTGAAGAAGAGCTGTGCTGTCCCCCGGAGCTACGGAATACAAATCCAGATTCTTGGTCTCCGGATCCACATCCATAGGCAGACCATTCTTGGAAAGGAATGACTCCACTGCATCGAATGTCGGCACGAAATAGCCTCTGAATCCATAAGAACTGTAAGCGTCATACCCTACTCTCGGCGCCATATTCTTAGTGTTGTAATGGATGGTCCCCTGATTGTTGTAAGAGAACAGGTCCTCCTTGTTGTTGTAGAAGGAAGAGGAACCTTCAGGGCCTATGAAAGCGGCTCTGTAGTTGTTGTAGCCTCTTGTGAAATCATCGGCAGAGGAAGACTCGGTAGTGTAGAGTCCGTAACCGTTGGCCTCGCCTTCAGTGATGGCGGCCTGAGCCGCATCCATAGCCGTTTTCCACAACTCCTTGTCATAAGTCTGAGGAATCAGATTCTCCCCGTCTGGATTCTTGAAATCCGCATACCACTCGGAATTGCCGTTGATCTGAGGAGAGGCGGCATATAGCCACAATCTCGCTTTCATCGCAAGAGCGAGCACCTTGGTGGCACGGCCGTAGTAATTGGTAGGCTGAACGGAAGGCAGCAGTTCGGCAGCCTTGTCATACATCGAGGATATGAATTCCGCACATTTGAGATAAGTGGAGCGAGGCACGTTAAGATTCTCGTCCGTGCTCAACTCATGATCAACTATGATGACAGGTCCGTAGTACTCCAGAAGTGTGTGGTGAAGATAGCCTATAACATAATAAGCCTCTCCCTTCCACATACTCTTCTCCGCATCCGTAGCGTCAGCCACTCCGTCCGCATTGGCGATGACATTGTAGGCATTGCGGATTCCCTCCCACAATCTGTAAGAAGTGATGGCTCCTGAAGGATAATTAGTTGCCGACTGGGACCACATCGCTACGTAAGTGTTGGAAGGAGACTCCATATCGTCATAAACCATACTCTTCCATTTGAAGTATCTCACCAATCCGTAATGGCCGGACATCATGTCGCCTCCACAGATGTCCAGAGAAGACTGGAAATAAAACCTGTTCGGCATATACCAATATAAAGAGGAGACGAAATTGTCAGCCTGAACGTGAGTCTTGTACAAGTCCTCCATTGTGGCCGATCCCTCCGGAATGACATCAAGGAAATCGCAAGACGAGACCGAAAGCCCGAATGACAATGCTATTATAATAAAAAACTTTTTCATAATGTAATTAGAATTTGTATTGAACGCCAATCTTCACAGTGCGCTGCAAAGGATACTTCAGACCATTCCCGCTGCCCATCTCAGGATCCCAGTAACTGAACGGACTGAGCGTGAAAAGATTGGAGCCGGAGAGATAGAATCTGAAATCCAGAATTGAGAAACCTACCTCAGCCGATTTGAGACGGATGAAGTTGCCTTCGTGAAGATAGAAAGTTGAGGACTGAGTGTTGTTGTCGCTCGCCACTGAAGTCAGACGAGGGTAATTGGCGTCAGCGTTGTTGTTGTCCCAAGACCAATGATCATCGACAATGCTCTGAGATATGCCGAATCCAAAATTAGACTCAGTACAGAACGGATGATGATTGTACATCAGAATCTGGAATCTTCCGGACCCCTGGAACATCACGCTCGCGTCCCATCTCTTGTATCTGACAGTACCGCCGAGACCGTACTGAATCTCCGGAATCGAAGGTACGTCCGTCCAAGTGTAATCGTTGGCATTGACCCTGCCGTCTCCGTTGACATCTTTGTACTTGATGTCTCCCACAGAATATGTTCCGAATTCCTGCTCCGGACTGTTTTCTATCTCGTCCTGAGAAGTGAACAAACCGTCCGCAATCAGCACGTTGAACGAATTGATAGGATAACCTATCTTGGACAGATTCGGGCTTCCGGCATAACTTGGCTCATCCATAGCCGCAACCTCATTGTGAGCGTAGGTGAATGTGCCTCTCAGGCTGACGGACAGATCCTTGCTGATGACCTTGTTGTATTGCAGGGACATATCCACACCCTGATTGTTGACCTCTCCGAGGTTGGCGTAAGGCACCGTGGTTCCCAATCCGGCAGTGGCCGAAAGAGAATTTCTCTGCATAAAGATGTTGTAACGATGCTCGTAGAACACGTCAGCCGAGAAAGCGATGTCTTTTAGAATTGTGAGATCCAAACCGACATTGTACTTGTCCGCAATCTCCCAAGTGGCGTCCTCGTTACCGTAAGTCTCGACATAACCGGCACCGTGGAAACCGAAAGAGGAACCGAAGTAGTAGCCTCTGTCAGCCATACTTACGGAAGTGATGTAAGGGAATCTGACATTGAGCGCGTCATTACCCACCTGTCCGTAAGAAGCCCTGATCTTGAAATTGTTGATCTTTTCTTTCAGCGATTTGAAGAACTTCTCGTTAGACACTGTCCAACCGACAGCCACTGAAGGGAAGAAGCCGAAACGCTTGCCCGACTTGAAATTCTCCGATCCGTTGTAACCGAAGTTCCCCTCAAGGAAATATCTCTTGCCGTAGTTGTAAGTGACACGTCCCGCAAGACCCTGCTCTCTGAAAGGAAGCAGATAAGCCTCATCGGAACTGTAGGCGTTGTAGACCTTCTCCTTCATGTGATAGACGAAGTCGGCAGCCACATCGTGCTTTCCGAACACTCTCGAATAGTTCAACGATCCCTGGACAGCCCACTCGTGATAGCCGTTGTGAGACACCGAACTCGTGAGATAAGTGCTTCCTTCCTGACCAATGGTCGCAGTGGTATAGTTGTAATTGCCGTCACCGTCCACAGTGTAGTTGTCATCCACTTTGAAATAGTAAGGGATGATCTCACGGTTTGTCGCAGCGTAAGAGTAATTGTAGAAAGAGACCAAAGCCTTGGCTGAAAGGCCTTTAGTAACCATGTGCAAATCCTGGTCTACGCTTGCGAGCGCGGTCATATACGAGTAATAGCGCTCTTTGTAGCCGTCGCACATCAATGCGTATGGGTTGAGATCAGTCGCTCCCGCATCCCATGAGACGTTGTTGCCGTATCTGATGAAAGTGTCACCCTCCTGAGCTGGCAGCACTGCAGGGAATCTTACAGGATTGGCCCTCATCACCCAGTAGAACAGATTGTTGGTGCTCTCGTTAGGAGTGGTGTTGTACTGAATCTGCATATTCAGCTTCATCGCCACCTTTGTAGTGCTGGTGATCTGTGCTGAAACATTGCTCTGGAACAAATACTTCTTGTTGTTCATATTGATGTCCAGCAGAGATTCGGACGGCTTTTTCAAAATACCGTTTTCATTGAATATGGAAGCGTTCAAGAAATAATTCACCTTCTTGCCGCCGCCTCTCACCGAGATGTTCAGCCTCTGGTTCATAGCAAAGTCCTTGAACAGCATAGAGTACCAGTCGTTGTCAGGGTAGATGTACGGATTCAATTTGTTGCGAGTCCCCTCAATTTTTTCCTGAGAATAGAAAGGCACGTATGCAGCTCCCGAAGCCCTTGCCTCATTGTACTTCGCCTCATTGTACGCCTCCATATAGGAAACTCCCCCGGCGATGTCCTGAATGCTCGTAGGCATTGACAGAGTGTTGTCAAAGGCGATGTTGACATCGATTTTTTCGGAATTTCGTCCCTCCTTGGTGGTGATGATGAGCACTCCGTTGGCACCTCTGGAACCGTAAAGTGCGGTAGCGGTAGCGTCCTTGAGCACAGACATCGACTCGATGGATTCCTGAGATATGTTGGCAAGCATTGCGGAAGTGATCTCCACGCCGTCCAACACGATCAGCGCTCCCGAGTTGGCGCCAAAAGTAGACACACCTCTGACATAGAATTGCATATTCTCATAACCGGGCTCTCCAGTCGTTTGTGTGGCGATAAGTCCCGGGATGTTACCCTCGAAAGAAGTGATCAGGTTACTTGAGGTCGTGACCAGATGATCAGGCTTGATTGCCTGCACCGCTCCGACCACGGATTCCTTCTTCTGAGTACCGAAACCGACAACGATGACTCCTTCAAGAGCCGATTTCTGCACAATCATAGTGACAAGGGTGAAAAGGAAAGAATTTTCCACGGCAATCTCCTTGGTGTCATAACCCATCATCTCGAACACGATTGTCTTTGTCGAAGCGGGGACGGAAATAGTGTACTCTCCGTTTGCGTCGGAGGTTGTCAGGTTCTTCTTGTTGTTCTTGTCGTAAATGACGACGCCCGCCAAAGGCCCGTTGTCGTCAGATCCGATGACTATACCTTTAAAAGTCTGCTTGCTCTGCTCGGCAGCCACGGAAGCGGCCCGTCCTTGAACAACGTTCAGGAGCAGCAAGACAGCCATTATCGAAAATGCGTAAGCATAAAATTTCTTCATAAGTAAAAAACTTGAATTGATTATTTGTTGATTGTCAGATGGCTCGCGAATGCCTGCAGGTAAAGTGCTTTAGCATCCTCAGCCGTAAGCGCAGTCCCGTAGATTCTCGCACGCACGACGTCTCCGTTCCACGCTCCGTTGATGTTGGTGGCGCTGTTCTGGTTGCCGCCCACGGTGAAATAGTTCTGAGCCAGAGTTCCGTATCTCATATCCCTGCCCAAATCAGACATCTGTCCCTTCAGTTGTCCGTCGACATAGACGGAAGCTATACCGGTTGTTCTGTCCCAAGTCCCGAGAAGGTGATAGTAGACTCCTTTGACAGGTTTTATCCCGGTCTGAACAATTATCCACTTGCTTGAAGTGGAACCGGCGTCCGGAACATTAATCAGGAAAATCAATTCATAATTGGCATTGCTCGCACCTATCATGAGCGCTGTCCCGCCGCTTTTCGTTGATGAAAGACATTTGGTTTCACCGCCGTTGTGATCCACGTTGATGCAGCAGATAGACTCAAGCGAATAGCCATCGTCCATTGCGGTCTTCATGTCCGAATCCAGATCCACTGCATAATAGCTGTCTTCATATTTGGAGCCTCCCATCGAGAAACTGAAAGACGGAGCGTAGACACCGTAGACGGAATTGAGACTCATAACGTTGTAGATGCCGTTGGTGTGAGTTATCGTCCTCTGCGAAGCGTGGTCGAGCGCGCTGCCGTCCTGATCGAATCGAATGTCGAACAGATCGGCCGAAGGTGCCTCAGGCCCATATTGATTAATCGTCAGCATTGCCATCACGGCAGGGTCGTCGGATGCGGTGAGGACCACAGTCCCGTTTCTGTCGTCTTTGGAAGAAGCCGGTATCTCCGAGATGCTCACGCTGACGTGTTTGCCGTCTTTCTTGGTGACTTTTATCCAGTCGCTCTCGGATGAAGGAGTCCAATCCGTGACATTGGTCGTGGAGACCTCAATCGTGGCAGAGCCGCCTGATCTGTAGACATCCAGATAGGAAGCCGACATACTGAGGTCTATGTCTTTCTGGCTGATGTTGAACACGGCCACGAGGGTAGGATCTTTGGATGAGGTAAAAGTGACCACACCGGTCTTGGTCATAGTCACATCCTCAAGAGGGTCAGCGGCAAGCGTCAGCGACGACGCATCGACGTTCTCCACCTTAAGCCACGCTTTCCCCTCATTGTCAATGGAATAAGTCCAATCGCTGTTGGCGTTGACATTGAAGGTGACCGGGCCGCCGTTCTTGTTGATCACGCTCTTGTTGGTCGTCACCGTCATAGACCACATCCGCGACTGAGTGACGACGAGCAGAGCCTTCTGTTCCAGGCTGTCACACACGAAAGCAACTGAGGCGTTTCTGTCTTCGGTGTTCTCGTTCAAAGTCGTGGTCACCTTGACTGTGACAAGCTGCTCTGAAGTAGTCGTACCAGAGGAAGGCGAGATGGAAAGCCAACTTTGTGCTTTCTTAGGGATCTTGATGTACCAGTCCCCGTTCGCTGTGAACGAAACATCCTGAGTCTGGGCTTTATTGTTGACTGTGAGTGAGTCACAGCCAAATTCGTTAGCCTCTGACATAAGGATCTTGGATGGCACTTTCGTAATTTCTTCCGCGGCGCAGGCTGCGACAAGCACAACCGCCGACGCCGTGAAGAGTCTAAGAAGAATAGATCTGATGTCCATTAGTTTTTTATTTTAAGGTTAAAATATATAAAAGGTTTTAAATTTATGCGCACGAAGGAAAAAATGTTAGTTAAGTCATATCTTATATTTTTATTATTTTCTGAATAAAAGTACTTTCGTCATAATCGACTTCCAGCCGGTACCTGCCCGGCGCGAGGGCTGAAAGGTCAATAGCCATCGGATTGAAAGCGCTGCACTGCGACGAGCCCTCATACACCACGGCCCCCGTGGAAGAAGTGATTTTGACGGAGGTCTCGCTCTCGGTCTTGCCGGTGCGTATGTTCAAAGTCTTCACAACAGGGTTTGGATATGCCTGCACAGGCGCTTCGCTTTCTCTCACAAGTACCTTGAAATCGGAAGAGCAAGTCAGTCCTCTGACATCGGTACCCGTAATGGTCACCGTAGTCATCCCATAGCCCAATGTGCTGCCGTACAAAGTGTTGCCGGACTGGTCCAGATAGACTATCCCGCTATTGTCCATCACAGTGGAGTAAGTGAGCGTCTCGCCGTCGGGATCCTTGAAATAGTCATCCGCATTGTAGACGAAAGAGTCGCCCACCTTGTAGGAAAGGATGTTGTCGAACGCCTTGACCACCTCAGGAGCGTGATTCTCAAGCACAGTGAACTTGACTGCCTTTGTGGAAGACAAGCCGAAAGCGTCTGTGGCCGTAATCGTACCGGAATATGTGCCAGGATTCAGAAGTCTGGCGTTGACGCTCAAAGAGTACTTTCCGTTGGAATCTACCTTTTTGAAGACCTCGGCCTCCGCAGAAGAAGACGCCTGCTTGTAGGTGACCGTGTAGGAATGACCGTTAGGCTCGCTCACGGTGATGTCGAAAGTCCCAGCCAGATGAGAGAGCAAAGACAGTTCGTCAGGAGAGAGCGTAATAACCGGCGCCTTGTTCTCCAGAGTGACAACTTCCTTAATCTCTGACAGATCGCTGTAGTTCATCCCATAGTCATAACCGACTATGGCAACGTAATATTTCTGCGAAAAGTCCAGTCCCGTCATAGTTCCGCTCATATTCTCGCCCTCAGCCACTGTTTCGGGAGTCGCGACCCTAACGGTCTTGAATTCGGAAGACACCTCACGAGGATTGAAGGAATCGAAAGCTGCCTTGGATTTAGCGAAGACGAGCATATAGCCCTCAGCCTTAACATTCTTAGAATTGGCTGTCACTTTCCAAGTCATAGTGACCTCATTGGATTTGACTGAGGAGTTGAAACCGGAGACAACGGCAGGCGTGTCCCCGCTTCCGTAAGTCATAGCCCCCAAGGCGTCCAGCAGTCCTCCTATCTTAGCTGAAGAAGGAACCTTGTCGTAATTGGCGCCTTTTATCAATTTCTCCTTGAGAGCGGAAGCCGTGAAGCCTTGAGCCCCGTAATAGGAGACCAGCAGAGCTGCCACGCCCGTGACGTGAGGACAGGACATCGAAGTTCCTGACATAAGCACGTACGTGTTGTTGACAGTGGTGCTGTAGATCTGCGAACCGGGGGCTGATATGTCCACCCAATCCCCGTAATTGGAGAAAGAAGACTTTGCTCCCGCCGCCGTCACGGATCCGACAGCTATCACCGGTTCATAATTGCCCGGCACACCGTTGGCAATTCCGTCATTTCCGGCCGAGAACACCACGAGACCTCCTTTCATAGGAGAGTCGGGAAGTTGGTTCCCCTCATTGTCGCAGCCTGCGTATTTGATGAAATAATCGATCGCCTCCTTTGTGTAGGCGCTGACTTTGCCGGCAAGAGCGTATTGCATTTCGGTGTCGTCAAGTTTACCGTCGCCGTTTGAATCATAAGACACGCACCAGCTGTTGTTGACAATCACAGCACCGTGGTCAGCCGCCCATTTTATGCCTTCTGAGGCAGAGCCGCCCCTTTTGTCCTCAAAAATCTGACAATTTAGAATCCTCACTCCGGACACGCCTTTGGCCGCATCTCCCCCAGCGATTCCGCAGCACCCGACGCCGTTGTCATTGATTGCGGCTATGGTTCCGGCCACGTGAGTGCCGTGGGATCCCGGAACTATTGTGTAGTTTTTGTCAACGAAATTGTAGCTACCGTTCGCTCCCGCACCGATGCAGACACCCTTAAGATCAGGATGCTCGGAATCAGCCCCGCTGTCCACCACTCCGACAATCACTTTGGGGCTGCCGGTGGTGTACTTGTCCCAAATCGTCTGAACATTGATATCAATGCCTGCTTTGTAAGAACTCCCCAACGAGCCGTCGTTGCGGTAGTTCCACTGCTTGGAAAGCAGCGGGTCATTAAAACCCTCAAGTTTAAGTCTTGGCACAACGTCCACCGTCTCGACTCCGGGAACATCCTTAAGAGACGTCTCGGCCTTTGTCACTGCAACGCTCTCATCGTAATGGACCACATACCATTTGTGAAGGCCCTCGGCCCTTGTGCGCGGCTCAAACTCGCCGGCATCGGGAAACAACCTTTCTATTGAGACCACTCCCAGAGCATCGGCTGCCTCGTTGAAGTCAAGAGACTTTGTGGCCACTTTGCCGAGACCTTAATCACTTTCCGAAAGACTCAGAAAATCATCATCGAATTTCACTACGCAGACTCCATCCACCCACGGAAGGCCTGAGAAGGCATCTACTGGACCATCATCGTCCTTCACGGCGAGATTGTCTTTTGAGCAGCCGCCCAAAAGCACTATAACCACGATTGAGATGAATAATTTAAGTTTCATAGGCGATTAATGTCAGAAGGAGTAGCCCAGTCCAATCGTCATCCCACCCTTGAGTGTGTCCTCACCGAGAAGATAGGCGAAGTCCAGACGGAAGCCGAAGAACTTCACGCCGGCTCCGAGCGTCGCGAAAGAAGGCAGAATGGCCTCTTTGTTGCCGTAGTGATAGCCTGCGCGGACGAAAACCATATCATCGTAAGCATATTGCGCTCCCACCGCCACGGTCATATTGTTGGTGAAATAGTAGTCAGCGTCCAGATTGACGTCGAACCCGTGCGCCTTGTTCAACACTGTGGAATAATTGCCCGCAAGAGTCATTGACGAAGGAATCTTGAAAGACTTGTCATTTGCGTCCTTCACAGAACCTCCGACATTTGACGCTCCGAAAGCGACGTTGAAATTTGAGAATTTACCCATAACGAATATGTCAGCCGCCACGGTGCCGTAAGAATCGTCCTCCGAGAGCTTGCTGTTTAGGTACTTTATGTTAGCTCCGATTGAATAGGACTTCCCTATCTTGAGACCTGCCCCTATATTCAACTGCATATCAGAAGGAGTGAAAGAGCCTTTCGTAGCTCCTGACTCATTGTAGACAAGGTACTCCTCGGCGTCTTTCTGAGAGACGAATCCCAGAGACATTCCGAATTTCTTGCCGAATTTGTAGGAAAAACCTGCGGCGATGTTGGTGGTCTTCAATGCGTCATTGTCCGGAGCCCAGCTCTGATAGACGGCCTGAATGTCCATCTTTCCTGCATAGAAAGGCAAAACTGCGGAATTGCCGAAAGAAGACCACGCGGCTGTTGAGGAAGAAGCCGCACCGCTGAAACCCATTGCCGCTCCCTGAGGATTGCGAGTGATTCTGGAAAAACCCAGAGCCTCCTCACCCCCCTCCGTCTGAGCGAAAACCTGACTTGAAAACGCCGCAAGACACATAACTGCGACCGCCGATTTAAGAATATGATTCATCGTGATAGTTATTTATTTCTTGATAATTTT
The DNA here is from genome assembly GCA_041667245.1 of Bacteroidales bacterium. Lineage (GTDB taxonomy): Bacteria > Bacteroidota > Bacteroidia > Bacteroidales > UBA932 > Cryptobacteroides. Next base: position 8,217 of record JBAYFJ010000016.1, on the reverse strand, counting down.
TTGGGTGTAAGTTTTGCCGCCGTAAGTCACTTCAAGCGAGTACTTTCCCGGAGCCACGAACGACAAGTCGACTGATAGCGGCTCAAAAGCGCTGAATGAAGACGAGCCATCATAGACTACGGCTCCTGCCGCCGAGGTAATCTTGACTGAAGTCTCGGCCATCTCCTCACCTGTTCTGATGTTCAGTTTGTCAACAACCGGATTAGGATAGGCCTCCATAGCCACGTTAGAATCCCTGACCAGAACCTTGAACGTACTTGACACGCTAAGACCTTTGGCATCGGTGCCTGTAACAGTGATGTTGGCAAGACCGTAACCCAGAGTTGTCGCGTACAAAGTGTTCTCGGACTGATTGATGTTGAGCACGTTCTTGTTGTCCATAACGTAAGTGAACTTGAGCGTCTCTCCGTCAGGATCATTGAAGTACTCCGCGATGTCATAAGTGAATTTGTAGCCCGTGACGTTGGACATCACATTGTCGAAATCCTTGATCTTCACCGGAGCCATATTCTCAAGAATAGTGTAAGAGAATTTCTCCACGGTGGTAGCCTTGAATTCGTCCACGGCAGTGATCTTCGCTTCATAGGTGCCCGGATCAGCCTCGGTCGCGACTATTTTCAGCGCGTATGTGTCTCCGGCGTCAGCATCGGACTTCAATAGAGCAAAAGTCGCCGCAGATGATCCGCCGTCAAAAGTAAAAGTGTAGGAATGTTCGTCAGGATCTTTGATTGTCCAGTTGTAAATGTTGGACTGATAGGCGTGCAATGTCGTTTCCTGAGTGTCCGTGCGAGTGATCTGCGGAGGGTTGTTGACACCGGTTGTAATCTTCTTAACGGAAGAAAGCGCCGAACAGTTCATACTGTAGTCATAACCGCAAATAGCCACATAGTAGTCCGAGGAGAAATCAAGTCCCTTTAGGGTCGCCTTCATGCTTCCTCCGACACTCACTGACGAAGGTGTCTCTACCGCCTTATAGACGAAACCGCTTCCCGGATTTCTCGGGTTGAGATTGTCGAACGCTTCCTTGCTCTTGGAAGCGAACAGAAGATAGCCGTAAGTCTTTTTTCCTTTCTGCGTCGAAGTGACGTTCCAGCTCATAGCCACATTGTTGGCTTTTACCGTTGTCTGATAGTCGCTGACAGCCTTCGGATAGTCCGAGCTGCCGTAAGTAACCGCTCCCAAGGCATCCACAAGACCTCCGATCTTAGCGGAAGAGGAGACTTTAGTTGTGTTTGAGCCTTTCAGAAGCTTGGTCTTCAGCATCTCATTTGTGAATCCCTGACCTCCCCAATAAGAGACAGCCAAAGCCGCGACTCCGGAAACGTGAGGACAGGCCATAGAGGTGCCGCTCATAAAGCCGTAAGCATTAGTCGGGACCGTGCTTGCTATGGCATCCCCGGGAGCACAGATGTCCACCCAGTCTCCGTAATTCGAGAACGAGCTTCTCAAGCCGCTTCTGCTGATACTGCCAACGGCGATGACGGCGTCATAATTGGCTGGAACACCGTTTGCGAGAGCCTCGTTGCCTGCGGCGAAGATAACGACCCCTCCTTTCATCGGAGAAGAAGTGAGCTGATTGCCGCTGTTGTCGCACCCTGCGTACTTAATGAAGTAATCAATCGCATCCTTGTCGGCCCCCTCAACTGTTCCATTCAATTGGGCTTGTTTCTCTTCCTCCGTGAATTTGTTGTCTCCTCCGGAGTAGTCATAACCCCAGCTGTTGTTGATGATCACGGCACCGTGATCGGCGGCCCACTTGATTGCCGCGGCCGAAGATCCGCCGGATCCGGAAGTCTGGAAGATCTGGCAGGAAAGGAGTTTGACACCTTTCACGTTACTTGCCGCATTGCCTCCTGCGATTCCGCACAGGCCTTTGCCGTTGTTGTTGATTGCGGAGATGGTTCCCGCTACGTGAGTCCCGTGCTCGTGGGCAGTTATCGCAAACGAATTAGTGCAGAAATTCTTGCTTCCGTTTGGGCCTCCGGCAATGCAGTTGGCAGCAAGATCCTCGTGATCGAGCTGAATTCCGCCGTCAACCACTCCGACAATCACACTTGAGCTACCGGTAGTGTATTCGTCCCAAACAGGCTGCACATTAATGTCTATACCTGTTTTTTGGCCTGATCCGTCAACATCGGTGTTGTAGTAATGCCATTGTTTGTCGAACATCGGGTCATTGAAGGCATCAGCCTTGAGTTTCCTCTGCCCTTCCACAAGTTCGACTCCGGAGACGCCTCCGAGCTGTGAGGATGCCTTTGTAAGGGTGGCGTCGGCGTCATACACGACTTTGTACCATCTGTCCAGTCCGGAAGCCTTTGTCCTCGGCTCAAACTCTCCGGCATCCGGAAACAGTCTCTCAATCGAGACCACTCCCAATTCGTCCACAGCCTGATTAAGGCCCATCGACTTCGTGACCACCTTGCCATCAGCCAGATCACCTCCGACCAGAGAAGACATCTCGCCCGAAATCTTTATCAAAGCTATTCCGCTTTCAAATGAAGATGCTTCCGTCGTTTCCGAGACGACCGGTTTAACCGCTTCTTCCTGACGCAGTTCTTCCTTCGCACATCCTGAAAGGAAAAGCGAGACTGCCATTAACACTAATAATTCTTTGCGCATACAATATGATTATTATTGAATTTCGTTTGAAAGGAAATCAGCTGCGGCCAATGCGGACTGCGGATCATTCCATTTGATCTTGTTCTCTTTCAAAAAAGCCTTCGCCTTGGGCTGGTCCAATCCGGGCGCCTCAAGAAAATCTTTCTTGGTGCAAGCGATCTTCCAGCCTTTTACGAACATATAGTTTTTGCTGACCAGAGGCAATGTCTTGCCGTTCTGCTTGTTAGCCCTAAGCTCCATATGATTCATATTCGACCTCGTGCCGCCGATCCCTTCAAGGGAGCTTAGCGCCGTAGTGCCGGTCGTAACGGAGGAGGATCCGTAAGCACCGCCCGTCTCGTTCAACTGAGCCATATCTATCTCCTTCTCATTCACCACGAGAGCCTTGTCGGATTTCGCCACGACTTTCAGAAGGCTGCCTCCGGCGTTCTGGTAGAAATCATTTCCTATCTTGACTGAAAAAACCTCCGATGAGTTTACTTCCTTCACCTTGTCGCCGTCAATATAATGCAGTTTGTTCCCTGCTATGCAGATGTTGAACAGACCGCTCCTGTCATTACCCACATTATAGTGGATTGTGCCTTGCGAAAAATCCTCATAAATATATGGCCAAGAAGTAGTGGGCTCATAATCGTCCTGCGCGGCACAGTAGGCCGCAAATAAAAAGAAGAGTGAAATCGCTGCCAGAAAATGTTTCATACTCGAAAGGTTAATGATGTTGAACAAATATAGCAATAATATATTACCGATGAACAGGTGGAACTAAAAAAGCCGGTCAGAGAATGAATTTCCGACCGGCTTAATGTTCAAATCGTTCTCAGAGAGAACCGACTTCTCGGCTATTTGAGCACTGCGACGAATTTGAAGAATGCCGCGATGTAATTAGTCACTGCACTGCTACCGCCGCCATGAGGGCCGGACAATAGTCCTATGAACGCAGAAGTGGAGATTTGGTGGGCTGAATAAACGTTCATTACCAAAGGATCAGCAAGCGGATTTCCGCTGTTGTCCAGTAAGAAGATGAAACCGTCTGTGGAAGTCCCCTCTACGAACAACTGACCGGAAGGAATTGTCAAAGTTCCGTAATCCTTATCGAACGTTGCATAGAACGGCTTCGCTGAGGCAAAAAAGAATCCTGTAATCATCACGTTGCCTTTCTTGTCATTGTCGCTCTTGACAACTGAGAATGTCCCTGTCACAGGAGTAACGCCATCGAAACCGGAGGTTGATGAGAACTTGTAGGCTCCCACTATGTCATTCAGACTGTAGCCGTAGACACAATTCATTGTGACTGAGTAGGCGTCATTCGTGTTGCCGTAGTAGTCCTCGAAGGTTCCGGCGAGAATTTCAATCGCAATCTTGTCACCTGCCTGAGGTTCCGCAGGCAGCACAACTGAGACAGAATCAAGGGCTGCGACGTAAGCGAAATTCTTATTAGGTGTGAACGGGTACTTTGTACTCTTTACTGAATTCGTGAATGTCACAGACCCGACTTTCGTTGCGGATGTGTAGCCGTAACCGCACTCAGCATCGAAAGAGACGTTGATCGCTTTGTTCCATGTAGATGGAATGACCTTTTTGGAAGTGATTCCCTTGCCCAATTTGAACGTCACGTTGTTCGCGTGGCCGTAAATTGAAGACTTAGTCTGAGGATAAACCTCGTAATCCTTGGAAGAGCAGTACACCCCGGAGAACTGAGCCGGAATCTTAAGTCCGACCATATCGGTGAATGTCCCCTCAGGAAAATCAACTGCGAAATACGCTCCGGGGTACAAGTCAGGAATCAAAAACTCCGCCGACTTATTGTCTTCGGCAACGTGCACTGAATCAACAGGAAGAGTGATTGTGCCGAGAGAGTCGCCCGCGAAAATCTCGTCTGAGTTGTAAGCGTAGTACTTGATCTTGAGCTGTTTCTTCTCATAATTGACCGCCTCCGAGAAAGTGATCTTGACATAGTTGGAATCAGATGAGAAACCTGCCAATGTCGGGATGCCGCCATCGCTTGTCTTCACCGTCTTCACTGAAATCTCGCTTGCGATTCCTGTGGAACTGCCGGAGACAGCATAGACCTGATAAGTCGTGTTTGGCTTCAAAGCAGACAGAGACACGATGAAAGACTTAGCTTTTGTGTAAGACACAGTGCCCTGCTCCACACCTTTGTAACCTACGGAAAAAAGCTTTGACGCATCCAAGGCAGATGGTTCGTCCGCCTCTTCAACAAGATACGAGTAGTAAGTGGCATCGCTCTTAGGAGAGATGGTGGCCACAAACGAGCTGTCCTTGACATCGGATATGGCGATGTCAATGCCGTCAGAATAGACAGGAGTCGCAAACTCCGTGTCGTTGTCGGACGCAAGGCACCCTGTCGCAAGCAGAGCGACAGAAGCCAAGGTTGCTATAGAATAAAATAACTTTTTCATACTGATTCCATTTATTTTTTAAGATAGGTTATACCAGGGAGCAAAAGCTCAAAATTTCCGGCCCCTGAGTTGTCAGACGCTTTCAGCGCATAGAAAGAGAAGCCGTAATCATCGATGTGGAAAGCCCCGTCATCGCCTTTAATCAACTTCACCGAAGGAACCTCTGTTTCATCATATATGGCCTTTAAGTCAAAAACATATAGAGCACAATTGTAAGCAGAACTATATTTCTTTGTCTGACCTACCGGAATCGTAATGGTTTTGTGATCCCCGGAAACAGTACCGTAAAAAGCAAAATTAGAACTCGTGAATGGCGCCGGGCCAAGGCCGCTAATCCAGACGGTGTTGACGTCAGAAGCGTCTTTGGAGAAAGTGGCTGACCAACTCAAAGCGCCATCGTAGTGGGATGTTCCGGAAGCGGCATAAGTCCCGAGAATGTCCGCAAGAGGGTGATCCAAATCAGCGATTGTCACCTCACAAGTCTTGTCCGCTCCCAGATTCACAGCCGAAGCATTGTCAAGAGAGACTGTGAAAACCTTGTCTCCAGTGTAAACGCCGGACATCGCAACAATGTTAATAACTATGTTCTTTGTACGCTCAGTGGCGTCGAAAGTAAGCACTGCGGACGGATCCGCAAGAGTGTAGTCAGCGCCTTCCTTGGCGTCCTCGGAAGAAATGGAATAGCTTACGGTCGTCCCGACACCATTAATTGAAGCGACAGTCACAGGGATTGAAATGCTTCCACCGGTCTCGTTGATCTCGTATTCAGCCTCCTCAAAACCTACGAAAGCATCCTTATCATCGAACTCGGCAACCTTGTTGGGATCGCAAGACAAGAATGCGCCCACAGCGGCCAAGCCGGCAAATATTGTGTTAATTTTGTTCATATTCATCGTAAATTAAGATTATTTGGAATAACCATCGTTCTGAACCAGACTTGAGTTCACAATAATTTCTCTTTCAGGAATTGGCATAGCCCATTTGTGATCTCCTGCAGGAATTGACGTCGGAATCGCACTGGTTGCGACATCAGTCCTTGTCATATCCCTTTTCGTTCTGGCGAGATCGAACCACAAGTGCCCTTCCCAGCAAAGTTCCTTCGCTCTTTCAGAGTAAACTCCGGTTAGATTGGCGGTCTCGGCCTCGGCTCCTCTGTTGGAAGCGATGACTTTGAGGTCAGCGACAGCGCTTGCCCCCTTTGCACCGTTGACAACAGCCTCCGCGCGGTTGAGATACATCTCGGAGAGACGAAGAACGACCGTGTTGTTCTGGTCAGGAGAACCTATTCCCTTGCCTGCATATTTCATAGTGAAAAGGCAATTCCCCTTGTTGTCCGGAGAGAGCCAAGAGGAACGGACGTCACCTTCGGCATAGAGATTGAGAAGATCGGCGGAAGCCCCGCAATCACCGTACTCGCCTTTCGGTGAGGAAAGAGACCAGAGAGAATCGTGATAGCCGTCGTACTCGTTAGCTTTTGCGCCGTAAGTTTCGAAGATGATTTCTCCGCCTTTTGGCACATCAAGTCTGAAGCATGCGGCATCCTGTACATCTTTCTTGCTCCACATAGTGTATTTTCCGCTGTCTATGACTTTTGTCGCATAGTCAGCGCAAGCCTGCCAGTTACCCATATAAAGATAAACCCTTGAAAGCAACGCTTCGATTACGTAAATGTTGACAGTGGCTTTGGTATCGGTGGTGCCGGACCTGACGTAAGAAGGATCAATCATAGTCTCGGCATCTTTCAGATCGGTGAGGATCTGAGAATAGACTTCGGCCACAGTGTTTCTGGCCGGTTTTTCAGTCATAGCCTGAACGGTCGTGACGACCGGGACGCCAAGATGGGATGCGTCGGAAGTGTAATTGTAAGGCATAGCGAACGTCCTCACAAGGTCGAAATGACTGAGCGCGCGAAGGAAAAGGCACTCGGCTTTGTAATTCTTTTTTGTCTGCTCGTCTCCCGTGATACCGTCGATTGCGCCAAGCACTTGATTGGCGGAAAGAATCACATAATAAGCATACGCCCAGACGCCGGAAGTCACAGTCGGAGTGAAATTTACAAGATAATCATCTTTGTAACGTCCTGAGTCGTGAGAAGAACCGATCCATCTTTTTCCGTTCATAGTTCTCATCTCATTGGAAAGAATAAAGTCCTCCCCATACCACGAAGAAGAAACGAGCGGAGCGTACGCACCTGCGACAGCAAGATTGACGTTACTCATGTTGGACAACGTAACCGCAGGACTCTGCGAAAGAACCGGAGCCTCGGTAAGGAAATCCTTGTCGCAGCTTGTGAGGACTGAAAGACCTCCGAGCACCGCAATAATGAAATATATATATTTTTTCATGTTATTCTTTGATTTAGAATGTTAACTCGATACCGCCCACAACTGATTTTGTAAGAGGGTATTGACCTGCCGTAAGACCGGTAACGCCCTGTTCGGGATCCCAGAAATAGACGTCGTTGAAACAGTAGAGATTAAGTCCGCTGACATAGAACCTGATGCTTCCCACGTGAATCTTGTTGGTCCAGAGAGAAGGCAGAGTGTAAGCCAGTGTGACATCCTTCACTCTCAAGTAACTTCCGTCTTCAAGATAACGGTCGGAACCGGCATTTGAATTTGATGCGTTTCCGGCGACAGGTTTAGGATTGCAGCCTGTGTCTCCCGGTTTTTTCCAATAGTTACGGGCGCAGGCATACTGATTCATACTCATCTGGGAACCGTCGGAACAGAGATAGCTCCACTCGTTGCCTATGAAGACTTTGTTGCCTGTCTTGAACTCGAAGAAAGCTGAGAAAGACAAACCTTTCCACTGGAAAGTGGTGTTGAATCCTCCGACTGCCTTTGGCTCAGGAGAACCGCAATAATGCTGTCTCGCCTTGGACTGATCAGAACTCAAAGAACCGTCCTCCGTCACCCATAGAGCTTCTCCGTTTGAAGGATTGACTCCGTAATAGTCATAAAGATAAAATGTGCGGAGTGACTTTCCCACAACGATTCTTCTTGCGGATCCGTCGGCAAGGAAATCATCATCACCGAGGTCCAGGACTTTGGTCCTGTTGAAAGCCACATTGGCGCCGACAGACCAGACCATCTCGTCCGTGCGTATGATGTCACCGTCCAACTGCAATTCCAAACCGCTGTTGCGCATAGAGCCGACATTCGTGAATATGGTGGAG
>JBAYFJ010000015.1:0-29058 GCA_041667245.1 Bacteroidales bacterium | reverse complement strand
TACCGGATGCTCGAACGATAGATTCGTCATAAGAGTAGGCTCGATGTACAGATAGTCTTTGTCTTTGTGTCCTCCGTAGACGACATTCTCAGGTGTGATAAGGGAAGAGACTCTGTCGAAATGACGCTCGTTGATCATCCTGCCGTAATTAGGGCTTTGGGAGGCATCGGGGCCATAGAAAGAGATGATTGTTTTTTTCATCGCTTCAATGAAGGCTGCCTTTACATCCTTGTGTGCGAGTACATAGTCAGGGGCGACGCAAGTCTGGCCGGAATTGAGAAACTTGCCCCAGGCTATTCTTCTTGCGGTCAATTCCAGATCAACGTCTTTGTCCACAATGCAAGGGCTTTTTCCTCCCATTTCAAGCACGGAGGGAGCGAGTTGCTCGGCGGCTGCGCGTGCGATGATTTTGCCGACTTTTGAGCCGCCGGTGTAGAAGAAGAAGTCGAAATTCTCTTTTATCAGTGCCGATGTCTCATCAACTCCTCCTTGAACGACGGCACAGTACTCCTTCGGGAAGCATTCGGAAATGATCAAATCAAGAATCTCCGCAGTGTGCGGTGCGGATTCTGAAGGTTTTAGCACGCAGCAATTACCGGCTGCAAGCGCGCCTATGAGCGGAATAAGCGAAAGCTGGAACGGATAATTCCATGCGCTTATCACAAGAGCGGTTCCGTAAGGCTCGGAAATCACATAACTTCGTCCTTTGAAGAATGTCATCGGGGTGGCCGTCCTTTCGGGGCGAGACCATTTCCTGAGATTTCTGACGGCAAGTCGGATCTCGTCCAGCGTGCCCATAGTCTCGCAGGCATAGGTCTCGAAAGCGCATTTGCGCAGGTCCAGATAAAGAGCCTCGTTGATGCGGGAGTCATTTCTTATTATTGCGTTTTCGAGCTTTCTCAATGCGGCTATTCTGAAATCACAGTTCAGAGTGCCGCCGGTTCTGAAGAAATCCTTCTGAGCCGAAATTAGTCGTTGGTAATCGTTTTGCATAGAAATCTATTCTTCGTCTTCTTCGTTGCCGTCATAATCCATATTGTCCCACATCGCGTCCATTTCCCTTCTGTCTTTTTTTGTGGGGCGTCCGCTGCCGCGCTCCCGTTTCAGGAAGAATGTCTCTGCCGGGGCTTTCATCTTGTCCAGTTCTTCCTGAGGGGTCAGGTTCTCGGCGTAGTCGGGTACGAGTTTGGCTCCCAAGCGGCTTTCCGTCAGCTTGAGAATGCGATATCTGAACATAACGGCGCCTTTCCTGATAGAGATTACTTCGCCAGGACTCACCATTTTGGAGGGTTTGGCGTTTACATCCTCGATTTTGACTTTGTTGCCTTTGCATGCGTCCGTGGCCTCGCTTCTGGTCTTGAACACTCTTATAGCCCAAAGATACTTGTCTATACGAACAACATCTGCCATATCAATATATAAATAAAGGTTATAGGTTTTTAATGTCTATGTTCGCCGCAGTGGCAGTGGTCATCGCATTCTTCGCCGCAGTGGCAGTGGTCCTCTCCTTCGGGATGAAGCCTCTCATGCAGCTCTCTGTCCAGTTCCTCATCATCCTCCTCCTCCAGAGCGTCGTAATCCTCACCGTCAAGATGAGCCTTGGCATCAGGATTGATGTAAGGATCAGGGTCCGAGCGCTTCTCAATAGTAGCCTCCAGCAGCAATGTGCTCCTGTCTCTCGGCACTAAGAAAAAGTCAGCTATGTCGTTTGGAATCAGAATTGTCTCTCCTGTTTTCAGCACGAAATTCTCCATCTTCTCGCCTCCTTCCTCAGATTCGGACGGAATCTGAATCGAAGCCTCTCCCTCAAGACAAATATAAATGATGAAACTGTTGAATTTCTCCGCATATATGTGCAGAGCGTCGCTCAAATGAAGCTCGGTGATTTTGAATTGCGGACAAGACACAATCTCCGTCGCTATTTTGTGAAGTTTGTCTTGGCCCTGTCCCGCTTGGCGCAGATCCGAATCAGGCCACAAGGCGCCTTTTATGAACTGGCCTTCAGGCTTGAACTCATTGAAATCCAGGAAGTCCAGGGCCTCGTCCGCCGTCAGTTTCTCATCACTGTCATTCTCGGTCGGTTTCCCCCAGTTGTATAATTTGAAATCCAAATCGGAAGACTCCGCCACCTCGGCGATGACAAGACCGTCGCAAGCGCAGTGAACGACCCCCGGATTAATCAGAAAAGCATCTCCTTTCTTAGGGTGAATCACATTGAGAACTTCGATGATGGTCCCATCAAGGCATCTTCTGTAGAATTCCTGAGCCGAAATTGTCCTTTTGAATCCAACGCAGACCGAAGCCCCCGGTTCAGCATCCTGAATGTACCACATCTTGGTCTTGCCCAAGGCATCGTACCTCTCTTCCGCAGTCCGGTCGTCAGGATGTGCGAGCACCGGCGTCCTTCCTCTGACGTCAAGCAGTTTGACAAGAAGGGGGAACTGTCTGCCGTAGTATTCGAAGACGTTGTCTCCCACCACTCTTTCCATATACGTCTCCATAAATTCGCTCAGGGTGTTCCCGGCAAGCCAGCCGTGAGCGATTAGCGAATCTCTAAATCCCATATCAGCTATTTCCCAACTTTCGCCCACCTTGTCTTTCTCGCTCAGATGAACCTCGTCTCCTTTCTCGTTGTTCTCCACAAAATCCTTTCTGAACTCTTTGATTAGAGCGCTGCCGCCCCAAGACACTTTCTCGGCGATGGGGATGAATTTAACGGGATATAATTTCTTTGCTGTTTCTTCCATAAATTGTCGTGTGTATATATGGTTACAAAAATAGCAAAAAAATGGCGGTGACCAAAAGGGAATTTGATCACCGTCGTCACATATCGCACCATTGAAGATGGGCGCGACAGATTAACAAGTCCGTTTTAAGACTATTTCTTGAAAAACCTGTTGTACAAACCTTGGAAACCAGCACCGTGACGCGCCTCATCTTTAGCCATTTCGTGGACTGTGTCGTGGATGGCGTCATAGCCAAGTTCTTTCGCCCTTTTGGCGATTGCGAGTTTGCCTTCGCATGCGCCGGCCTCAGCCTCGATTCTTTTCTCGAGATTTGTCTTCGTGTCCCAAACCACCTCACCGAGAAGTTCGGCGAATTTGGATGCGTGCTCTGCCTCTTCCATAGCATATCTCTTGAATGCCTCGGCAACCTCAGGATAGCCTTCCCTGTCTGCCTGACGGCTCATCGCCATGTACATTCCAACCTCAGAACATTCTCCGGCAAAATGGTCTTTCAATCCTTGAAGTACCTCAGGGTCACACCCTTTTGCGACTCCTATGACGTGCTCGCAAGCCCAAGACTTTTTGCCGTCGTCTTTGATTTCAACGAATTTGTCCGATTTAGCATGACATACAGGGCATTCCGCGGGAGGATTCTCACCTTCATAAACGTAGCCGCAGACTAAACATCTGAATCTCTTTTTCATTTTTTTATTATTTTGAACTGTTCTAAATTGTAAATGCAAATATAGCATTTTTTTTCGATTATTGAGTGATAATAGAATTATTTTTTAGCTTATGCTGTAGTTTGGCACAATGAATCGTTATATTTGCGTCAAATCATTAGAATTATGGAACCTTTTCTCAGACAAGTAGTCAATCATTATTTCCCGCAGGAGGGCCTGAGCGGGAAGTGCTTCATCTTCCCGAACAGAAGGTCGCTGGTGTTCTTCAAGAAGTACCTCTCCGATCGTGTGGCATCGGAAGGCCGTGAGGGAAAGCCGATTGTGGCTCCGGAGATGTTGACTATGAATGATTTTTTCTTCAAGGTGGCGGGATCCCGGGCGACTGACAGAGTGACGCTTCTTCTGGAACTGTATGACTGTTACAAAAAGTTGTCTCTGAAGCCGGAGACGCTGGATGACTTTATATTTTGGGGAGACGTTATCCTTGCCGATTTTGACGACACCGACAAGTATATGGCGGACCCGAAACAGCTCTTCACCAACATAGCTGATTTGAAGGCGATCCAAGACTCCTTTTCTTATCTGAGCGAGAATCAGAGAAAGGCTATAGAAGCCTTCGTGAGCCATTTCCGCGCCGGAGGGCAACTCACCGTCAATCCTTTTTCCGACTCTCCTAACGCCAAGGAAAAATTCTTGCAGGTCTGGGACATTCTCTATCCCCTGTACACCTCTTTGAACGAGCGCTTGAGTAGCAAGGATATGGCTTACGAAGGGATGGTCTACCGTGCTCTCGCAAAGCGACTCGGAGAAGAATCGGCAAGCGACGTCCTGTCTGAGAGGTTTTCCGAGACTTCGAATTTCGTGTTCGTTGGGCTGAACGCATTGAACGAATGTGAGAAAACGGTTATGAGGAAGATGTGGGATGCCGGTATGGCGGAATTCTGCTGGGACTACTCGTCCAAGCTGATCCGTCATCATGACAACAGGTCGTCCGTGTTTATGGAAAAGAACCTTCTGGATTTCCCTCAGGCTTTTGCATTGGACGATGACCCTGACCATATTCCTGAAATAAAGGTAATAAGCGTACCTTCTTCTGTCGGGCAGGCCAAGGTTGTGCCTTCGATCTTAAGAGAAATAGCCTCGGAGCGCGCCTTCGGAGACCTTTCAATGGTTGGAAAACTGGATGTGCCGGACTGCGACTGCGCGATAGTGCTACCGGACGAAAATCTTCTGAGTTCCGTGCTCAATTCCATTCCGACTGAGATTGATTCCGTCAATGTGACGATGGGTTATCCGATGTCCGGCAGTTTACTCTATTCTTTGATGTCCGCCTTGTCAGCGATGCAGATCCATCTGCGCAAAAGAAAAGACGAATGGCTCTATTACTACAAGCAAGTGTGGACGGTTTTCTCGAACGGGATTTTCGTCAAGGCGATGGGGGAGGATGGAGCAAAGGTAATTGAGAGAATCAAGACGGCCGCCGCTTATTACGTTGCTCAGGAGGATTTCTCCGATGATTCATTTTTCAGGACCGTGTTCAGGCCTGTGGTGACGGACCCTCATTCAGCCGATTCAGGGCAGATTGTCCGGCTGTCGGACTATCTGCTTGAGGTGGTCAGCGCTGTGGCGTTTCGTCTGAAAGATGATCCGGAAATGGCCCCCGAAATGAGTTTTGCAAAGAAATACTACACTGCTGTGAACAGGCTCAAGGGGGTAGGGCTTTCCATTAGGCCGGCAACATATTTCCGCCTGCTTCAGCAGCTTATAGGCAATCTTTCAGTCCCGTTCAAAGGCGAGCCTCTCAAGGGTCTTCAGATTATGGGTCCTTTGGAGACGAGAGCTCTGGATTTCACTAACTTGCTCATCCTTTCTTTTAACGAAGGAGTGTTCCCGCGCAAAAGCATTAGTTCCTCATTCGTGCCTGCCGAGTTGCGCTCCGCTTTCGGACTTCCTACTTACGAGAACCAGGACATCGTCTGGGCCTATTATTTCTACAGGATGATTCAGCGGGCGGAAAAAGTGTGGCTGCTGTACGATTCAAGGACCGAGGGCTTGCAGTCAGGTGAGGAGAGCCGTTACCTCAAGCAATTGGAAATGGGGTTTGACGTCAGGTTGGACAGAATTGTCGCCAAGGCCCAGATCAAGATTTCGAATCAGTCGGAGACAATTCTCAAGACGGAGGACGATGTGGCTATGATTCGAAAGCTCACTTATTCCCCAAGTACTCTGAGCTACTATCTGGTGTGCCCGGCTAAGTTCTATTATTCCAAGATTAAAAGACTCAAGCCGGAGAATGAGGTGTCAGAGGCTCTTGACGGAGGAATGATGGGGAATGTCTATCACAACACGATGTATGCGCTTTACCTCGGTGGCGATGCCCTGAAGCCCGACTTCTCAATGGAAAGAGATTATGTCAAAGAGCATCTGAAGTCTCCGCTCACTGAGATTACCGCGGACTACATCGACAGTCTTCTAAAAGATGAAACCATTGTCGCCGCCAAGATTCGCTCTCTTATTCTCGGTGAGCTGAAAAGAGTAGACCTCACTGGCAAAAGCCTTGTCCAGGAGAGGATCATAAAAGAATATGTCCGTCACACCCTTATGTATGACAGAAAGTTGATGCAAGAGGCTGGAAGCGACAGGTTCAGGATTATAGGTCTTGAGCAGTACAAAGAATGGTGCTTCAATGGTTTCCGTTTCGTAGGCTACATTGACAGGATTGACAGTTTCAAGGAAGGGGAAGTCAGAATCGTCGACTACAAGACCGGCAAAGTTGAGGAGAAAGATGCCATTGTCGTCGATAAGGATGTCGACAAAGTGATTGCCGAAATGTTTGACGTAGACGGCAAAACTCATCACGAAATAGCTTTCCAGCTTTTCCTGTACGACAAATATGTGGAGAATGAAGAATTTACCATAGGTTGCAGTGTCAGGAATGTTATTTATCACACTCCAAAACTGTTTAGTTCAACGGTCTTTGAATCAGAGATCTGTAAGTCTTTCACTGATCAGGTGGAGACACGGCTTGCGGATGTGTTCAAGGAAATGACCGATGTCAGCGAGCCGTTCAGACTGACAGCCTGTATCGACAACTGTAAGTATTGTGATTTTAAAAAGATTTGCGGAAGATGATTAACATAATGAAAGCCTCTGCCGGATCAGGCAAAACCTACAATCTGGCGAAAACATATTTGGAGATTCTTGTCAAGTCTCAGGACCCTTATGCCTACCGGCACATCCTTGCCGTGACTTTCACCAACAAAGCCACCGATGAGATGAAAGACCGTATTCTGAGGGAATTGTATGTGCTTGCAAAGAATCCTGAGGCCTCGCCGTATTACATTGGCCTCCTTAATTCTGTTTCCGGCGCATCCTTAGAGTCCATGAAGAGGAAGTGCGGTGCTATTCTCAACAATATTCTTCACGATTACAGCTCTTTCTCCGTCAGCACCATAGACAAGTTCTTCCAAAGGACTCTAAAAGCCTTTTCCAGAGAGATCGGCCAGTTCGCCTCCTATCAGGTTGAACTCGACAAGATGTCTTTGGTCCAGGAGAGCGTGGACAGAATTCTCGACTCTCTTCAAGAAGGCGATGATCATTTGCTCAAGTGGCTTACTGACAGTGCGTTGGATGTATTGGAAACTGAAGGCAAGAACAATCTGGAAAGCGGTCTTTATGCTATGGCTGAGTCTCTTAAGAGTGAGGAATATGCTTCTCAAGCGGAACGGTTCAAAGTGAATCCTGAAAAAGACTATTCTTTCGAAAAACTGATGAAGTTGAAGTCAGGTTGCAAAAAAGTTATGAACGGTTTTGAGGACGCTGTGCAAAAATCAGCCTCCGAAGTGAAGGCTGTCTTTGAGAAGGCTGGAGTGTCTTTATCTGACACCAGCAGTCATTTTCTGTCAAAGATTGAGGACTATGTGTCTGTCAAGAGTGGAGGGGAGATTGCAAAGCCTACTGATGCGTTTCTCAGAAGCGCTTCCAACGAGGATGCTTGGTTTTCGAAACAGAATGCCAAAACTTATCTTCCTTTGCTTAGCGGTGTGCTGAACGAGCCTCTTGATGCTTTCGTGGCACTTTTCGGTACCCCATTCAAAACTTGGCGCACGGCAAGAATTATTGACAGACAGATTTACAATCTCGGTATTGCCGGTGACTTGTCAAGAGAATTTAATGCCTTGATGAAAGAGAAGAACGTCCTGAGCATTGACGACTCGAACCACATTCTCCGAAATATCATTGATGGCAATGACGCCCCGTTCATTTATGAGAAGATAGGTGTCAGGTACCTGAATTATCTTCTTGATGAGTTTCAGGACACTTCTCTGATCCAATGGGAGAATTTCAATCCGCTTTTGAGAGAGAGCGACTCTCAGAACTGTGACGATCTGATTGTAGGGGACGTAAAACAAAGCATCTACAGGTGGAGAGGCTCTGACTGGAATCTTCTCAACGTCAGATTAAAGCAGGAATTCAATGATGCTCGGGAGACTACGCTGGATTCCAATTTCAGAAGTCTGAGAAACATAGTCAGTTTCAACAATGAGTTTTTCAAAGTGGCGGCCAAGGCAATTGATTCTTTTCTCGGAGACGGAACCTCGGACGTGGTAAGTCAGATCTATTCAGATGTCTGTCAGCAGGTTAAGACGGATGATGAGGCTGGTGGACTGGTGAGTCTGGAGTTTTGTGAGCCGGATGAGGAAGCCGTACGCATTCTGTCGGCAATTCAGAGCGTCGTGGATTCAGGCGGGAAGTACGGTGACATTGCCATTTTGGTCCGTATAAATGATATTGGCTCCAGTGTCGCGTCTCTTTTACTTGAGAATGGGATCCCGGTCATTTCGGATGACTCATTGAACATCAAGTCGTCCCTGATTGTAAGGAGACTTGTCGCTCTGCTTTCTTTGTTCAACAACCCTAAAGGCAGCTTGAGCGCCTATATGGCCGGAATGCCTGTCGTGAAAGTGCCGTCCGGAGCCCGTTCTCTCACTGATTTGTGCGAAAGTGTCCTTAGAGATCTGCAAATCGATGATCCTGAACATTTTAGCGGTGAGATATCCTACATTCAGTCTTTTATGGACAATCTTCAGACTTGGTCCGGCACCTACGGTAATTCTCTCGCTGATTTTCTCGATTATTGGTCGAGAGATGACGTCACTCCGAAACTGAGTTCCGCGGAAGATGAGAATTCCGTCCGCGTTATGACGATTCACAAATCCAAAGGCCTGGCTTTTCCCTATGTCATCATCCCTTATGCTGAGAAAACGGTGTTCAACAAGTCCGGTAACATTCATTGGTGTCATCCTGCTGTCAAAGGCACTGAATTGGAGAACATCGCTGACGGCATCTATAGTGTGAAATACACAAAAGGCACCGCGGACTCGTTTTTCTCCGATGATTATCTCAAAGACACGGAGATGCAGGCTATAGATGGTCTGAACACTTTCTATGTGGCCGCGACCAGGGCGCGCAAAGGTATGACAGTCATCTCGAAATGGCCTTCAGGCAAAACAAAGAATTTCGTCAAAAGCGGCGCAAAGATTGGTGAGGACAGATATTCCTTCAGCGACATATCGGAAGTGCTCTATTACTTTGCCATTAAAGGCAGTATCGCTTTCTCCAGTCCTCATTCTGAGGAAGAGTCTGAGGAAGAGAAAAACGCACTGCAAGGCACATTCCGGCTTGGCGGTCAATACGATTTCGCAAGGTGTCACGAACACGATGAGCAGGCATCTGTCTCCGAGGTTATCAAGTCCGGTTACGAGTCTTATCCGCTCAATCCTGTGGTAAGCGTTTCTGACGGTGAAGGTGGCTCGGAGGAGAAGATTGTTGAGAGACTTGCTTTCAGCAATGATGCTTCCGACTTTTTCTCCGAGGACGGTAAGACGGGCACCGAGGCGTCCGCAAGGCTGAAGGGCATTGTTATGCACGACATCTTGTCCGAGGTCCGCGTCCCGGGCGATCTTGACGAAGCTGTGGACAATGCTTTTTTGGACGGTCTGATAGACGAGGGGGAGACAAGGGAGATTAAGGATCTCCTGAGGGAAAGAATCGGCGAGGTGGCTTCAAGAGGCTGGTTTCCTAATGATTCTTCGAAGATTCTCAACGAGACCGCTTTAATCGACACTGACGGAAAGGAATACAGGCCTGACAGAGTGGTGATCTCTGACGGAAAAGTAACGGTCATCGACTATAAATTCGGAGACAAGGACGAGCGCTATTCAAGGCAAATCAGAAGGTATGCGGACATTTATCGCAGGATGGGGTACGAAAATGTGGTCTCCGCATTGTGGTACGTCAGGTCAGGCGAGATAGTTTTCAATACGGATTTGTTTTAAAAATGTTATCTTTGCAGAATAAGAAAATAATTAATCTGATGGAAGGAAACGACAACACAATCAAATTGTACTACAATACAGAGCGTGAAAAGCTCCAGATGCCTGAGTACGGGCGTAACATTCTGAATATGGTGGAGATGCTCCGAGGGATTCCCGACAAGACGAAACGCAGTGAGCAGGCTCAGGCCATCGTCAACGCAATGGAGGCTCTGAATCCGCAAGTGGCTCAGCAGGACGACTACGAGCACAAGCTTTGGGATCATCTGTATATGATGGCGGGCTATGACCTTGACATCGACGCTCCGTTTCCCGCCCCTCTTCCGGAAGAACAGGAGGTAAGGCCAGAAATGATTTCTCTCAACAAGAGGCCCATCAAGGCGCGTCATTACGGAAGGAACATCGAGAGCATTATCGAACTCATCGCCTCTGAGAATGACGGTGAAGTCAAGACTGCTATGATCCGCTCTTTGGCTATATATATGCGTCAGCAGTATTTGATCTGGAACAAGGACAGCGTTGCTGACGAGACCATTTTTAAGGATATAGAGAAATTGTCCGACGGCAGAATCCAAGTTCCGGAAGGATTGTCTCTTACCAAAATTTCTTCCAATTCCAATTTCTCAAGGCCGGGCCTCAATCTGAATTTCAACAACAATCCTGGCAAGAACCGGAACCAGAGACCGAGAAACGGAAGACGAAACAACAATGGACGAGGTTAGGAAATCGAAAATTCTTACTGCGATAGGGCTTGTGGCGGCGGTGCTTGCCGTTTTCACGCTGTTGTCATCGGTCTCGTATTTCTTCACTTGGAAAGCTGATCAAAGTCTTCTGAGCGATCCGCAGATGCTTGCTCCTTCGGCCGAGGTCCATAATATGTGCGGGAAATTAGGCTACAAATGGGCCTATTTCCTCGTGACCAAATGTTTCGGTCTCGGTAGTTTGGCTTTGGTGCTGATTATGTCGGCAGTGACTGTGAGACTCCTGTTGAAGAAAAACGGTTTCTCATTGTGGAGATCCGTCATTCTCACAATCACCGGAGCCTTGGTAGCGTCTTTCATCCTTTCATTCTTCTCAGGACTGGTAAGCTCCGACAATTTCTTCGGAGGAGGATTAGGCGGCGAATGCGGCTCTTTTGTGGTTATGTGGTCGGAGAATCTGTTCGGGAAAGTCGTTACTTTCCTCGTTCTCTGTGTCCTGACTGCGCTTTGGCTCTTCTTCATCAGCAAGAGGTTCACGCTCTGGCTGACTTCTTTTGGTGCCGAAAAGACTTCTCTCGGGCAAACGGCTGATCAGGCCGCTGAAGAAGCCTCTGAAACCTCGGACGTGAAAAGCGTCACCGTTTCCGATGATGAGAAAGCGACTGAATTGCATACGTCTGATTTGACCCCGGTTTTGGCGGAATCAAGACAATTGAGAGTGAGTGAACCTGTCAGCGCGGCTAATGCTGAGGAGAAGCCCGCAGCAGCGGAAGATCCTCTTGAGATCATCAAAGACGGCAGTCTGAACGCAGATGTGAAGCAGGATCTGCCTCGGATCAACAATAGGGACGATCTGCCTGACTATCAGTTCCCGTCGCTGGATTTGCTGGACGATTACGCTTCTTCCCGAAAAGATGTCTCAACGGAAGAACTTTCAAGAAATAACAATAAGATCAGGGCCACTTTGCTCAATTTCGGCATCAAAGTACTTGATGTCAAGGCGGTTGTCGGCCCCACGGTGACGCTTTACAAGGTTTATCCGGCTCAGGGAGTGAAAATTGCGGCGATCAAAAATCTACAGGAAGACATAGCTATGTATATGCACGCCAAAGGTGTGCGTGTGGTCAGACTTGCCGATTCAGTCGGAATAGAAGTGGCTAATGACGTGTCATCCATTGTGCCTCTGAAGTCTATGCTGAATGACAAATCGTTCAGGGATAGCAAAGCGGAATTGCCTGTCGCTATAGGTTACACTATCACTCAGAGCGTCAAGGTGTTCGACTTGGCAGACGCTCCGCATCTGCTGGTAGCCGGAGCCACAAAACAGGGGAAATCGGTGGGCCTGAACGTTATTGTGGCCTCTCTTCTCTACTCTAAGCATCCTTCCGAGCTGAAGATGGTGTTCGTTGATCCGAAGATGGTCGAATTCTCCGCATACGCAAAGCTGCTGAAGCATTATCTTGCCGTATTGCCGGATTCCACAGATGCTCAGGACGAGTACGACACTGCGGTCGTTAAAAAGCCGAAGCAGGCTGATTTGATCCTAAGGTCTCTTTGCGTGGAGATGGACGACAGATTCGAGCTGCTGAGCAAAGCAGGTGTGAACAACATCAAACTTTACAATGACAAGTACAAGGATCGTCATCTGCTTCCTACCGAAGGCCACAGGTTTCTTCCTTACATAGTCGTGGTCATCGACGAGTATGCTGATCTCACTATGTCAGTGGGAGCCGGTCCTGAGGCTAAGGCCGTGGCAAAGAGCATTACGACCTCAATCGTCCGTCTCGCACAGAAGGGTAGAGCGGCCGGTGTTCACGTCATCATTGCGACCCAGAGACCATCAGTGGATGTAATCACAGGTCTAATCAAGACAAACTTCCCAACCAGAATCGCATTCAGGGTAGTGACCAGAGTGGATTCGTCCACTATTCTGGATGCACCGGGCGCGGAAAAACTTGTGGGCAAGGGAGATATGCTTTACTATGCCGGAGTTGAGATGGAGCGTGTTCAGTGTGCGTTCATCAGCAACACTGAGATATCCAAGTTGACTTCATTTATCGGAGAGCAACAGGGATTCAGGAAATCTTTTAACACCCCTTATTATCTTCCTGAGCCGGAACCGGACAAGGCTGATGGCGATAGCAGCGTCGGATTGACGGATATGAAGCATCTGGACGAGAAATTCGAGGAGGCGGCAAGACTTGTGGTCACTTCTCAGCGAGGCTCTACTTCCGATTTGCAGAGAAGGCTCGGAATGGGCTATGCCAAGGCTGGCAGGGTTATGGATCAGCTTGAAGCGGCGGGAATCGTCGGGCCGCAGGAAGGATCCAAGCCGAGACAGGTGCTCGTGGAGGATTTTGACACTTTGGAAGGAATTTTGAAGGCGTATAAGGACGGTGCTCAAAATTAATGGAAATGAAAAGTTTTTTTTACAAGAGGCTTGCGGCATTTTTGGTCGTTTTGTCTATCGCGGGTTCCGGGACTCTTTCGGCTTCAGACATAGTGACTTCTTTCGCTGACAAAGTGTCCGGTGCGAATGTCTCGTTCTCGTACAAGTACAATGTCAAGTCAAAGGTCAGGATTGAGGGAAGCGGTTCCGCTATGGTGCAGGGAAATGCCTTCACTATGGACGGAGACGGTCTTCAGATCTGGTGTGACGGGAAGACAAGGTGGACTGTCGACAGGGCTGCCGATGAGGCGGTGATAGAATCAGTTGACGCGTCCTCAGAGCAGTATGACACCAACCCTGCTTTGCTGGTCTCATCCGTGAAAAAGGCATTTGAGACACTCTCGGTGTCTGACGGAGCTTTTCAAGGTAAGTCTGTGAAGGTCGCTCTGATGCGGCCAAAGGTTGAAAGTTCCGTTAAGTCGCTCAAATTGTTCTTTTCAGGACAGAATCTTGTCGGTGCGGCAGTCGCAGTCAAAGACGGCACTGTGACGGAATTCGTAATTTCGGATTTGAAATACGGGGCCAAACTGCCATTGGGCCATTTCTCATTCGATGTGAAATCTCTCGGCAAGTCCTTCCTAATTACTGATTTGCGGTAGATCCTGTCTGGATTCTGTCCAACGGCTTATTCAACAAGATGGAAGCCGGCGGAGGCCCATTCCTCCATCTTGCCGTTGTCATCGTAGATAAGATAGCCTTCCAAGGACGATGATGAACATATCAGCTTTTTAGCTGACTCCAGACCGATCACCATACAATATGTGGCAATAGCGTCAGAGTACTCTCCGGATGGAGAGACTATTGTTGCGCTTAGAAGATTTCTGTTGACAGGGTAGCCTGTTCGGGGATCAACGATGTGAGCGTATTTCTTCCCGTCTTTGATGAAGAATTTCCTGTAATTTCCGGAAGTCACTATCCCGCAAGGCCCTCCTGAAGACTGCCATATTCCGTCAAGATCCTTTCCGGGAGCATTGTTCCCGTCCACAGGCCTATCCACTCCTACTGTCCAAGGCTTGCCGTTGGGATTGACCCCGTCGCACGTGATCTCGCCAATGTCCACGAGCATATCCTTCACTCCTATTCCGCGCAGGAAGGATGCCACCAAATCGCAGCTTAATCCTTGGGCGAAAGCGTTGTAGTTCATCTGTGGCACAACCGGATCGGCTTCCGCCTTTTTAGTGGAATCGTTCAGCATCATCAAGGGGTCGAGAGTGCCGTCCGGTGCGATGACCTTTTCAATATCCCTTACAAGTCTCTTCATTCCGGTAGATCGGCGCAGATTCTGAACATATTGGTCGGAAGGCAGTTGCTCGGAAGAGTAATCCTTGCTCCAGAGTTCGAAAATGGGCGCTGCGGCACAGTCCAGAGCACCGAGAGTTTCTTCGTAATAACGGTAAGAGTCAATATAGGTACGGCAAAATAGTTCGTTCGGCCGGATGGTCTCGCCTTTTGAGAATCTGCTGAGCATCGACCCTTTGTTGTAGTCTGACAAAGTGGTGTCAATGTCGTTGAGGATTGAATCGATAGCCTCCTTGATGGCCTCGGGTTTCATTTTTACGAAGCCGTCTCTGCCGTTGAGGTTGAGTTTCACCGTGTATGTCCCGCCCTGAGCATAACCTTGAATGGCAATGTAACGGTTCCCTTTGTCGCAAGAGGACAGCGAACAGAGGACTAAGATTAAGCCAACCGATAGAGATTTTTTGATGTTCATAAAGATGTTCGGCAAAGTATTTGTACAAAGGTATGGGATTTTTGGAGATTATAACTCTGTTTTTAGCTATATTTGTACGATTAAATGATAGGAAAAATGAATTTGAAACACCTTTTAACGCTCGCTTTTGTGTCATCGGCACTACTTTTCTCTTTGTCTTCCTGCAAGGATGACGATGATGATTCGACCGGTCAGTATCTGGACGGGATCTTGTCTTTTTCGATGCCGTATTACGTCACAAAAGGTCAGGGCTGTAAGGTTGTCCCTAAAGGTATCTCCCATCCTGACGGCGGGAAAGTGGGCTATTATTGGGTAATTACAGATTATATGGACACCAACGACACCACCAAATTTCTCACTGACGGCCCTTCAAAAGACAGTAGTTTCACTTTTGCCTGTCCTACTGATTTGGGAGACTACACAATAAAGGCTGTGGCATTCGCCGATGACTATTATGACAGTTCGGTCTCTCAGTCTTTCACCGTGGTGGATTCCGGATTGAACGAGACGCTTACAGGTCTTGGGATAAAAGAGGAAGATCCTTCTTTCTATGATGACAGAAGCGATGTCTCCTACTATTATATGGATTGTGACAAACTCAGGTGGATGAAGCAGAATCTCGCTTACGCGAAATCCGGAGTAGCTTACGAGAATTCCGTGGCGATGAGCGACATCTTCGGTATGTTCTACACCTGGGACGAGGCGCAAACCGTCTGCCCTTCGGGATGGCGGCTTCCGACTGACGCTGACTGGACAGCTTTGGCTAACACTGCCGCCGGTGAGAACAAGTATGAGGCTGGGAAAACTTTCTCCGGAATAGGCGGCAAATTGATGGCGAATGTCTATTTTAATGGCACCAAGATGTGGGAGTACTGGCCGGAGGTGACGATTTCCAATTCAAGCGCATTTACTGCCATCCCTGCCGGTTATGCCATTGTCTCCGACGGCACTGGCGTCTTCTCAGGGGTTCAGGAATATGCGACCTTCTGGACCGCGGATGAGAAAGACAGCGATGAGGCTGTCTACAGATATATGAACGTCAAACTTCCGGATGTGTTCGTGGGAGCGGCCTCCAAAAACTCGTTTGCGGCTTCCGTTAGATGCGTTAAGGATTTATAGTTTATTTAAACCTTTATTTTTTATTTATATGAAAAAGACTGTTATCACGATTTTAGTAATCGTAGCCATCGTACTTGTTTGCGGAATCTGGATGAAGAATGCCTATAACGGACTGGTGAAGGGAGAAGAAGGAGTGAGTTCCGCCTGGTCTCAGGTCGAGAATGTCTATCAGCGCAGAGCGGATCTGGTTCCGAATCTCGTAGCCACCGTGAAAGGCTATGCCGAGCACGAAAGTTCCACTCTTCAGGCAGTTGTCGAAGCCAGAGCTAAGGCGACGAGTACGACAGTGGACGCGTCCAAATTGTCTGCCGACGAGATAGCGAAATTCCAAGCGGCTCAGGGCGAGCTTTCCTCAGCGTTGGGAAGATTGCTCGTTTCCGTGGAAAGGTATCCTGACTTGAAGGCGAATCAGAATTTCCTTGAGCTTCAGGCACAGCTTGAAGGCACTGAGAACAGAATAACCGTTGAGAGAAAGAAATTCAACGAGACCGCTCAGCAGTACAACACTATGGTCAGAAGTTTTCCTCAGAACATAATTGCCGGGATGTTCGGCTTCGAGAAGAAAGGCTATTTCCAGGCTCAGGAAGGCGCTCAGACTGCTCCTAAGGTTGAGTTCTAAAGATGAAAGCTAAAGACTTTCTCAATCCCGGGCAGCGAGAGGCTCTGGTCTCCTGTGTGAGGAAGGCCGAGATGATGACTTCAGGAGAGATCAGAATCCACATTGACAACAGATGCGGAGAGGATCCTAAGGAAAAGGCGCTCAAGACATTCCATCGTCTCGGAATGTCACAGACCGTCAACAAGAACGGAGTGCTCATCTACATTGCGAGCGAGTCCCGAAAATTCGTTGTTCTCGGAGACAAAGGCATCAACGAGGTCGTGCCTCACGATTTCTGGAAAGACGTGTCACTTGTTATCGCAGAGCATTTCGCCACCGGAGACTATGTCCGCGGACTTGAAAAGGCAGTCTTGATGATAGGTGAGAAACTCAAAGCTTTCTTCCCGTACGATGAGAATGCCGATGTGAATGAATTGTCTGACGATATTTCCATAGCCGATGAAGCTGAAAATAATTAAGTTTACCACTGTCGCGGCGGTGCTGTTTCTCGCAGCGTTGCCGGTTTTGGCCATTCCTTCAAGACCTTCTCCTCAGAGACTTGTCAATGATCTCGCCGGCATTTTCACTGCTGAGCAGACGTTGTCGCTTGAAGCAAGTCTGGTCGCTTTCGATGATTCCACGTCAAATCAGATTGCTGTCGTCACGGTGAGTGACTTGGAAGGCTACGAGCCGGCTGAATATGCGGTTGAGATAGGACTGAAATGGGGCGTCGGATCCAAAGATTTCAACAACGGGATAGTTGTTCTGCTCAAGCCAAAGACTGCCGAGTCGGGCGGCAAGGTGTCCATCCAGACCGGCTACGGTCTTGAGGGCGCTATTCCTGACGCTTATGCCAAAAGGATCATTGAAAATGATATGATTCCGGAATTTCAGAAAGGGGACTATTACGGTGGAGTGGTGAAGGCTTGCGATGAGTTGATGGCTCTTGCGAGCGGAGAGATTTCCGAACCGAGAGACAAGAGTGACGAAGGTGCTGGTCACGTTGCCGTCATCCTTGCGCTGTTCTTCTTCATCTTCATCATCGCTATGGTTCTCGGTTCAGGCAAACACGGTAAAGGAAACGGCGGCGGAGGCAATTACAGTGATAGCGGGCCTATATTCATAGGGCCTCTGGGCGGTTTCGGCCGAGGAAGTTTCGGTGGCGGAGGCGGGTCATTCGGTGGTGGCTTCGGGGGCTTCGGCGGTGGCGGCTTCGGTGGCGGAGGTGCTTCAGGAAGTTGGTAGAATCGTTACATTGTCATTATTATCTCAAGACTGCCGGTCATCAGACCGATCAGCCATTCGTCCGCTACAATCAGAATTGTAGGACAGATTCCAATTGCCGAGAGAAGGATCACTCCGACTGAAAGGATCATTATGCAGGAAGTGAGCGGCAGCGCAATCAGATTTGTCAGAAGAAAATACTCGGGAAACGTCCTGAAACGGAACCAAGCAACCGGCGCCGTTAGAATCTGGCAGGAAACTGACATCGCTGCTGTGTCCCATATCCTTTTCACGGGGTTGTTCCTGCCGGCATCGAACCATCCGCTCATAACCGGGAATATGAAATATATACCAGCCATCGCCATATACGAGAGCTGGAATCCTGCGGAGGTGATAATTCCTGGATTGACCGCGAGTTGTACTGTTAGAGCCGCGAGTAGTATGTTCTCCGGCTTTTTCTTTCTGTGCGTTATCTTCGTGGTCTCATTTAGAAGGATAAAAAGAAAAGCTCTCGTTATTGAGGGGGCTGCTCCGGTTGCTATGGCGTAAAAACCTGAGGTGAGCGTGATAAGTAAGAATCTGGTCCTGACGGCTTCTGGCGTGTGTCCGAGAAAAGAGGTCAGCCATACGAGAATTGTGTAGATGATTCCGAGATGAAGTCCTGAAAGGGCAAGAATGTGGGCTGCCCCGCTGTCTCTGAATGCCTCAATAGTGCTTTGACTAAGTCCTGATTTGTCTCCTGTGAGAAGCGCCTTGACAAGTTGTCCCGATTCTTGTGACCTGAAAGGGATGCTGTCTATGACTGTTTTTGTCTTTTCCGAGACGGAACGAGCCGCCATTACCATTCTGCTTGGCTCTTCGATGTCGTATTCGTTCAGATTGCCCCAAGAAGCTGAGGCGAACATACCGAGGAAAAAGAATGACACAGCAGCTTGAGCCAGACTCTTTTTTTTGGCAATCCTGAAACGCAAAAAGCATATTATCGTTGCGGCCAAAGTCGCTGTGAGAATGATTGTGCCGGGGGCTTTAGCCTTTACGAGAAAGGTACCGCAGGTGACCCCTGCGGCAAAAGGAATAAAAATCCCCGCTATTTCTTTCCCTTCATTCATTTCATTCCTAATTTCTATAAAAGTAGTTATAAAATTTGTAACTTTGTAGCCTGATAGTGATTATTGATAATAATTTTAATTTTTAAGAAATGATAATCTTAGTAATCAATTGCGGAAGTTCATCCATCAAGTACCAGCTGCTTGATATGAAGAGCGATGATGTGTATGATCTTCTTGCCAAGGGCATCGCTGAAAAAATAGGCCTTGAAATGGGCCGTTTGCAGCATTCCGTCACCGGTAAGGACAAATTCGTTCTTGATGTGCCCATTCCCGATCACAAGAGCGGTATGAAGATAGTTCTGGAAGCATTAGTTGACAAAGATCACGGTGTCCTGAAATCGCTTGACGACATCGAAGCCGTCGGTCACCGTATCGTGCAGGGCGCAGATTTCTTCTCAAGCAGCGCTTTGGTCAATGACGATGTGATCGAAAAGATCAGAATCTGCTGTGATTTCGCCCCGCTTCACAACCCGGCTCATCTTCTTGGAATAAGCGCTGTTTCTGAGGTCCTTCCGTCAGTTCCTCAGGTCGTTACCTTCGACACGGCCTATCATCAGACGATGCCGGAGTACGCCTATATGTACGCTCTCCCGTACGATTACTATGATAAATATCACGTCCGCAGATACGGAGCGCATGGCACCAGCCACAAATTTGTAGCTTACAAAGGCGCCAAATTCGCAGGAATAGACATTAACAATTCCAAGATTATCACATGTCACATCGGAAACGGCAGTTCCGTGACAGCTGAAGTCAACGGAAAGGTAATTGACACCTCAATGGGATTCACCCCTCTGGAAGGAATGATTATGGGTACAAGATGCGGAAACATTGATGCCAACATAATCCCTTACATAATGAAGAAAGAAAATCTCACTCCGGATCAGATGACGGACATAATGAACAAGAAGAGCGGATTCCTCGGCCTTTCGGGTAAGACATCCGATGCGAGAGAGATGGACGAGCTGGCGAATGCCGGAGATCACAGAGCCAAACTCGCGCTTAAGAAACTTACCTACGACCTTATCAAGAACATAGGCTCTTACGTCGCGGCTATGAACGGAGTCGACCTGATAGTTTTCACCGGCGGAATAGGCGAGCACAACAGCAGACTTCGCCGCAGGGTTTGCGAGAATTTCGCTTTCCTCGGTCTCAAGTTCGATTACGAGGCAAACGTGGCTTGGGGAGTGGACACGATGATCTCGCTTCCTGATTCAAAAGTGAAAGTCGCTCTCATAACGACTGACGAGGAGCTGGTCATCGCGCGTGACACTATGCACATCGTGATGAACGAAGAAGAGTAACATTTAAAATTCAATACAAGATGATTACAAGTTTTGACGATCTTTTCGCCTCTCTCAATGATAAGAAAGTCTGCAAAAAATTGGTTGCCGCTTGGGCGGTTGACGAACACACGATTATGGCAGCTTCCAAAGCTGTCGATATGGGCATTATTAAGGCTACCTTGGTCGGAGACAAAAGTTTGATCGGAAATGTCTGTTCAAAGAACGGCATTGACTCCGGCAAGTTCGAGATAATCGACAATGCCGATGAACTCGCCTCAGTGGCTAAGGCTGTCAAACTCGTTCATGATGGTGAGGGTGATGTCCTTATGAAAGGTTTGTGCAGCACTGACAAATTCCTCAGAGCCATTCTCAACAAAGAGACTGGGCTGCTCCCTCAGAAGGGACTACTCAGTCACGTCGGCGTCATTGACACGCCAAAATATCACAAGTTGCTTTTTATCACGGATATGGCGGTGATTCCTTTGCCTGATTTGAAGCAGAAGCAAGTTATCTCTAATTTCGTCGTTAAAGTGGCCCATTCTTTCGGAATCGAAAAGCCGAAAGTGGCTTTCATAGCGGCCTCAGAACAAGTACTTGCCTCCATGCCTGCTTGCCTTGAGGCGGCCGCATTAGCGAAAATGGTTGATAGAGGTCAGATTAGCGGATGTGTCGGCGACGGCCCTCTGGCGCTTGACGTTGCTATCGATCAGGAGTCGGCGGATATTAAGCATCTAAAGAGCCCTGTTTCGGGTGACGCGGACTGTCTCGTGTTCCCAAATATAGAAGCTGCGAATGTTTTCTGGAAGACCAATTCAAAGTTGGCGGAAGGCGTGAGACAGGCCGGAATGCTTGTAGGCACTACCGCTCCTTGCATTCTTGCGAGCCGTGCGGACACTATTGATGTGAAATTGAATTCTATCGCAGAGGCAGTGGCTTTCGTCAAGTAAGGCTACTTGCAGTCAAATAGATTTATTTTGGGCAGCAGGGCTGAGTATTCGGCTCTGCTGCTGCTGTAAAGGCTTGAGGTGTAATGAGTTTGAGACGGACCTTTCCAAGTGCTTGTGTTCGTCACCATTACCCAGCATTCTCCGTCGGGAAAGCATTTGATCAGAGCGCTGGTTCCGGAGAGAGTGCCGGTCCTGGACCATTCCCCGTTTGGTTTCGTGTCGTTCCAGCCCAAAGAATATGTGTTCTCGTCGTACCACTGAGTCATCTCTTCCACGCTTTTGCGGCTAATGATGTCAGGCACTTCCGGCTTGCCGTCGATGCTTGCCACGAATCTGGCAATCTCCGGTGTGGACGCCACCCACGCCCCGGCTCCCGAAAGAGCCTCAATGTCATTTCCTCCGTAGCATCTTTTGACTCTTTTGCCACTATTGTTATACTCGTCCACGAAAGGATCGTCAGTCTGCGTGTAGTATTGGACTTCGTTTGGGTATTTTTCCACATAATAGTTCTTTGCAATGTGCATATCTGTGCACCCGGCCTTCCTAAGCACTTCTCTTTGGATGAATTGTTCGTAACTCTCGCCTGAGAGTTTCTCAATGATCATCGAAAGCAGAAGATAGCCGAAATTGGAATACTGCTGGGATGAGCCAGGCATAAAGCTGAGAGACCTTTTCAGTGTGCATTCCACGAGCGTCTTGTGGTCCGGAACTGTGTCAAGGTGATTCTGAAGAATGATGTATCTGGTCGAGAACATCGGGTCCCCGCCTCTTCTTGAGAATCCCCCTTTGTGCCTCAGAAGGTCGTCCACTGTGATTTTGTAGTAGTTTTTGTCCCGTATCGAGGCGGTGAAACAACTGTCGTTGAGAATCCCCGTCGGACCGAACACACTGTCTTGGAGGGAAAGCATATTGCGCTCTTTCAGTACCATTATCCCAGTCGCCGTGATCAGTTTGGAGGCAGAGGCGATTCTGAGTATATTTCCTGGCTCCATCAAGGAGTTTTGGCTCTTGTCCGCCCAGCCGTATCCCTTGGCATAGACAAGTGAGTCGTGTCTCATTATCGCGAGCGAGGCGCCTTCAATCCGCCATTGACGCAGATAGTTTCTTATTTTGTCGTCCATCCCGTACAGAGCGGGAACGTCGGAATGTGCGTTAGTGAGAGTGTGATTTAGATCTAAAGGCTTTGTCGAGTAGAAAGGCGTGTCCTCTTTGCCCGGAGCGGATTCCGTGTTCGACAATATTCCGATTAAAATAAGGAATGAAAGAGTGAGAATAGATATTGTTAATTTTCCTTTCGCTCTCATTGGATCCTCCCCGCCTTTTTACCGAACCCGATAATGCATTCCGCAGCCTCTTCTGTGCCAAGAAGAGCGGAATTGATGCAGATGTCATAGTTTTCCGCAAGTCCCCAGTTCCCCAAAGTGTAGAAATTGTAGTAGGTCTGTCTGACCTTATCCTTCTTTCTGATAAGCGATGCGGCGGCCTCGGGGGTGATGCTCTCTCTTTCAGCGACTCTGGCGATTCTCTCCTCCATTGGCGACGTTATGAAGACGCTTAGGGGATTCTTCTCTCTCAGAACATAATCGGAGCATCTTCCGACGAATATGGCGGATCCCTTTTCCGAAATGTCCGATATAACCTGGCTCTGAATCTTGAACAGGCCGTCCCTGTCCACATAATTTTCGCTAATCCCGTATTTCCCCCCGTCCACGAAACCAGGTAGGGAGAGGAAGCTGCGTCTCTCGTCCACTTTCTCGAAAAGTGCAGGATTGAAGCCGCTGTCTTCCGCCGCCTTTTTTATCAATTCGTTGTCATAGACAGGAATAGAGAGCCTTTTTCCTATCTCTGCTGCTACTGATTTGCCGCCGCTGCCGAATTGTCTGCCGATTACGATTATAGTCTTGTAGTCACTCATAACGTGTTAGATTTTACTGCCCAAAATTGACGGATCGTCTCCGTCTTTGAGATTTGTCAATTTCTTGATCAAGCTCGCGAGAAGAATTGACGATAGGATGACCGACAATGTGTCGGCGACCGGAAAACTCATCCACACTCCTTCGTGTCCGAAAAAAATCGGAAGTATGTAAAGCATAGGGACGAGGAACAGAAGTTGTCTTGACAATGAGAGCAGAATGGATTTGTGGACCATCCCCAGACATTGGAAGAAATTTGTCGCCACCATCTGGAACCCTACCAGCGGGAATGCCAGATTCGTAATTCTCAAGCCCCTTTCCGCCAGAGCCTTAAGCTCGGGATCAGATGTGAAAGCCGACACAGCTACGGATGGGAAGAACACTGACAGCACGAAGCCTAAGAAAGTCACCAGCGTAGCCCACTTTGCCGTGAGTATGAACACGTCCTTGACCCTGTTGTAGTTTCTCGCTCCGTAATTGTAGCCTGCGATAGGCTGCATTCCCTGATTCAATCCCATATTGACCATCACGAACAGAAAAGTGATTCTGTTCACGATTCCGTATGCCCCGAGTGCGAGGTCGCCGCTGTATTTCAGAAGTTGCTGATTGATCAGCAATGTCACTATGCATGAAGCGGAGTTCATCAGAAACGGCCCCATTCCTATGGATAGGGAGTTCTGTGCGATTTTCCAGTCAAACTCGAAGATTCGTTTGGGGATTCTGAGATAATTCTTTTTGTTGAGAAAATAGGAGAAAGAGTAAGTCAATGCCATGAACTGTGATATGACCGTGGCGATCGCGGCTCCTTTCACTCCCATATTCAGTCCGAATATGAAAATCGGGTCAAGAATGCTGTTGAACAGCACTGTGAATATGGTCAGGTTCATCGCCAGCCTCGGATTGCCTGAAGCGCGGATTATGCTGTTGAGCCCGAAGTACAAGTGGGTGAACACGTTCCCGTAAAGGATTATTTTCATATACGACGAGGCGTACTCCAACGTGTTTGCGCTTGCTCCGAAAAATGACAGAATCGGATTTAGAAACAGCAAGGCAATCAGAGAGAAGGATAGCCCGAAAATCACGTTCAGGGTTATCTCGTTGGCCAGTACTTTGTTGGCGGCTTTGTAGTTCTTTTGTCCGAGCAGTACTGAAATCATTGTCGAGGCCCCGACGCCGACAAGTGTGCCGATAGCCGTCGAAAGATTCATAAGGGGGAATGTGACAGCCAATCCGGAAATAGCGTAAGACCCGACATCGCTGATGTGGCCGATGTAGATGCTGTCAACCATATTATACAAAGAAGACGCGGTCATCGCTATAATGCCTGGAACCGCGTACTGCTTTAATAATGTGCTGATTTTTTTTGTGCCTAACTCTACCGGGATAGTTTTCTCCATTTGCGTTCCTCCCTAATGCCTAATCGTCATCATCAGGATTCGCAACCAGTTCGATGTCGAATCTCAATGGTGCGAATGATGGGATTTTTGCGCCGCTTCCTGAATAACCGTAGCCCATTTTGGAATAGAAGACGCATCTCGCTTTTTCCATAGATCTCATCTTGAAGAGGCAATAGGAGAAACCTGTTATAATACTGTTTTCATCGCTTCCCATCGTAAGGTCCGTGTAATCCTCGCCCCAATTAATCTGAGTTGGCTCATAAGTGGTTGAGGCGCTATAGATATTGTAGAATTTGGCAGTGTCGGCTATGTTGGTGTCGAAGACCTGACCGTTGAGCAGTCTGCCGATGTAATTGATGTACACGGTGGAGTCGGATCCGAAGGCGTTGGTGTCTGTCGGTGCCTTGAGCTGCTGATAGTAGAACCCGTAAATAGTGGAATCCACGTTGTCCATATATCTCGCCGTGTACCTTTCCAGAGAGTCCACCTGCCATTTCAAGATGTCGCTTGTCATCCCGCTGACGTGAATCTTATAGATGGCGTTCGTGCCGGTGGTCTTGTTCAGGTAGCCTTCCTCGGTAGAGTAACGATTGTTGGTCATCAGCCAGCCGGGGATTATGACTTTTCTCGTTCCGCCGACCTTCATTCCTTCCATAGCGTACTCGACTCCCGCTTTCATATAGGAAGCGTCCCTGATCCACACTGCCGGGCCGTAGTAATTGGCTTTGTTGTAAGTGCCCAGCTGTTTCTGAACATTCTCGTCGGTGGATGACGAAACGGTGCCGTCAAGAGACGTGGCCGTGTAAGTTACGAAAAGGTAAGGCAGATCTTCCGCTTCTCCGAGCGAGTTTCCTTTACCCACCTCATCTTCAAGGATGTAGACACCTTTGTCAGTGGCTTTTAGGTCTGGGTGATTGATGCTCATCCAAGCGTCAAAATATCTCTTTGCGGATTCATTTACGCTGTCGTTAGAACTCTTTGCGCAGCCTGACGAGAGCGCGATCGCAGCCGCAAATGCAGCAAGGATAAGACAATGTTTCTTCATTATGTTCATTCTCAATTTGTTATTCGTTATTTATGCTTTCGACCCAGATGCGATAAGCCAGAGCTGACTTTGCAGGAATCGTGCCGACTTTGCGTTTACCGTAACCATATTTGCCCGGAAAAACGATTATGCTCTCTTCTCCTCCTTTCACGCCCACAAGACCTGTCTTCAGACCGGTGATGAAATCGCTTTCCGCGAGATTAACTGTCAGAACGTCAAATGAAGTCGTGTCCGAAAGTTCCCATTTAAGCCCGTCAGCGGTTGCCTTGTGATTTGTGGCGAAAAGATTGTCATCGCTTATTGAGGAACTTTCGAAAACATAGCCGGCGTAGTAAAAGGAAATGTTGCCGTTCACGGCGAGAGAGTCCCCCGTGCCTTCTTTTAGTATTAGTCTGGTGGCCTTCCCGTAGTAGACGGCTCTGGACCCCTCCACTGATGATAGTTGCGAGGTGATGTAAGTGTTTATTTTGTCTTCCTGATTGTCGTAAGTCGTATTCTCCTGTTCTTTGGCGCAGGAAAAGACGGAAAGGCAAATTGTGATTGATATTATGTAATAGATGTGTCTCATTCTTGTCCGCTAAAAAAATCCGTTATCGCTTTTCTCAAAAAGGATGCCGCTTTGTCAGGCGTCTCGATGTCCGAGGGAAAGAATAGCCGTCCCCCGGCAGCGTGTTCGTGTCCGCCTCCGTGGAAGAATCGGGTTGCGAAAGCATTGGCGGAGACGTCTTCCTTTGAGCGGGCCGAGACTCTGAAAAAGCCTTCGTCCTGTTTCAGGAATATGCTGATTCGCACTTTCCCTATTGCAAGAGGAATGTTCACGAATGCCTCAGTCTCGCCTTCATGGATGTCGTATTTCTCGAGCATATCGTTGTCAGCTATCATAAATGCCGCGCCTTCTTCGGTAATCACGAGATTGTCTTTGAGCATATAGCCCATAAATCTCACTCTGTTCTCCCGGTATTCGTTGTAGAGCCGGCCGAGAATCAGGTCTCTGTTTACTCCAGCCGCCATCAGTTCGGATGCCATTGTGAAGGTGGTGGGAAACACAGAGTTGGAGAAATTGTTGGTGTCAGTCGTCATCCCGGTGAGAAGCGCGTCGGCGGCCGTTGCGGGAAGATTTTTCGCATCTCCTCCAATTTCCGGCATCTCTTTGAGAATGTAGTACTCAAGTTCGCACGAAGAGGAAATGTCCGGAGTTGAGAACACCAGATTGAAATCCTCAGTCGCAGGATTAAGATGGTGGTCTATCAAGACTTTTACAGCCGTAGATTTCCTGAAAGGCATTTCGAGGTCGGAGGTCCTGTCAAAAGAATTGCAGTCAAGGCATATAATGAGGTCGCATCTCAAGATGGCTTCAAGTGCCGTGTCCCGCGCCGACTTGAAGACTGTCAGCCGCTGTCTGTCCTCTTCTCTCAGTACGAAATCAATGGTTTCCGGAACGGGGTCCGCAAAAACGGTTCTTACTTTTTTGCCTTTGATTTCGTTGAGGTAGCGTGACATAGCCACGCAACTGCCTACCGCATCGGCATCAGGTTTGGTGTGAGCCGTCAGTACGATGTCCGTCGCATTGTCGAATATCTTGTTTAACTCAGTTATCTTAGAAGAGTTGATCGTTTCCATCCGCTGTTTTTATTTCAAATGCAAATTTACAAATTATATTGCATTTCATAAATCAATTTCATAACTTTGTCGAGTATTGAATCATACTGTAGATTATTAACATAATTAATATATGAACGGAATTTTAAAAAAGGTCTTGACCTACTTGGTGCTTCCTGTAATCATCATAGCACTATTCTACCTTATCTATCAGAGCGTGATGGAGCCTGTTAAGTTCAACAAACAGAAGGACTTCCGTGAGCAAGTCGCGATTCAGCGCCTGAAAGATATTCGTGATTTGGAAGTTGCATTCAAAAGTGTCAACAATCATTTCACCGCTTCAGCCGATTCTTTGGTCGATTTCTACAACAACGGCAAAATGAAGATCGTGATGCAGGTAGGATCTCAGGATGATTCTGCGGCTGTGGCAAACACCGAGAAAGTGAGAAAAGCCAACAAAAAGATCACTTCTCAGGAGCTTTTCAACCTTTACAAGGAAGGACAGAATCTTGTGTTCTCGATTTCTACGGAGATTCCGGTTAAGGACACTATGTTCAGAAGCCGTACGGATTTTGTCATCGACTCTCTCAAGACTATTCCATTCTCAGGCGGTGAGCCGATTCAGATGGATGCCACTGTGAAGAAGGTCTCAGGTGTGGATGTCCCTCTTTTCGAGGCCAGAATGCCTTACAAGATTTTGTTGCAAGGTCTTGACAATCAGCTGAGAATTAATCTTGACTGCGAGAAGAAAGACCAGAACCGTTTTCCTGGATTGCAGGTGGGAAGTGTCACAGCTCCTAACAACAACGCCGGAAACTGGGAGTAATCCAATGGATCAAATACAGATATCGAGAATATCCATTCAAGTTTCCTTGAGTGGATATTCTTTTAAAATAGAGACCCCTACCCAGGTCAGAAGATCTTCTTGGCTGAGTGCTGACAAGATTTTCTCGACCCCTGACTTTCAAGTAAAATATGATTCCGTGGAGATTTCTCTCTTCACGCCTAAATGCTCTCTTGTACCTTCCGCTTTCTTCTCAAAGGAGAAATCGAGGGAATTGCTTTCTCAAGTGGCGGACCTTTCTCCTGAGGACAATGTGAGCTTTATTGAGGTGCCTCAGTTCGGTGCTGTGATGATTTATTCGGATTCGACAGGGGAGTCACTGTCTCGCGCGATTGCAGGCACGGTCTTGAGAAAGGACGGCCGGAAGGCTTCCGTTTACCCTGAGTTATTCAATCTGCTCGGCGAGTTGTCCGCATCGAAGGAGTACAACAAAATTCTGGCTTCTTATAGAGACGGATGGCTCTATCTGGTCATTGCTCAGGGTAACAATCTCAAACTCTGTAATTCCTACTGCGCCGCGGATTTCACTACGGCTGAGTATTTCCTTTTCCTTGCCATAAAGAAACTTCAGCTCAATCCCGAAGTGTCGACAGTGTGCTTCAACACTCCGCTTTCAGCTGACGAGGAGATGTCTCTGTACCGTTATTTCAATTCTGTCCAACAACTTTAGTTATGAGAATAATAGGTGGTGTAAGGGGCGGCAGAGTCTTGAATCTTCCTGAGGATTATCAGGCGAGACCTACCACGGATTTTGCGAGAGAAGGCCTTTTCAACATTTTGGATAATGAGTATGAGATGGAAGGTCTCAATGTGCTTGACTTGTTTGGCGGCACCGGAGCCATCGCCTTTGAGTTTGCTTCGAGAGGTGCCGATCGTGTCTACAGCGTTGAGATGCTCAGGGAGAATGCTCAGTTCATAAAGGCTGAGGCAAAGAGACTGTCTCTGGACAACGTGGTGGCAGTGAGAGATAATGTGTTTGATTTTCTGGACATCTGCCGAGAGAGTTTCGACATCATCTTTGCAGATCCCCCTTATGCCCTCGAAGGGCTGGAGACAATTCCTGACAAGGTACTCTCCAAGAACATTCTCCATCAGCAAGGTTATTTGATTCTCGAGCATCCTTCGAATTATTCATTCAAGGGACACGAGAATTTCGTCAAAGAGAGAAAGTACGGTAAAGTGCACTTTTCTTTCTTTTCTCCTATTTCATAAGATTGCCCAGAAGGCCTCTGGTGAGTTCCCTCGTCAGGGTCCTTGTGGCCGCTGAAGTGGCGGATTTAGCCGCTCTTCCGGCTGATGACTTGATGGTGGTGGTGGAGGACTTTTTACCTGTCACTTTGTTGGACACTGCCGAGCCGATGCTGGCGGCAAT
>JBAYFJ010000014.1:0-29207 GCA_041667245.1 Bacteroidales bacterium | reverse complement strand
CTGTTTTTCGCACCGAGAACCGCAAGCTTTTCCGCCAAAGAGGATTCCATCATCTGGGCGATTGAGCTGTGAGGGTCCGTGAGTATCAGCAAAAGGTCTGCCATCATCGCTTCGATTTTGCCTTGATTGTCACAATAGCCTTCAGGCAGTCCGTTGACCACGATGCAGTCATTGCCGAAAGGCGAAATGTCGAATCCGAGCGAAGACAGAAGTTCCGAATTCTCATCGAATATCAGCCTGTTGGCGGCCCCCACGTCCACTCTCACCGGGAACATCGAAATCTGGGTGATGTGCTTGTTCTTCGACACCGCTTCAAGAAAACGCTCGTACAGAATCCTCTCGAAAGCTCTTTGTATGTTCACAAGCATAATTCCTGATTTTGCGGGAGCTATGATGTATTTTCCTTGAATCGTCAGATTTTGGAAAAGTGGCAGGGATTTGTCCTCAAAAAGTTTGTTGCAGTCTTCCGGCTTCTCCACGAATTTGGAGTAATTCATCGGAGCTGAGGGAGACGATAAGTCCGGCTCTTTTGGGTCGAAAGGATTGTAATTCGGGTCAGCGCTTGTCTGAGGCAATGACATAGGGCGATACTCATCGAAATTCTTCCCGAACACAGGAATGTCAGGCACATCGCCTTTGTCGAAATCCAGTCCTCCCGCGAAAGAGTGCTTTCCCAAATTAGCTTTCACGCATGCGTACACGACCTGAAACAGAATGCTGTCGTCCTCGAATTTGACCTCGGTCTTAGTCGGGCTTATGTTCACGTCGACAGAGTGGGGATCCGCCTCAAGATAAAGGAAATACGATGGCGCGGTACCTTCGGAAATCATGTTCTCGTAAGCCTTCATCACAGCTTTGTGCAGATAGGGGCTTCTGAAATACCTTCCGTTAACGAAGAAATACTGGTTGCCGAGAGTCTTTTTCGCTCCCTCAGGCTTGCCGATGAAGCCGCTGATTGTTGCCACCGTGGTTTCAGCCTTGACATCCACAATATCTCCGACCACATTCGTTCCGAGCAGATCCAGAATTCTGAATTTCAGGGTCTTGGCAGGTTTGAGAACATAAATGTCCTTGCCGTTGTGCGATAGCGAGAAGCCGATTTCAGGTCTGGTGAGCGCCACTCTGGTGAACTCATCTATTATATGTCTTAACTCTACATTGTCCGATTTGAGGAATTTTCTTCTTGCAGGCACATTATAAAACAAGTTTCTGACTGCGAAGTTAGCGCCTTGAGGTGTCGCGATTTCTTTGGCAGAGATCTGTTTGGAGTCGGCAAATTCGACCTCGCAACCGATATCGGTGCCCTCTTTCCTTGTACGTAACCTGACTTCGGCCACGGCGGCTATTGATGCCAGAGCCTCGCCTCTGAAACCGAAAGTGGTGATGCTCTCAAGATCCTCCGCGGTGGCTATTTTAGATGTGGCGTGCCTCTCGAAGCACACAACGGCCTCGTCAGGATCCATTCCGCATCCGTTGTCGATGACTTGAATCAGAGTCCGCCCGGCATCCGTGATGACCACGGAAATCTGATCCGCTCCGGAATCCACGGCGTTCTCCATAAGTTCCTTCACCACCGAAGCAGGTCTCACAACGACCTCCCCGGCAGCGATAACATTTGCTATGTTGCTTGGTAATATCCTAATGTCCATTCGATTGCCCCCTCATTTACCAAATAGCCATCTCTATGCTTACAGCAATGAATAGAATTTGGCAATCATTATCAGCACCACCGCGAAAAGAATCAGACCCACAATGCCTATTATGCTCTGCGCGCGGTTTGCTCCTCTTGTCTTTTGGTAGCCTCCGTTTTTGAAAGCTCCCTGAAGACTGGTGCCCGGCACGTATGTGCCATCCTTTTTTGCGTTGTCCACGCTTCCGTCGACTTTGCCGAATTTCTGCTTAAGTTCGTCCTTCTCCCTGTCGTAGTAAATTGGCTTGTAGTCAAACACTCTATGCTCCTGGTCTCCGAAGAAACTAAAATTTAACAATCCCATACTCTAAGTAGCTTATGATGTTCGACAAATTTAGCATTTTTTATTTAAATTTGTCGAATCAACAATGATGATATGAATTATGATTTCAAAATAGGCAACGGCTACGATGTCCACGGACTCGCCGAAGGTCTGCCTATGTGGCTTTGTGGGGTCCGGATCGAGAGCCATTTCGGCTTTGTGGCACATTCGGACGGGGATGTGGCTATCCACGCTTTGTGCGATGCGCTTCTCGGCGCCCTTGCGCTCGGAGACATTGGGCGGCATTTTCCGGACAATTCGGACGAGTGGAAGGGCGTGGACAGCAAGATTCTTTTGGCCAAAGTTATGGATATGGTAAGGTCAAAGGGATATGTGATCGGTAACGTTGACATCACGATTGTCCTTCAAACTCCCAAAATCAGCCCTTATGTGGAAGCGATGAGGGCAGCTCTGGCCTCAATTCTGGAGGTCGGGACAGACTGCGTTTCAGTCAAGGCCACAACTTCCGAAAAATTAGGTTTCACCGGCCGCGGTGAGGGCTGTCAGGTCTGGGCCACGGCGCTTATTCACAAATATTAATGAGTCCTGTCGCTGTAATCATCACCGTTCTGGCCTATTTCGCCGCGGTGCTTCTTTTGTCTTATTTCTCAGGAAGAAAAACAGATAACGCCGGCTTCTTCAGCGGCAACCGCAACCAGTCCTGGTACCTTGTGGCATTTGCAATGATAAGTGCCTCGATGTCCGGTGTTACTTTCGTCTCCGTTCCGGGAATGGTGTCCGCAACGGCGTTCGGCTATATGCAGATGGCTCTCGGCTTCATCGCAGGGCAGATTGTAATCGCCTATGTGCTCATCCCGCTTTACTACAAAATGAATCTGGTTTCGATTTACGAGTACCTGGAGGAGCGTTTCGGCGCGGCCTCCTACAAGACCGGAGCTTGGTTCTTCTTTATATCCAAGATTCTCGGCGCGGCAGTCAGGCTTTTCCTCGTCTGCCTTTCGCTCCAGCTCTTGATTTTCGACCCTCTTCATCTTTCGTTCACTCTCAACGTGCTGATTACTATTGTTGTGCTGTTGCTTTACACGTTCAGAGGCGGAGTGAAGTCGGTGATTTGGATAGACACCTTGAAGACAGTCTGTATGCTTGCCTCCATAGTTTTGTGTACGGTGTTCATAGCCAAGGGTTTAGGCTTGCCTTTCGGTGGGCTGTTCAAAGAGGTCTTCCATAATGATATGTCCAGGATTTTCTTTTTCGATGATCCTAACAATCCTGAGTATTTCTTTAAGCAGTTTTTCGGGGGAATGTTCACGGTCATAGCTATGACTGGAATGGATCAGGATATGATGCAGCGGTCTCTGACTTGCAAGAATTACAAGGATTCTCAGAAGAATGTGCTCACGAGCACGGTCCTGCAGACCATAGTGATCTTCCTGTTCCTTGTGCTTGGAGAGCTTATGTATATGTTCGCGGCGGCTCACGGAATCACCGAGACGGGGGACAAACTTTTCCCGGCGGTGGCGACAAGCGGCCAGTTGCCTCTGATAGTGGGAGTCTTGTTTATAGTGGGTCTTGTGGCTTGCGGATTCTCGGCCGGAGGCTCGGCTCTTACGGCTCTTACGACTTCTTTCACGGTTGACATTCTGAATGCGGGGCACAAAGGAGAGGCTCAGGTGACTTCAACAAGAAAATGGGTCCACGTGATTATGGCGTTCTCAATGGGTGCGGTGATCATTGTGTTCAATCTTCTCAACAACACCAGTGCGATAGATGCCGTGTACAAGCTTGCAAGCTACACCTACGGACCTCTGCTCGGACTGTTCACGTTCGGAATCATCTGCAAAAGGAAGGTCCGTGAGAAGTGGGTCCCGTTTGTGGCCATCCTCGCTCCGGTGCTTTGCCTCATACTCCAGAGCAATTCCGCCCGATGGTTCGGAGGCTACAAATTCAGCTACGAACTGCTGATCATCAACGCCCTCTTCACTATGCTCGGCCTCTGGATCCTCAGCTCCCGTTCCACCCCGCGCGCTGACTGACGCACCACTCTGTGTCACTCGGTTCGAGCTTCGGATAGCGGATAATCATTTCGAGTCACCACTTTGTCGAATTTTTTTTGGCATTTCTGTAAAACTGTTGTACATTTGCAATCCGTTTGAGAGACATCGTCTCAAAAACTTGTATCATTGAGATATGGTGTAATGGTAGCACTACAGATTCTGGCTCTGTCAGTGAGGGTTCAAATCCTTCTATCTCAACTATTTCATAATTTTGGTTTTTTTTTTGGCGGGATAGCTCAGCTGGTTAGAGCGCATGATTCATAATCATGAGGTCCCCAGTTCAATCCTGGGTCCCGCTACTTAAAGTTAAAAGCGCTTGCAATCTCTTGCAGGCGCTTTTTTTGTGGCCGGCTGCCCGTCACGCACACCTTGTCCAACTTATGACCCGAATTACGGAAGTTGAGGCGGGACTAAATTTTCGGGTCAGGCTTAGAATGATGGCATTTAATTTACGGGACAGGCTATAAATTCGCAAAATAAATTTGCGGTGTAGGATAATTTTTGTACATTAGCACTCAAATTATCAATCACTTATGGAACAATATTATTTTAAACGAAAAATATACGATCAACTCCTCAAGTGGAAATCTGAAAGTAATGGGGCTACAGCCATTCTTATTGAAGGAGCGAGACGTGTCGGGAAGTCTACGGTGGCGGAAAGGTTCGCTCGGCAAGAGTATGATTCCTATATTCTTGTGGATTTTAACAAAGCATCAAAAGCAACACGTGAGTTGTTTGATGATCTTATGGATTTAGACTACATTTTTTTGGTGCTTCAGCAAATATACCGCAAGACACTTGTCGAGCGCAAATCGGTAATTATTTTTGATGAAGTTCAGATGTGTCCCAAAGCCCGTCAGGCTATTAAATACCTTGTAAAAGACGGTAGGTACGACTACATTGAGACAGGATCTCTTATAAGTATTCGTAAGAACACGGCCACAATCACCATTCCAAGTGAGGAAGATGCCGTCCAGATGCGTCCTTTGGATTATGAGGAATTTCAGTGGGCTATTGGTGACACAACGACAATCCCATTGCTCCATAAGTTTTGGGTAAAAAAAACTCCTCTCGGTGCCGCCCACCGGTCATTGCAGCGAAGTCTGCGTCTCTATATGCTTGTGGGAGGTATGCCTCAAGCAGTTAGCGAGTATCTTAGCACGAACAATCTGAATAAAGTCGACACAGTCAAGCGGAAAATAATCAAATTATATGCTGATGATTTCCGTAAGATTGACCCGTCCGGAAGAAGCGCCAGACTCTTTTTATCTATCCCCGGACTACTTAGCCGTAATGTGTCCAGATTTCAACCGACTGCAATAGCCGGCAACATAGGGGAAGAAAAGATGTCCGAATTGCTAAACAATCTAGAGGAAAGCAGAGTTGTTAATTTTGTGTACCATTCCAATGACCCAAATGTGGGAATGGAACTGACAAGAGACGAAACGAGGTTCAAACTTTTTGTCGGAGACACGGGGCTGTTTGTCACTTTGGCGTTTTGGGACAAAGACTACACCGATAACATCATATATGAGA
This sequence comes from Bacteroidales bacterium, assembly GCA_041667245.1. Classification (GTDB taxonomy): domain Bacteria; phylum Bacteroidota; class Bacteroidia; order Bacteroidales; family UBA932; genus Cryptobacteroides. The sequence continues at coordinate 23,644 of JBAYFJ010000014.1, read as the reverse complement.
AATTGCTCAGTGATAAACTCAGCGCGAATCTAGGATATGTATATGAAAATTTAGTTGCGCAGATGCTCGCAGCCTCAGGCAATAAGTTGTTCTATTACACATTCCCTGCTGACGAAAAACATAATTACGAAATAGATTTTCTTCTTTCACGCGGCTCCAAAATATTTCCTATAGAAGTCAAATCTTCGGGTTACAAAACACATGCGTCGCTTGATGCGTTCTGCCAAAAATACTCTTCTCGTGTCGGAGGTGCCTATTTGATCTACACTAAGGATTTGTGCAAAGACGGGGAAACGATGCTGGTTCCGGCCTATATGAGCGGATTGTTGTAGCCGTGAGTGGGCTTGTTTACTGAACTTATGACCCGAATTACGGAAGTTGAGCGGGGCGGGTGCGATTTAGTCAGCTTCGCCCTCGGACAGATTGTGGAAGTCGACAAGATCTCGGATGAACTCCACCATTCCATAGACCGGCTCAGGAGTACATTCAGACCAGGATTATCGAGCGCACGAATGACAAAATAGTAGGCACTGACCTGACCATGAGCGAGATAGCCTACGGCCTCGGGTTTCAATAACCCCAGCATTTCAGCCGGCTTTTCAAACGTCTGACAGGCGTCACTCCGAACGAGTACCGAAAGCAGAACAGGACTTAGCGTGCGCTTTGTTTTGTCGTGGAAAAGGACTAAATTTGTGAGTTATGAAAGTGTTGTGGTTCTCCAATTGCGTCCTTGGCGACAAATCAAGCAGAGGGTCAGGTTCCTGGCTCTTTGCGATGCGTGGGCTGATAGCGTCCGAGGTTAGCCTGTTCAACATTACCAACGGCCCTGTCTCGCAGCCTGTCCACAACAACTACGGTGACATAGAAGAATACGTGCTTCCGAATTTCAGATTGAGTGACGGGGTGCCGTCTAAAAGCGGCGTCGAAGTCATCTCCAAGATTGTGGACGAGATAGATCCGGACATAGTTCAGATCTGGGGGGACGAGAATTATTGGGCGCTTCTGTTCAGCCGAGGCCTGCTTAAAAGGCCAAATGTGCTCCTTGATATGCAGGGAGTTATGTCCTCAGTCCCTGATGTGTTCTACGGAGGCCTGAATCATTGCGATGTGGACATACGCTTGGGCCTCATTGAGTTACGCTATCCTCACAGATCTGTCAGAGCGAAATTCAATCACTATCTGAAAGTCAAAGTCCCGCAGGAGAAGGAAATACTATCAAGCGCTATGCTCGTCTCCTCGCAATCGGAATGGGTTAGAGACCAAATCGCTGCGGAACTGAATCCAAAGGCAAAAGTCTATGACACACTTTTTCCGTTGAGAGACGCATTCTACAAAAGTGAGAAATGGCGCAAACCTTCCCACAGCAACGAGGAGATCTTCACGTCCGCTTCTTATATGCTGCCGTTCAAGGGAATCCACGTGCTGCTCAAGGCGCTTGCCATTCTCAAGAGTAAGCATCCAAACGTCTGCCTTAGGATAGCGGGGGCCGATCCTCTCTCAAAAAACTCTGTCAAAAACAGTTCAGCCAACGGCTACACCAGACTGTTGGTCTCTATGATCAGTGAGCTGAAATTACAAGATAATGTCCTTTTCGAGGGACCGATGAACGCGGAGCAGTTATGCGAGAGAGCGCTCAACTCTGATTTGTTCGTGTGCCCTTCATTTGTCGAGTCTTATGGATCGGCGGCCGCGGAGGCACTCTATCTGGGAGTCCCATCGGTGCTGGCATATTCAGGAAATCTGCCGTATTTCTCTTCGAAGGAGCAATCCGCTCTCTACTATCCGGCTATGGATTACGTGAGTTGCGCCGCGAGGATGGAACGCCTGCTGTCTGAGCCGACCCTTTGCAACGACTTGTCGCTCAATGCGAAGCGCGCTTTGAAAGAGTTGTGTGACCCTTACGCGGTCAAAGAAAGGCAGCTGTCCATTTACCGTGACATCCTCAATGACAAAAGCTGATGGCCGTTAGTCAATTAAAATCAGGCGTGGTCCTGAACTACTTCATAATCGGCTTGCAGACACTTGTAGGCTTGCTCTACACCCCATTTCTGTTGAGAATGCTCGGGCAGAGCGAATATGGCCTATATTCCCTGGTCGCCTCGGTTATCGGCTATCTCACCATAATGGATTTCGGCTTCGGCAACGCCGTGATCCGCTACACGGCCAAGTACCGGGCTGAGGGTAAAGTCGAGCAGCAGTACTCGCTTTTCGGGATGTTCCTGAAGATATATTGCGTCATAGGCGTTGTCGCCATAGCTTTCGGGATGGTTCTTTACCTTAACGTGGACAATCTTTTCGGCGGCACGATGACAGCCGTGGAATTGTCCGAGGCCAAGATAATGATGCTCATTCTGACTTTCAATCTGGCCATCACATTCCCTTTCAGCGTGTTCGGTTCCATAATCACTTCTTACGAGGATTTCATATTCCAGAAGATGGTCCAGATTGTAAGAATCGTTCTCAACACCGTGGTTATGATTTGCCTGTTGAAAATGGGTTACAAGGCAATCGCAATGGTGGTCGTTCAGACTGTGTTCAACCTAATGACACTGCTGATCAACGCCTTTTACTGCAAATACAAGATAAAAATCAAATTCGTTTTCGGGAAAATCAACTGGAGCCTCCTCAAAGAGGTCTCGATTTACTCTTTCTGGATATTCCTTAACGTCATAATCGACAAAGTCTATTGGAGCACCGGACAGTTCGTTCTCGGCGCTGTGGCGGGGACGGTGGCGGTGGCGGTGTTTGCGGTCGCGATAAGACTGACATTTATGTATATGTCTTTTTCCACGGCCATAGCGAGCGTGTTCTTGCCGAGAATCTCAGGAATGGTGGCCAAGAAATGTCCCGAAAAAGAGATTTCGGACATATTCATTCGCACCGGCAGGCTCCAATATGCCGTGCTGTCTTTTGTACTGTCGGGTTTCGTGATATTCGGCAGACGCTTCATCGCTCTTTGGGCCGGCCCCGGCTACGAGGATTCTTACATAATGACCCTTCTTTTCTTTCTGGCGCTTCTGATTCCGATGATTCAGAATGTGGGCATAACAATCCTTCAGGCGCGTAATCAGATGAAATTCAGATCGCTGATGTATCTGGCCATCGCCGCTCTCAGCCTTGTGGCACAGATAGTCCTAGCAAAAAAGTTCGGAGGAATAGGCTGTGCGGTCGCCATAGCTGGAGCTCTGTTCCTTGGCACCGGTCTGATAATGAATGTCTATTATCACGTAAAGCAGCATCTGGACATAGTCTCATTCTGGAAAGAAATACTTAAGATGTCAGTAGTGCCTCTGGTTCTGACCCTTCTTAGCTTTTGGGCGCTCAACTATGTGGACATCAATTCTTTATGGATGTTTTTAATTGCGGTTCTGGTCTACTCGGCATTGTACGTCCCTCTGTTCTGGAGGCTAAGTCTCAAGGCATCGGAGAGAGAATTGATTCTCAGACCATTGCGCAAATTGTCAAGAGGGGAGAAGCTATGATCAGAATTCAGACACCGGAAAATTGCTGCGGCTGCGCTGCCTGCGCACAGAGATGCCCTAAAGGTTGCATATCTATGATCGAGGATTCGCAAGGCTTTCTTTATCCGAAAGCGGATGAAAGCCGATGCGTCGATTGCGGTCTGTGCGAAATGGTGTGCCCTTGTCTGAAAGAGACGGAACCTTCCGAGGTCGAGTCAGTCTTAGCCGCAAAGAATCCTGACGACAAAGTGCGGCTCTCAAGTTCGTCAGGCGGCATATTCCCAATGCTTGCCGAAAAGATCCTTTCTCAAACGGGGGTGGTTTTCGGAGTAAGATTCGATGAGAATTGGGAGACCGTCCACTGTCAGATAGATGAGCCTGAGCAGCTCGCCCTATTGACAGGCAGCAAGTATGTTCAGTCACGCATTGAGGACAATTACGAAAAAGCTGAATCCCTTCTCAAACTTGGGCGCAAGGTGCTTTTCTCCGGTACTCCTTGTCAGATAGCCGGGCTGAAATGCTATCTGAGAAAGGATTACGACAATCTTCTCACAGTTGAGGTGGTTTGCCACGGAGTGCCAAGCCCTTCGGTTTGGAGAGATTATCTGCGTTACATTTGCCCGGAGGCTTTTTCAGGGGAGGAAAAGATTACGGCTATTTCATTCAGAGACAAGACAAACGGATGGAAAGACTACAATGTCGTCGTTGAGGCCGGCGGAAGGCGAATTTTGAGAGAGAAAGGGAAGGATAATCTTTTCATACAGGGATTTTTGCACAATCTGTATTTGAGGCCTTGCTGCTATTCATGCAAATTCAAATCAGGACAATCAGGCGCAGACTTGACCCTCGGAGATTTCTGGGGAATCGGACTAAGCAGGCCGGAACTTGATGATGACAAGGGTGTCAGTCTTGTGGTGGTGAACTCCGAGAAAGGACGTCTTGCATGCGAATCGTTGGTCATCGACTGGGTTCAAGTCGATTACAGCGTAGCGGCAGAGTCCAACGGAGCGCTGGTCCGCAGTCCGGCAAGGCCCGAGGAATATACCGAGTTTCATAAAAGATTTGATGGAAGTAATTTCAAGATAATCAAAGAGTTGTTCCCTCAGCGCAAGGCAGATTCCTTCCTCATGAGATTGAGGCACAGGATAGTTCTTGCGGTTAATAGCATAAAGAGATGAAAGTCGGGATTCTGACACATCCGCTGGAAACCAATTACGGCGGCATTCTTCAGGCTTTTGCTTTGCAGACAGCCTTGAGGAAGATGGGCTTTGACGCAATCACTATCGACAGGCACAACAGAGTTCTGTCTGAGCCGTTTGCGCATCACGCAAAATGGTATTTGAAGAGGCTTTTCAGACACTATTTCCGCTCGGAAATCATTTCTGACAGATGGAATCCGTCAATGACTGAGAAGGATTATGAGGTGATAAGCAGTAACACCAGACGTTTTGTAGAGAGTCGTATGTCTCTCACTACGAAAGTCTATTCTGATGAGTTGTGGAAGATTGACAGGGATTATGCGTTCGACGCTTATGTGGTTGGCAGCGATCAGGTCTGGAACCGTTATTATTGCCCGGCCTCATTTCTGGATTTCGTGAAAAGAGACAATGTCCGCCGGGTCTTTTACGCCGCATCCTCCAGTCCTGACATCTTTGCAGGAGACCCTTCCCTTTGTCAAAAGTGTCGGGAACTAATCGCCGGATTTGATGCCGTGTCAGTGAGAGAGAAGCCATTGGTAAGATTGGCTGAAGATTCTCTGGGGGTTAAAGCCGAGTTAGTGCTTGATCCAGTGCTGCTTCTTGAGCCTGAGGACTTTATGTCCAAGATCAAAAGCTCTCCTGAGCACGGCGCTCACGTCTTTTCTTACATTTTGGACAAGACTGTCCGCAAAAGTTGCATAGTGGAAAGAGTCAGCAGCCTTCTGTCTTTGCCTGTCGAGAGCGTGAATGCGGCAAAGCCGTACGTCAGGATGTGGAAAATGCATCTTGAGGACAATGTGTTCCCGTCAGTGGACAATTGGCTTGAGAGTCTTGCCACCTCCTCTTTTGTGGTGACGGATTCGTTCCACGGAGCCGTGTTCTCAATCCTTTTCAACAAACCGTTTGTGGTCATCGGGAATGAGATGAGAGGGATAGAAAGGTTCAAGACTCTGCTTTCCACCTTCTCTCTGGAATCCAGACTGCTTCATAGTCCGGATGAGCTGGATGGCATTGCCGGAGCCATGATTGACTATGAGAACGTCAACAATTTGAGAAAGAGCCTTAAAGCACGGTCTATAGAATTTCTCGAAAATGCATTGACAAATAAAGCTACATTATGAAAGTTATAAAAACTGAGCTTGACGGAGTCGTCATTCTGGAGCCGAGATTGTTCCAGGATGAGCGGGGCTATTTTTTCGAGTCCTTCTCGCAGAGAGATTTCGATGCGATGGTACGTCCAATAAGGTTTGTTCAGGACAACGAGAGCCGTTCTTCCTACGGTGTCTTGCGAGGACTGCATTTCCAGAAGCCGCCTTTTACGCAAAGCAAACTCGTGAGAGTCATCGAAGGGACGGTTATGGATGTGGCAGTGGACATACGAAAGGGATCGCCAACTTTCGGAAAACACGTATCAGTGGAGTTGAGCGGGGACAATCACAGGCAATTGTTCTTGCCGAGAGGTTTCGCCCATGGTTTTGTGGTCTTGAGCGAAACGGCTTTGTTTCAGTACAAATGCGACAATTTCTATGCTCCCGAGAGCGAAGGGGCGCTCGCTTGGGATGATCCTTCTCTTGGAATAGACTGGAAGGTTCCCTCAGACAAAATCCAGCTTTCCCCCAAAGATAGAAATCACCCAAAACTTGGGGAACTCGGGACGATTTTTGATTATAATGAATCATTGAATTATGGACTTTAAACGCACTTTATTGGTAACCGGAGGGGCTGGCTTCATAGGCTCTCACCTCGTGAGACTGTTGGTGACCAAGTACCCTCAGTACCGCATAATCAATCTTGACAAGTTGACTTACGCCGGCAATCTGGCAAACCTCAGGGATATAGAGAAGGCACCGAACTATCTTTTCATAAAGGCTGACACTTGCGATTTCGAGACCGTCAGCGGATTGTTCAAGTCTTATGGTGTCGACGGGGTGATTAATCTCGCGGCGGAAAGTCACGTTGACCGAAGCATAAAGGACCCTTTCACGTTCGCTCGCACGAATGTGATGGGTACGCTTTCTATGCTTCAGGCAGCCAATATTTTTTGGGAATCGCTTCCGGAGAAATATGACGGGAAACTGTTCTACCACATATCCACGGATGAGGTTTATGGAGCTTTGCCGCTTAGCCGACCTGAAGGAACCGCGCCTTACGGAGACGAGCTTTTCACGGAAGAGACAAGGTACAATCCGCATAGCCCTTATTCCGCTTCCAAGGCGAGCAGCGACCATTTCGTGAGGGCTTTTCACGACACTTACGGGATGCCGACTTTGGTGACCAACTGCTCCAACAATTATGGGGCCTATCAGTTTCCTGAGAAACTTATTCCTTTATTTGTCAACAACATACGTCATAGAAAACCGCTTCCGGTCTACGGTAAGGGGGAGAATGTCAGGGATTGGATCTATGTCGAGGACCACGCTCGGGCCATAGATCTGATTTTCCATAAGGGAAGACCTGCGGAAACTTACAACATCGGAGGATTCAACGAGTGGAAGAACATAGATTTGATAAGGCTCCTCATCAAGGTGACTGACAGGCAGTTGGGGCGCAAGGAAGGGGAGGACCTCAAGCTTGTTCATTTCATTTCCGACCGACCGGGACACGATCTCCGCTACGCCATCGATTCTTCCAAACTTGAACGGGAGTTGGGCTGGAGACCTTCTCTTCAGTTCGAGGAGGGGATTGAGAAAACGGTCCGCTGGTATCTTGACAATCAGGCGTGGATGGACAATGTCACTTCGGGAGATTATCTTAATTACTACGAGCAGATGTACAAAGGCAGGTAATTTAGGACTTTTGATAGGATTTTACGACTAAGAATTGTAATTTTGAGAAATATAAATCAACGAATATGTCAGTATTTAAAGACAAAGTCCTGTTAATCACAGGCGGAACGGGAAGTTTCGGACATGCAGTGCTAAGACGTTTTCTGGACTCGGACATCAGAGAAATCAGAATTTTCTCAAGAGATGAGAAAAAACAGGATGATATGCGTCATGCGTTACAGACGGACAAGGTGAAATTCTACATAGGCAATGTCCGTGACAAATCTTCCGTGGACACTGCGATGAGAGGAGTGGATTATGTCTTTTCGGCTGCCGCTCTTAAACAGGTGCCTTCTTGCGAGTTTTTCCCTCTTGAGGCGTGCAGAACCAATGTGTTCGGCACTGCCAATGTGCTTGAGTCAGCGATTGAGCACAATGTGAGCAAGGTGGTGGTGCTTTCGACGGACAAGGCTGCGTATCCGATCAATGCTATGGGAATGTCCAAGGCTATGATGGAGAAAGTGGCTGTCGCAAAAGGGCGTGAGCTTGGCGATGATGCCAAGACCACCATCTGCTGCACTCGTTACGGCAATGTGATGGCGAGCCGCGGCTCAGTGATCCCTCTTTGGGTAGAGCAGATGGAGGAGGGAAAGCCCATCACAATCACAGATCCTGAGATGACGAGGTTTATGATGACTCTGGACAGTGCGGTGGATCTGGTGGTGTATGCCTTCACGCACGCTCATAACGGGGACTTGTTCGTTCAGAAGGCTCCCGCGGCTACTTTAAGCACTCTCGCTCAGTCTTTGAAGGAACTGTATTCCAAGGTGGATCCGAAATATGGGGAGACTGAGGTTAAGGTCATCGGAACGCGTCACGGCGAGAAGCTTTACGAGACATTGGTGACTCGCGAGGAGATGTCAAGGGCCATTGATATGGGGGATTATTTCCGTGTTCCTTGTGACACGAGAGATCTCAATTACGACAAGTACTTCAGCAAAGGTGAGGAGGCGATTGCCAGAACGGAGGATTACACCAGCCACAACACTACTCGTCTTGACGTTAATGGGATGAAGGAGCTTCTGCTGAGACTCCGTTTTGTCAAAGAGGATCTGGGTCTTGCTCCTAAGGCAAGGGCTTCGGAAATACGTTCGGAATAATGAAGGTGCTGGTCACAGGGGCGAAAGGTTTCGTAGGAAAAAATCTGGTAGCCCAGCTCCGGAACATCCGCGACGGGAAAGCGAGAAACTATCACGGGGCTTCCGTCTCGGACATATTCGAGTATGATTTGGACTCTACTTCGGAACAGCTGGAGGACTATTGTTCTAAGGCGGATTTCGTGTTCAATCTTGCCGGCGTGAACAGGCCTGAGAATCAGGCTGACTTTATGAAAGGCAATTTCGGCTTCGCTTCAGCGCTGCTTGAGACGCTCGGCCGGCATCGCAACGCCTGTCCGGTGATGCTCTCCAGCAGCATTCAGGCCACTCTTCAGGGACGATACGCGGGAAGCGAGTATGGCAAAAGCAAACTTGCCGGCGAGGAGTTGTTCTTCGATTATGCGCGTCAGAGCGGAGCCAAAGTGCTTGTCTACCGTTTTCCGAATCTGTTCGGCAAATGGTGCAGGCCTAATTACAACTCAGCCGTGGCCACTTTCTGCAACAATGTCGCTTGCGACTTGCCTATCAAGGTAAATGACAGGTCCACGGAACTGGAACTGTTGTACATTGACGATTTAGTGGACGAGATGATTGCGGCTCTTGCGGGCGGTGAGCATCATTGCGAGTTTGACGGTGTGAGGACCGTCTTTCGCGCCGATGGCCGTTATTGTGCCGTACCTGTCTCGTATGCGGAAACTTTGGGCGACATTGTGGATTTGCTGGAGAAGTTCAGGGCTCAGCCGTCTTCTTTGGTTATGCCTGAGATTCCAGGCGGGTCTTTCGCCAAAAAACTATATTCCACATACCTGTCGTACTTGCCCAAGTCCAAGGTGGCGTTCCCTCTAAAAATGAATTCTGATTCCAGAGGCAGTTTCACTGAATTGCTCAAGACTTCCGGATGCGGTCAGTTTAGCGTCAACGTGTCCAAGCCGGGGATTACGAAAGGGGAACACTGGCACAACTCAAAATGGGAGTTGTTCATTGTGGTTTCAGGTCACGGGCTAATAAGAGAAAGAAAAATAGGTACCGGGGAGATTATGGAGTTTGAGGTGTCGGGAGAAAAGATTGAGGCGGTTCAGATGCTGCCCGGCTACACTCACGACATCATCAATCTCTCCTCTTCCGACAATCTTGTCACGATGATGTGGGCTAATGAGGCTTTTGACCCATCGCAGCCTGACACTTATGCGGAACCTGTTGAAAACAAGTAATATATGGACATTAAATTGGATTATTCTTCAGTGTCATTCAAGAACAATGGCAAATTGAAACTTCTCATCGTGGTCGGCACACGGCCTGAAATTATTCGGCTTGCGGCTGTCATCAACAAGTGCAGGGAGTACTTCGATTGCCTTCTCGCTCACACGGGGCAGAATTATGATTACAATCTAAACGGGGTCTTCTTCAAGGATCTGAAACTTGAGGCCCCGGATGTGTATATGAACGCCGTAGGAGATGATCTCGGTGCGACTATGGGCAACATTATCAATTGTAGTTACAAACTGCTCGCCTGCGTCAAGCCTGACGCAATCCTTGTGCTCGGGGACACTAACAGCTGCCTTTCGGTCATTGGTGCCAAACGTCTGCATATACCTATATTTCATATGGAGGCAGGCAATCGTTGCAAGGACGAATGTCTGCCTGAGGAGACGAATCGGCGCATTGTGGACATAATCTCAGACGTCAATATGGCTTATTCCGAGCAGGCCGGGGCCTATCTTGCCGATTGTGGCCTCCCGAAAGAGAGGACTTTTGTCACGGGATCTCCTATGGCTGAGGTCCTTCACGCCAATCTGAAGGATATTCAGTCAAGTGACATTCTCTCTCGGCTCGGACTGGAGAAAGGAAAATATATCCTGCTTTCAGCGCATCGGGAGGAGAACATTGACACTGAAAAGAATTTTCTGTCTTTGTTCGGAGCTATCAACGCGATGGCTGAAAAATATGATATGCCTATATTATATTCCTGTCATCCTCGCAGCCGTAAAAGGCTGGAGGCTTCAGGCTTCAAGTTGGACCCGAGGGTGATTCAGCACGAACCTCTCGGCTTTCACGACTACAACTGCTTGCAGATGAACGCATTCGCAGTGGTTTCGGATAGTGGCACCCTTCCTGAGGAGAGCTCTTTCTTCACCAGTGTCGGCCATCCTTTCCCTGCCGTTTGCATCAGGACCTCCACGGAGCGTCCTGAAGCAATGGACAAGGGCTGTTTCGTGCTTGCCGGCATTGACGAGCGGTCTTTGCTCGGAGCGGTGGAAACGGCGGTGCGAATGAATCTGAATGGGGATTTAGGTGTCCCTGTGCCGACATATACCGATGAGAACGTGTCTACGAAGGTCGTGAAAATCATTCAGAGTTTTACAGGTGTCGTAGACAAAATGGTCTGGAGAAAATAGCCTCTCGTTAGGCCAGTTTCAACTTCGTGAGGAATTTCTTTGCTTTCTGGCCTTTGATTTCGATTGTGTCGGTCACTGCTCTGTAGGAGTAGGACTCAAAGTCATAGACCATAGCGTAAGCTATTTCCTCTTTGCTGTTGTAGTGCAGTTCCACTCTGATCGAGCCGCCGTCGGTTCCAGGGGCCACATTCAGGTCTTCGGCTTTACCGTTGATATAGTCCAGAACGCTTGCCTCGCATTTCTTTGAGAGGTCGAGGCATTCTTTTTCGAGAGCGACTCCTTGTCCGTCTTTTTTCCAAGCTCCTTTCCAGAAGATCAGCATTAGAAGACCTGTTGCCACAAGAAGAGCGCCGAGCCCTTGGCCCCAGCCTTCAATGAGGAAAAGTCCGGCTCCTGCCGCAATGACGAGTACTGATATGATGATGTCTTTAGGGGTGTGTGTCCCTTTGAATGTGATTCCCATAATAATAATGACGTTTCTATCTGGAGCTGTTATGCTATTGTCAGCTCCATTTGTGTTAAATAACTGTAATTCTAAGACGCTTTGAGGCCGCATTGCGGTCGCGTGATTCAGAGAGTCATTTAACTGCTATAGCCGCAGATTGCGGATGCTTAACAAGTAATTTGGAAACGCATATTGTCCCGAAGGACTTTTTAGAAGGTCAAGTGCGAATGAAGTTCTGAAACCGGTTTTCAGATTTGTCTCCGAGTCACAGCCGTGTCCCGCGGTCCTTGTTGAAGTCCCGTTAGACTGTGTGGAAGTCGAGAAAAGACCTTGTCCCGTTGCTATGCACGGCAAGTTGTAGTCCGTGTAGTCTTTCCCGAAAGACTGCTGCTCGTCGCTGATGACACACTTCTGCCCGTTTTCTGCAGCTTGAGCATTTTCTTGTACGTCAGCGGTTGCGCTCTCTGTCGAGATACCTTGCAAGTAATCGGTCGTGTTCAGTATGGCTATTCCATCTGAGCCGTCCCCCGTGTCAACGACAGCCATTGCACCGCCAAGAGCGAAGCAAAGCACTATTGAGACGAGTATTTGCAAGACTTTTTTCATTGCTGCGAATATAATACATATTTTTGATATTATCTCACTCTCCGCTTCCTTTTTCTATGATGCTTTTGGCAACGACATATCCCATTGTCCAGGCCGCCTGCAAGTTGAAGCCCCCGGTAACCGCATCGACATCCAGAACTTCTCCGGCGAAATAAAGGTTGCCGTGCTTCCGGCATTCCAATGTGGCGTAATTGACGTTGCTAAGAGCTACTCCGCCGCAAGTCACGAACTCCTTTTTGTATTTACCATTCCCGCTTGTCAAATAAATGTCATTAGAGAGAGTCTCGCATAGTTTGTTGAGAGCCTTTTTGCCTATTTCATGACACCTTGTGCCATCGGGAACGGTTGCTCTGTAAAGCAGGTAAGACCAAAGTCTGGAAGTGATTCCGAAAACGCTAACTGAGGATATTTGTTTTTTTGCAGCAATGGTGCTGAATAGCAGACCTAAATGTTCCGCTATCTCACTTGAATTCATCCCTCCTGTCCAATTTACGGCCAATTTTACCTTATAGTCATTTTCTTTGAGCAACCTTGCGCCGAGAGATGACAGTTTCAGAATGGCAGGGCCGCTCATTCCCCAGTCAGTGATCAGGAGAGGGCCTTGGCTTCTGAGCTTCGTGCCTGAGACCGAGACTTCCGCGTTTTCAATCACAGATCCGGTCAGTCTTCGTAAATTTACATCAGGGATGTTGAGAGAGAATAACGAAGGAACCGGTTGAATGATTTCCAACCCAAGTCCTTTCACGAAATTCAATCCGGACTCCTTTGGACTTCCCCCTGTCGTCACTATCACAATGTCGAATATCTCTTTCCCGCTCGCCTCAACCCCATTTCCTCCGGCGCCGTTTCCTCTCTCGTAACTCACTTCGTATTCGTCCTCACCATCTTCGGCGATGTCTGTGACTTTGCAATTTGTCAACACCCTCACACCAAGCATTTTTGCCTCATTTATGAAAGCTCGCACAATCTCCATAGCGTCTTGAGAGATAGGGAAAACACATTGATCCTCTTGCGTGACCAATCTGATTCCGTCGTCCTCGAACCACCTCATCGCATCGTTGTTGTCAAATACGTTGAAAAGACGTTTCATTAAAGTGGCGCCTCTCGGGTAGATTTTTTCAAGATTGGATGCATCCCTGAACGAATTGGTGACATTGCATCTTCCCCCGCCTGTCACCGCTAATTTGGCAAGCACTTTAGTGCCGCCCTCGAAAATGCGTATCTCCGCATCGTGAACGGTTCTCTTTATGTTTATGGCTGCGAAAAAACCTGCCGCCCCACCTCCAATAATGGCAATTTTCATCTAAATTCGGTCAATGATTTGTGTCTGCTAAGATAATGCATTTCCTCTGTGCGCACAAATAATCATCTGAGCCACTTTTTGATTATCTCGTGGGCTTTGTACTATACTTTCAGGTTGACTATGTATATAAGAAAAGCGGAGCCTTTCCCCGAAGGCTCCGCTTAGTATATAAAACGAACTTAACAATTACGGCAGAGAATCACTTCTGTACCGCAGTGCAATAATACGAAATAAAACTCGCATTAACTAATTTATGGCTCTTCTAAATCATTTAAGGACGTCTTTTTGTTCAGACAATCCTTTTTTAGGCCGTACATTCTTGATGCGTTACCGTTAATATTTAGATGTGTTGCGACACATCTAAATATCCGTGTCGTGACACGGAAAATTTTATGCTTTTCTTGATTATCTTATCTCCGTTCCTCAAGTTTCATAATCTGCATGACCTTCCGCGCTTTGAGCGGCACTTCGCCCGTAATTTGTCCCGACCCTTTGACAGAAAAACGTCTGCAGGGCAGACGTGGATTGCGGCATCTGATTTGTCAGACCTATATCTTGCCCCCGTCAGCAAAGCCGGCTGCCCCAAGTGGCGTGCGCTGACATTCGTCAGCGGTCTGCCGCCGCAGACTATCTGTCAAAGGGTAGCAGCTCTTTTTCCTGAATCGTCCTTTCACGGCTTGGGTGGTAGCTATGGGTGTATAGGTCGGGGAGCCGGAGCCGAAGCTGAAGCCTTAGCTAAAGTGTGTGTGTGGGAGCTGGGGCCATTGGGGGAATCAGAGGATCAAAGACTCAGAGGATCAAGGGGTCAGGAAATCAGAAATGGGAAGTCAAAATAGGGGTCGAACCCGAAGCCTAAGAAATGGACAGAAGGGGCGGAATATATTGTAAAATAAAAAAAATAGTTAAATTTGCCACTTGTTGGTTAGATTATTTTAATGACTATTATACTAAGAATTGCAAAGTTAGCTTTCGCCTTTTTGGTCTCATTGCTGATTTTTATTACCGCTCAGCCGCTGAGCGCCCAATCCACTAAAGTCAAAGGCCGTGTGACTGATTCTGACTCCGGTGAGGGAATCCCATTTGCCAACGTCTTCTTCAAAGGCACCACTATAGGAGTCACCACAGACTTGGACGGCTTTTACACAATGGAGACCAGAGACCACTCCGTCACCATCCTTTCCGCCGTCATTCTCGGGTATGAATCAAAAGACGTCACCATCAACAACGGCAACTTCAACGAAGTCAATTTCAAACTCAAATCCCAGACGGAGGCGCTGAACGCAGCCGTGGTAAAGCCCGACGATCATTATGTCAGATGGATTCTCAGGCAAATCCAGAACAATGAGTACAGAAACAATCCGGAAGAGCGAAACCGTTATGAATGTGACACTTACAGCAAGATGGAACTGGATCTCACCAATGCCGACGAACAGATCAGAAACAAACTGCTGAGGAGAAACTTCGGTTTCGTCTTCGACTATATGGACACATCCGTCATCTCAGGACAGCCATATCTTCCTGTAATGATCTCCGAGACTGCTTCCCGTTTTTACCACAGGAATAACCCTGTTCTGAAAAGGGAAGTCATCAAAGCCTCTCAGGTCTCCGGTATCAACGATGAATCCATTGTCGCACAGTTCACCGGCAATATGCACGTCAAGACGAATTTCTACGACAACTTCATTTCCATATTCAGCGTCCATCTTCCGTCCCCGCTCTCCCACACCGGCACGGTCTATTACAATTACTATCTGGTGGACAGTCTCAAAATCGGAGGCAGAAAGACGTACAAGATAAGGTTCCATCCTCAGAAAGACGTCAGTTCTCCTACCTTTGACGGTGAAATGACCATAGATGCCAAAGACTTTGCTCTCAGGGAGATGCACGCCCGCCTTAAAAAAGGCACGAATGTCAACTGGGTAAGAGATTTTGTCGTAGACGTCACTCATCAGATTTTGCCTGACTCCACGTGGTTCTACAAGCAGGACAAATTGTACGTTGACTTTTCCTTGGCGATGAGCGATTCCTCAAAGATGGTTTCATTCCTCGGCAACAGACAGATCGATTATTCCAATCCCGCATTCGACAAAGACTTTCCCGAGCGGGTTGTGAAAGCGGATTCAGACGTGATTCTCGACAATGACGTCATCGCAAAAAACTCCTCAGAAGACTATTGGCAGGCAGTGCGTCCTGACCCGTTGAGCGTCAAAGAGCAGAACATCTACGTTATGGTTGACTCCATCAAGAACGTTCCGCTCTACAACAACATCTACACTGTTATAAATACGATAATCAATGGCTATTATAACACGAAATACGTTGGTTTCGGCCCTTATTTCAGAGTCTACAGTTTCAACGGCAGAGAAGGAGCCAGGTTCCAGTTCGGAGCCAGAACCACTGCGGATTTTTCCAAGAAAATCCGATTGACCGGCTTCACTGCCATAGGAACCCGAGACAAAGAGATGAAAGGCGGAGGATCCGTGGAATTTATGTTCAACAACGTCAGGACGCGCAAGCTCGAAATATCAGGCAAACACGATTTCGTGCAACTTGGGAAAGGCGAGGGCGCTTTCACAGAAAGCAACATACTCTCCTCAGTGCTTTCAAAAGGAGGCGCAAAGAGAAGTATGGCCAACGAATTCACAATTTCCTATGAGCACGAGTGGTACCAAGGGTTTGAGAACACTATCTCGCTGGAGACGAGGACCATCTTCTCCAATGATCAGGTGACAATGTTCAAGCCGAACTCCTTGTCTCAGAAGTCCGTGTCCTTCAATCAGATCCACTACAAAGCGAGATTTTCTTGGCAAGAGGTAGTTGCGAGAGGCACATTCGAGAAAAGTCACTTTGCGACTGACTACCCGATAGTCACGGTCAATCTCTTCGGAGCGCTTAAAGGGATAACTCACAATGATTACGGCTATTTCAGATCTGAGGTCTCAGCACAGTACAGATTGCAGATCCCGCCGCTCGGAGTCTCCGAGTTTAGATTGACTTCAGGCAAAATTTTCGGAGTGGTCCCTTACCCTCTTTTGAAACTGCACGAAGGCAATGACACCTATTATTTCGACAACACGTCCTTCGCCTGTATGGACTATTATGAATTCGCGTCCGACACTTGGGTCACCTTGTTCTGGGAGCACAATTTTAGAGGATTTTTCCTCGGAAAGATTCCTCTTTTGAAGAAACTCAAATGGCGTGAGTCAGTGGAAATGAGGGCTGCATACGGGACGCTCACCAACAAGAACAACGGTATCCTCGGTTCCAGATATGCGGCCAACGCTCCGATGCTTTTCCCTGAGGGGATGCAAAATCTAAACAAACCTTACGTTGAACTTGGCGCCGGCATATCCAATATTTTCAAAATCATCCGTGTGGACGCATTCTGGAGGCTTACTCACAGATACCACGAAATCAACGGCTTGAAGGCTGAGGTCGATCATCCTTTCACCATCAATGTCGGTCTTGTTCTGGACTTCTAAGGTATTGAGACCTCCTCGAAGGAGGCGTTCTCAGATCTATTTCTTCCTCAGGAAAACCTGAACAGGGCAGCCTGTCAGAGGAAAATTCTTCCTCAAAGTGTTCTCAAGGAACCTCTTGTAAGGATCCTTGACGTACTGCGGAAGATTGCAGAAGAACGCGAAAGCCGGAAACTTCGTAGGAAGCTGAGTAATATATTTGATTTTCACGTACTTGCCTTTGAGTGCCGGAGGCGGATAATTCTCAATTTCAGGAAGCATTGTCTCATTCAGGCGCGAAGTCGGAATCTTGTTCACGTAATTGGCGTAAACGTCAGACGCCGAATTCAACACGTCCATCACCCTCTGCTTCTGGATTACGGATGTGAAGATGATTGGTATGTCATCGAAAGGAGCCAAACGGCTTCTCAGGGAAGCTGTGTACTCCTTCATAGTGTTGCTGTCCTTTTCGAAAGTGTCCCACTTGTTGACAACCAGTACACAGGCTTTCCGATTCTTCAGTATAAGATTGAAAATGTTCATATCCTGAGCTTCCATTCCGGTCTTGGCGTCAATCATCAGAACGCACACGTCGGCGTGCTCTATTGCTCTGATGGAGCGCATCACGGAATAGAACTCCAAATCCTCGTGGACCTTGGCCTTCTTTCTGATACCTGCCGTGTCCACAAGCATAAACTCGTGTCCGAATTTGTTGTAATAGGTTGATATGGAATCCCTTGTCGTGCCTGCCACATCTGTTACGATGTTGCGTTCCTCACCAAGAAGGGCGTTTGTAAGCGAAGACTTTCCCACATTCGGCTTCCCAACGATGGCAATGTGCGGAAGATCGGGCCGGTCATTAGGATCCGGACCCACATCCTCAGGGAGTTTCTTAACGATCTCGTCCAGAAGCTCTCCTGTCCCGCCTCCGTTGGCCGATGAGATGCTGAACACCTCACCAAGCCCTAAAGAATAGAACTGGAAAGCGTCATACATTTTCTCTCCGGAATCCACCTTGTTGACAGCGAGAACAATAGGCTTTTTGCTCTTTCTCAAAATACCCGCAATCTCCGCATCGTAGTCCGTGATTCCAGTAGGAGCTTCGACCATAAACAGCACGAGATCCGCCTCGTCGATCGCTATCTTGACCTGTTTGCGGATAGCGTCCTCGAAGACGTCATCCGAATTGTAGGTGTAACCTCCCGTGTCCACCACCGAGAACTCGTGACCGCACCATTCGCATTTGCCGTAATGCCTGTCCCTCGTGACGCCGGCGGTCTCGTCGACGATTGCTTTTCTCATACCCACAAGGCGGTTGAAAAGCGTTGATTTGCCGACATTAGGTCGGCCTATAATTGCTACCAGACTCATTTTTTCTTTTTATTTACAGTGTTATACAACCCGCAGCTTAGGCAAGCATCGCTGTAGGACCCATCGCAAAGGGAATTTTTGGTTTGTCCGGACTTGTCTCCGAACATTTCGTCTTCTTCCTCTTTCATACAACGAATCCCGAGTCTTCGCATATTCTCATTGCTGCTGACGTCGGTCTGAGGAAAATGACCGTTTTTTCGGAAAATGATGTTGAAACACATTCCGAAGACGCAAATCCCTATCAGGACAATGGCTGCAATGACAATTTTCATATAAAATCAGGCTGCGGCATAGTGGCCGCGAATGTTGTTAAAAGATGAATTCCGTGCTTATCGGTTCGTAATTATAAACTTTTCTGATAATGTTGCCGAAAGTTTCGGCAAGAGACACGACGCGGATTTTGCTAATGTCCGTATTAGGATCGCTCGTTAGCGGAATAGTGTCGGACACAAGCACTTCCGAAAGCTTGGAGTTCGCTATCCTCTCGTATGCGGGGCCTGAGAACACGGGATGTGTAGCGCAAGCTCTCACGCTTCTGGCGCCTTTTTCCATCAACACTTCAGCAGCCTTGGTAAGAGTGCCGGCAGTGTCGATCATATCGTCGACAATAATCACATTCTTGTCAACCACGTCTCCTATCGCAGTGATGGAAGCGACCACGTTCGCTCTTTCTCTGGATTTGTGGCAGATGATCACAGGGCAGGCCAATTCCTTGGCATAAGCATTGGCCCTCTTCGCGCCACCCATATCAGGAGCCGCGATAGCGAGGTTCTCGATGTTCAAAGACTGGATGTAAGGGATGAAGACTTTGCTTGCGTAGATGTGATCGACAGGAACATCGAAGAATCCCTGAATCTGATCGGCGTGCAAGTCGCACGTCATCACTCTGTCAGCACCGGCGGCGCGCAGCATATTCGCCACGAGTTTGGCGCCGATGGAGACCCTTGGTTTGTCCTTTCTGTCCTGGCGTGCCCAACCGAAGTAAGGTATCACGGCAATGACGCTATCCGCAGAGGCTCTTTTTGCCGCATCGATTGTCAGAAGCAGCTCGAAGAGATTGTCTGTGGGAGGAAATGTCGACTGAACGATAAACACCGTGGCGCCTCTGACGCTATCATTGAAAGATGGCTGGAATTCGCCGTCACTGAATGAGGTGACTTCGGAAGCACCGAGAGCGATCGCCGGCTCTTCAGGCTTCTTTAATTTGTTCATTGCATCGACAACCTTCATCGCAAAGCCTTTGGAAGCCCTGCAGGCGAAGATTTCCATTTTGTGTTCGTTATTCATTTTATGTATTTTGTGTGTTAATGTTCCTAAATCATTGACAGCAAACTGTCTATGTAGCCGAGAATCTCTTCTTTCCCCATTTTTGACTGAGCCGAACTTACGAACATTTCCGGCAATTCGTCCCAAGTTTCGGACAACAGCGCTTTGTCTTTCTCAATCTGTGCCTTGAGCACGTTAGGCCCAAGTTTGTCTCCTTTCGTGAATATGATCGCGAAAGGCACCTCGTTCTCTCCGAGATCGTTGATGAAATCCAAATCAATCTTTCCGATGTCGTGCCTTGAATCCACCAGAACAAACAGCTGAACAAGCTCCTCGGAGTTGTTCAGGTAGTCCTTGATAATAGCCGTGAGCTTGCTCCTTCCGTCTTTCGACATCTTCGCATAACCATAACCCGGCAAATCCACCAGATACCACTTGCCGTTGATCATAAAATGATTGACCAATCTTGTCTTTCCCGGTGTAGAGGAAGTCATCGCGAGCTTGCCATTGGCGCACAACATATTGATAAGGGAGGATTTACCGACATTCGATCTGCCGATGAACGCGAATTCAGGCAGTTTTGTCTTAGGTTTTTGAGAAACGTTTGTGCTGCTTCCCGCAAATCGGGCCTCGGATATCTTCATAACTAACTAATCATCTAAATCGGGCGCAAATATAGTGAAAAATCGGCGGAAATTTACTATTATTGTAATGTAATCGTAACATATATGCAAAACACTGAGGAGACTATTGATTTAAAGTCTTTGCTTACAAAAGTGAAGGAAGGGGTGGAGGAAGCGATGCCGGGAAGATACTGGGTGAGAGCAGAGGTGAACTCATTGAGAATCAGCGCCGGGCATTGTTACATTGAGCTTTCTCAGACCGAGGATTCTGTTATGGTCGCCAAGGTCAGGGCAGTGATTTGGAGATCTGCCTACACATCTCTGAGCACTTTTTTCTCTGAAGTGACGGGATCGTCCCTACAAACCGGAATGCAGGTTCTGGTGAGGGTTCAAGTTACTTTCAGCCAGCTCTACGGAATGGCCCTGGTGATTAGCGACATAGACCCTCAGTTCACTGTCGGAGCGCAGGAATTGGAGAAAAGAAAGACCATCGAGCGTCTTACAAAAGAAGGGCTTTTGGACAGACAGTCCAAGCTTTCTCTTGTCCCTCTTCCGAGAAGACTTGCCGTCATCTCATCAGAAGGGGCGGCAGGCTACGGGGATTTTATGAGGCATCTTCACGACAACCCTTACGGGTTCGCATTCGAGACAGTCCTTTATCCGTCGACAGTGCAAGGCGCTTCCGCAGTCTCTTCCATAGTCAGTTCGCTGAAAGAGGCGGCCTCTAAGGAGTACGACGCGGTGACGATAATCAGAGGCGGGGGCTCCTCCTCCGAATTGTCCTGCTTCGATGACTACACTCTCGCGGTGGCCATAGCGCAGTGCCCGTGTCCTGTTGTCACCGCCATAGGACACGACAGAGACTACCACATAGCGGATATGGTGGCATTCAAATACGTAAAGACACCTACGGCTCTTGCCGATGAATTTTTGAGTTCGTATATTGCGGAAGATCAGGCCATCCTTTCTTATGCGGACAGAATCAGATTCGCCTACACCGGCAAAGCGGAATCGGAAAGAAGCCGGCTGGACGCATTCCGGATGAGGATTAAAAGCGGCACTGTCGCTGCAATCAGAGCTGCGGCCTCAACTGTGGATTTGATTCAGACAAGGATAGAGTCGGCTGATCCGAGAAGGCTTCTGTCAAGGGGATATGCTCTCGTGAGTGATTCGGAAGGGGTGGCGCTTAAAAGTGCGAGAGGATGCTCGGTTGGCGACGAGATCACTGTCCTATTAGCGGACGGAACGATGGAATGCACTGTGACTAAAGTAGATAATAAACAATAACCATATAATGGACAAAGAGTTTGATTATGCAGCGGCTATGGCCGAACTGGAAGCCATCACAGAGAAGATCGAGTCTTCGGACACGAAACTCTCGGAACTGGACGCCTACGTCAAAAAAGCTAAAACCCTGATAGAATCGTGTAGAAAGTATCTCCGCACGGTGCAGGAGTCAATCGACAAAACAATCGGCGATGGAAAGTAAAATGCTATACGACTCGGATCACTATCTGATGCCCTTCAAGGCGGCCATTGACGCCAGACATCAGAGGATTCTGGACGCCCGCGAGCATATCGCGAAAGACGGCTCTCTCTCGGAGGGCGTCAACAATCATCTTTTCTACGGCCTCCACAGACAGAGCGACGGCTCGTGGGTTTTCAGGGAATGGGCTCCCAACGCAACCAAAATCTTTCTGATCGGGGAATTCAACAACTGGAAACGGATCAATTCCTACGCCCTTTCGCCAATTGGCGGCGGTAATTGGGAAATTACGCTCCCTGCGATGTTTCTCAATCACGGGGAACTCTACAAACTCTTCATCGAATGGCCTGGCGGAGGAGGCGAAAGGCTGCCGTCATATCTCACGAGAGCGGTTCAGGACCCCGTCACGAAGTCATTCAGCGCCCAGGTCTGGTGTCCTGACACGCCTTACAGGTGGAAGCACAATAGACCTTCCAAGAAGAATAATCCCCTGATTTACGAATGCCACATCGGAATGAGTTCGGAGAAAGAGGAAGTGGCGTCTTTCGAGTATTTCAGGAAAAACGTACTTCCGAGGGTAGCCTCACTCGGGTACGACACTCTTCAGATAATGGCCCTTCAGGAACATCCATATTACGGCTCGTTCGGCTATCAGGTGTCCAATTTCTTCGCACTCAGCTCGCGTTTCGGCACTCCGGAGGAATTTAAGGCTCTTGTTGACGCGGCCCACGCCAAAAGAATAGCCGTGGTTATGGACATTGTCCATTCCCACAGCGTGGACAACGAAAGCGAGGGGCTTAGCAATTTCGACGGCAGAGACAATCTGTACTTTTACAGCGGCCCTCAGGGACGTCATCCCGCTTGGGGCTCGCGTTGTTTCGACTACGGCAAAGACGAGACGAAATACTATCTTCTGTCCAATTGCAAATTCTGGATGGAAGAGTACCGCTTGGACGGATTCCGTTTCGACGGCGTTACGAGTATGCTTTACTGGGACCACGGTCTCGGGAAAGCCTTCAGCGGTTATGACAATTATTTCAATCAGGGAGTGGACGAGAATGCTGTCACTTACCTCGCTCTCGCCAATATGCTTATCAAAGAGATTGATCCTGAGGCGATTACTATAGCAGAGGACGTCAGCGGGATGGCCGGGCTGGCAGCTCCTTTCGAGAAAGGCGGGATTGGTTTCGACTTCCGTATGGCGATGGGAATTGCGGACCAGTGGATAAAACTGATAAAGGAGGTGCCAGATGAGAAATGGAGCGTCGGGGATATGTGGTGGCGACTGACCGACAAAAGAAGTGATGAGAAGACCATAAGCTACTCCGAATGCCACGACCAGGCCCTTGTTGGAGACAAAACCATCATTTTCCGTCTTATGGACAAGGAAATGTACACTGGAATGAGCGTCGATTCCAATAGTCCGGTGGTCGACAGGGGAATAGCTCTCGACAAAATGATCAAACTGGTCACCCTCTCCACGGCGGGAAACGGCTATCTGAATTTTATGGGCAATGAGTTCGGTCACCCCGAGTGGATAGATTTTCCGCGCGAGGGGAACGGGTGGTCTTACAAATATGCCCGTAGGCAGTGGTCTCTTACCGAGCCGGATTACCTTCGTTACAAGTATCTTCAGAATTTCGATCAGGCGATGATACATCTCGAAAAGAAGTTCTCATTTTTAGACGAAAACCCTGAGCTTCTCGTGGCCGATGAAATTAAAAAGGTGTTGATATTCAAGAGGAAAAATTGTATTTTTGCACTCAATTTCAACCCTGTATCTTCATTCGCCGATTACGGGTTCTCCGCTCCTCGCGGAGAGTATTCGGTGGTCTTGGACTCGGATGAGAAAGAGTATGACGGTTTCGGCAGGATAAGCGTCGGCGAAAGGCACACGGCAATCCTTGAGAAATCCCCGAACGGGAGTCAGAAATATGACTGTTCTCTTTATCTGTACCTCCCTTGCCGATGTGCCATTGTGCTCGAGAGACAATAATGAATCATTTTTTTAATAAATATTATGGCGTTTTTAAACTTCAATAAGTCAGAATTGGTCAATCTCGCGTATTCTCTCAAACGCGAGATAATCTGTGCCAACAAAACGGGCG